>JAWVZB010000069.1:0-16893 GCA_033722375.1 Nitriliruptorales bacterium | reverse complement strand
GAGTCGAAGTACTGGAGCTTGAACTGGGTGAAGATCTCGTTGGACACGGGTGCTCCTCCGTGGTCAGGGCGTGGTCGGAACGGGGACGTGGACGAGCGACGGATGGTCGGGATCGCGGGCTCAGACACGCTCCCACAGCACGGCGGCGCCCATCCCGAGGCCGATGCACAAGGTCGTGATCCCCCGGGTGGCGTTCTCGTGGGTGTCGAAGTAGTGCGCCAGCTGCATGGCCAGGCGCGCCCCGCTGAAGGCGAGGGGATGCCCCAGCGCGATCGCCCCGCCGTAGGGGTTGACCTTCTCGGTGTCGAGGGGGAGGTCGAAGTGGTCGAGGAACGCGACGCACTGGACGGCGAAGGCCTCGTTCATCTCGATGACATCGATGTCGTCGATCGTGAGACCGGTCTTGGACAGCAGCTTGTCGGTCGCGGGGATCGGCCCGCGCCCCATGATCTCGGGCTCGACCCCGACGAACGCGTAATCGACGACCCGCATCTTGCCGGTGACACCGAGCGCGTCAGCGGTCTCCTTGGAGGCGAGCAACACCCCGCCGGCGCCGTCGTTGAGTCCCGCGGCGTTCCCGGCCGTGACCCGGCCGCCGGGGCGGAACGGTGACGTCAGTCCCGCGAGGTCGTCCATGGTGGTTCCCGGCCGCGGGTGCTCGTCCTCGGCAACCACCTGCCAGCCGTCGTCGGTCCAGACGGTCATGGGGATCACGTGGTCGGCGAAGTCGCCGTTGGCCTGCGCCTTGGCGGTGCGCTCCTGCGACTGCAGCGCGTACTCGTCGGCTCGGTCGCGGGAGATCTCGGGGTGTTCGTCGTGGAGGTTCTCGGCGGTGTTCCCCATGACGAGCGCGGACTGGTCGACGAGGTCGTCGGCGAGGAAGCGGGGGTTGGGGTCGACCTCTTCGGCCATGGGATGGTTGCCCATGTGTTCGACCCCGCCCGCGATGACCACGTCCTGTGCCCCGACCCTCACCGCGTTGGCGGCATTGACGATCGCGGTCAGGGCGCCGGCGCACATGCGGTCGATGGCGTAGCCGGGGACGTCCGTGCCGAGTCCGGACAGGATCGCGAGCGAGCGCCCGAGCGTCAGCCCCTGGTCGCCGACCTGGGCCGTCGCCGCCCACGCGACGTCGTCGACGCCCCGCTCGATGAGTTCGGGGTTGCGATCCATGAGCGCTCTGATCGCGCGCACCGACATGTCGTCGGCGCGGGTCTGGGCGTAGTAGCCGGTGTCCTTCGCGCGTCCGATCGAGAGGCGCACGCCATCGATGTACAGCGCATCGCGCAGCTCGGTCATGGCAGGTCCTGTGGGAGAGGAGCGGGGAGGTGACCGCCAGACTACGGCCCGCCGATGGCCGAACGGACATCGACCGCTGGCCGACCGAGCAGCGTGGGAAGCTCCGACGGCAGCCCCCTCCGCCCCGGCGCGATCCCGACCCGGGCGTGCTGCGACGACGCAAAGACCACGGGCCCGGCTCGAGCCGGGCCCGTGGTCGTGGAGGAGCCGGGGGCAGGGAGAGGACCCCCGGGCTCGTGGGAAGCGGTCAGTCGTTGGCCTGGATCCCGACGGCCTCGCGGGCGTTCCACCAGGTCATCGCCGTCCCGGCGACCAGCAGGCTCGCGAACACCTTCAACGCGAAGGGCGGCGAGGCCGGGTCGGAGATCGGGGTGGAGGCGGCGAGGTCCACGGTCTCCTCGTCGCGGGGCGGGGCGACGACCGGCGCCGGCTCGGCGGTGTCCCCGGTGTCCGCGACCGCAGCGGGAGTCGGCTGCTGGTAGGCGGATCCGTACCGGTGGGCCGCCTGGGCGTCGAGCGCCGAGGCGTCGAACGCCGGCCCCTCGTTCTGCGGAGTGGCTGCGGCACGGGTGCCGTCGCCGTCGGCGGTCTTGACGTCGCCGTCGTCGTTCGAGGTCGGCCCGTCGTCCTCCGCCGCGGCAGGGTCCTCCTCGAGAAGGTCGCCGGCCTCGTCGATGGTCTGGTCGACGGTGTCGCCCTCGTCGTCATCGAGGGTGGTCTCGACGGGGTCGTCTCCGGTCGGGTCCAGGCTGACGCTGTCCTCGTCGGTGCTGGCTTCGAGCGAAGGATCCTCGTCCGCTTCGAGCGTCACCGTGGTGTCGGCGAGCTCGGCCTCGACGGTGTCGTCCTCGACGGTGACACCTTCGAGGGCGGCGGCCGGGCCGGCGAACGTGGCCATGGACAGGGTCAGGCCGGCGAGGATGCTGATCAGGCGCTTGCGGTTCATCGTCGTCTCCCTTCGTGTTCCTCCGCCCCGCGCGAGCGGGGCCCTTCATGAAGATCAACGAGCGAGCACCGCGCGAGTTACGCTCCGTCAGGGCGTCGGCCCTCCCGTTCGTACAGTCCCGCCCGACGGGCCGATCGAGGTTGACGCACCGATCAGATCGAACCATCTCCGACCAGGATCCGGTTGACACCGTCCAGTCCTGGCCTCGGCGTGTCGATACAGAGAGTGACCCACCGGAGGTGTCGTGGCTCCTCGCCCGAACCGCCCCGCCCGGCCGTGGGCGATGGCCGTGGCCGGCGTCAGCCTGCTCGCGGTGGCGTGGCAACTCGCTCGAGGGTTCGCCGAGCGCTCCCTCGGGCCCGAGGAGGAGCTCCCCCGGCGTGACCCGCTCACCGGGGTCGGGAACCGGGTCCTGTTGCGTGACCGGCTCGAGCACGCGCTGGCCCGCTCGGAGCGCAGCGGCAACCGCGTCGCCGTGCTCTTCGTCGACATCGACCGGTTCAAGGACGTCAACGACCAGTACGGGCACGAGATCGGTGACGGGGTCCTCCGCACCGTCGCCGAGCGCCTCACGTCGATCAGCCGTCGCGGCGACACCATCGCCCGGCTCGGTGGCGACGAGTTCACAGTCGTGCTCGAGGGTCTCGACGACGCCGCCGGTGCCGCGACCGTGGCCCAGAAGATCCTCGACACCATGGAGGACCCCATCCCCGTCAACGGCCGGTCGCTGACCGTGACGGTCAGCGTCGGGGTCGCCATCACTCCCGACGACGGCACCACCGCCCACGATCTGCTCCAGCACGCCGACCAGGCGATGTACTCCGCCAAAGCCGCCGGCCGGAGGCGCTACCAGTTCTCGACGTCCGCGTTGCGGGAGGCGAACGAGGCGAGGGTGCGGATGGTCCGGGAGCTCCGCGAGGCCATCGAGGCCGGGGATCTGCGGCTCCTCTACCAGCCACAGGTCGAGATCGCGACGCGAGAGGTCGTGGCGGTCGAGGCCCTGGTGCGCTGGGTGCGCCCCGGCGGGACCGAGATCCCGGCGGCAGCCTTCATCGAGGTGGCCGAGGACACCGACCTCATGCAGCCGCTGACCGATTGGGTCCTCGATCGTGCCTGTGCCGATGCGGCCGCGTGGGCGGAGTCGGGGCTCGAGCACGCCCGCGTCGCCGTGAACCTCTCGCCGACCCAGTTCACCCGAGGTGACCTCGCGAAGTTCGTCGGGGAGCTCCTCGACACGACCGGCCTCCACGCCGATCGGCTCGAGCTCGAGGTCACCGAGCAGGCGCTGGCTGCTCGGCCCGACCTCGCGGCTGAGCAGCTCCACGCGCTCGCCGCCATGGGCGTGACCTTGTCGGTGGACGACTTCGGCACCGGCCATTCGTCGCTGCGGAACCTGGAGCGCTTCCCGCTCCATGCGCTGAAGATCGCCGAGCCGCTGGTCGCCGCCACGGACACGGAGGTTCCCCACGCGATCGTCGATCTGGCGCAGCGCTTCGGGCTCAGCACGGTCGCCGAGGGCGTCGAGACCGGCCAACAGCTCGAGCACCTCGAACGCATCGGGTGCGAGCGGGCACAGGGGTTCTTCATCAGCCGGCCGCTGCCGAACGACGAGCTGCTCGAGTGGGCAGCCACACGGGATCGCAGTCCCGAAGCCGACGTCGGCTGAGCTGGCCCGGCGGCGCGCGACCACCGCACCGTCGCCTCACTCGAGATCGGCCTCCACGCGACGCTCGGCCGCCTCGAGCTGGAGCTGGACCCGCTCCCACTGCTCGAGCAGCTCGGCAGCACGGTCCTTCGCCTGCCCGTGCTGGTTCACCAGCTCCTTGACGCGGTCGTCGTCCTCGTAGACGGCCGGGTCGGCGAGCTGCCGGGTCAGCTCCGCAACCTCGGCTTCCGCGGCCACGAGCGCCTCCTCGACCTCCTCGACCTCGGAGCGGAGGTCCTTCGTGGCGCGGTACAGCGCGTTGCGGCGCTCTGCTTCACGACGCTTGGTGTCCTGATCGGGGCGGGGCGGGGCCGATGCGGGGAGGCGCTCGGCTGCCGTGGCATCGTTCCGGTCGAGGTAGGACTCGTAGTCGCCTTCGTGCAGCCGGAGCTGGCCATGGTCGACCTCGACGACGTGGTCCGCGACCCCGCGGATGACGTGACGGTCGTGGGTCACGAGCACGACCGTCCCCGGGTAGGCCACCAGGGCGTCCTCGAGCAGGTCGCGACTCGCGATGTCGAGGTGATTGGTGGGTTCGTCGAGGACGAGCAGGTTGGCCGAGTTGGCCATCAGGCGAGCCAGGGCGAGACGCGTCAGCTCGCCCCCGGACAACGAGCGGACCGCGCGGTCGGCAGCCTCGGCCCCGAAGCCGAACGCCCCGAGCAGGGTGCGGGGGTTGTCGCGCCGATGCTCCTCGGTGAGCACCGAGGTGTACTCCTCGAGGACCGTCCGGTGTGGGCGGAGCTCCTCGACCACATGCTGTGCGAAGTAGCCGACATCGACGTTGTGACCGAGGGTCACGGTCCCGGCATCCGGCTCCAGATCACCGACGAGGAGCCGGAGCAACGTGGTCTTCCCAGCGCCGTTGGGGCCGAGAACCGCCACCTTCCAGCCTCGTTCGAGCACGAGATCGGCGTCGCTGATCACCGGCTGGCCGTCGAAGCCGACCGTTGCCTCCTCGAGCGTGGCGACCACCCGCCCGGCACGGCGCGGCTCGGGGAACCGGAAGCGGTGACGTGGGTCGTCGTCCTCGGGAACCTCGATGCGATCGAGCTTCTCGAGCGACTTGATCCGACTCTGCACCTGCCGTGCCTTGGACGCCTTGTAGCGGAAGCGCTCGATGAACCGTTCCGTCTTGGCGATCTCCCGTTCCTGGTTGGCGGCGGCGGCACGGAGACGCTCGATGCGGCCCTCGCGCTCGGCCACGAACTCCGCGAAACCGCCGACGTACTCGGTCAGCGTGCCGTGAGCGACCTCGACGACCCGCTCCGCGACCGCGTCGATGAAGTCGCGGTCGTGGCTGACGAACAGGACCGCGCTGGGGTGCGCCACCAGGGTCTCCTCGAGCCACCGGATCGACTCGAGGTCCAGGTGGTTGGTGGGCTCGTCGAGCACGAGGAGGTCGGGGTCGGTGAGCAGGAGCCGAGCCAACGCCACCCGCACGCGCCAGCCACCGGAGAGCTCGTCGACGGGGCGCGCTCCGTCGTCCGGTTGGAAGCCGAGCCCCGCGAGGACGCGCTGTGCCACGGCCTCGATGCTGTAGCCCCCGAGCTGCTCGAACCGGGTCTGCTCGCGCCCGTACACCTCGAGGAGCTGCTCGCGCTCCTCGCGGTCGTCGGCCGCCGCGATCCGGGCGGTGAGCTCCTCCAACCGAGCTTCGAGGTCGGCGACCTCGGCAGCGCCGTCGAGGACCACCTCGAGCACGGTCCCACCGCTGACTTCGAGCTCCACGTCCTGCGGCAGGTGGCCGATGCGCAGCTCGCGCTGGCGGGTGACCTCGCCGCTGTCGGGTCGCTGCCACCCGAGAACGAGTTCGAGGAGCGTGGTCTTGCCCGACCCGTTGCGGCCGACGACCGCCATCTTCCGGCCCGGCACGATCTGGAGCGACGCGTCCTCGAAGAGCTGGTCGGCCCCGTGGGCCTTGGAGACGCGGTTGAGCGTGATCACGCTGCCGGAGGGTAACGACGGCACCCGTACGCTCCCGCCCGCACCGTCCGAAGGCGACCATGCACGTCACGAGTCTGACCCGCGTCGCCAAGCGCTACGACGGCCGCACCCTGTTCGCCGACGTGTCGTTCGGCCTCACGACCGAGGACCGGGTCGGGGTGGTCGGCCCCAACGGGGTCGGGAAGTCGACGCTGCTGCGGCTGGTCGCGGGGATCGAGCCACCCGACGAGGGTGAGGTCGTCCACCGGCAGAACACCCACGTCACCTACCTGCCTCAGGCACCGCAGCTACCCCCGGATGCAACGACCCTCGAGCTGGCGATGGGACACGGGGACGCTGGCGTCCGGCAGCACGAGGCGGAGGCGATGCTGGACCGTCTCGAGCTGGATCCTTCGGCTCAGGTCGGGACGCTGTCGGGTGGCCAACAGCGGCGGGTGTCCGTGGCGCAGGCACTGCTGCCGGCCAGCGATCTCCTCCTGCTGGACGAGCCGACGAACCATCTCGACGTCGACACCATCGACTGGCTCGAGGAGGAGCTGACGCACCGCAACGTCGGACTTCTCCTCGTCACGCACGACCGCTACTTCCTCGAACGGTTGACGAACCGGATGCTCGAGCTCGAGCCACGGCCGGGCCGACCGGCCGAGCTCCACTGGCACCAGGGCAGCTTCGCCGCCCTCCTCGAGGCGCGGACCCAGCGTGAGGAGCGGCGTGCCGAGGAGCAGCGACGCCGAGAGAACCTGCTGAAGAAAGAGATCGCCTGGTTGCGTCGCGACCCCAAGGCCCGGACCAGCAAGCCCAAGTTCCGCCTGGAACAGATCAAGAGGCTCGAGGGGTCGGTCGTCACCGAGGACCCGGTGACCCTGCAACTCGGGACGGGACGGAGGCGGCTCGGCACGCACGTCATCGACGTCTCCGACGTCTCGGTCGCCTACGAGGACGAGGTGGTGCTCGACGAGGTCTCGCTCTCGATCGGCCCCGGTGACCGTGTGGGAGTGGTGGGCCCGAACGGGTCGGGCAAGACCACGCTCCTGCGAGTCTGTACGGGCCGGCTCGAGCCGGACAGCGGCCAGGTCGATGTCGGGACCACCGTCGAGTTCGGGGTCTTCGAGCAGAACGCCGCTGTCCCGGCCGGATCGGCCTCGGTCCTCGACAGCGTGCTGGCAGTCGGCACCCACATCCCGCTCGCCAACGGCGAGCGTCTGCCGGCCGAACGTCTCGCCGAGCGCTTCGGCTTCGACCCCGAGCTGCAACGGGCGGCCGTGGCCAACCTGTCGGGAGGTGAGCGACGCCGGCTCGCTCTCCTCCACACGCTCGTGCGCGCCCCGAACGTCTTGGTGCTGGACGAACCGACCAACGACCTCGACCTCGACACGCTGAACGTGCTCGAGGATCACCTGGACGGCTTCGCCGGCACGATCATCGTGGCGACCCACGACCGGTTCTTCCTCGATCGCGTCACGGACCGGCTGGTGGCGATCCGCGACGGCACGCTGGAACGCCACCTCGACTGGGAGCGGTACCGGGCCGCCCGGCGCCGCGAGGACGATGAAGACGACCGGGGCGCAACGGACCGGAGCGGCACGGCGGCGGCGAACCGGGCCCGCCAACGACGTCACCGCGAGCTCCGATCGCTCGAGGAGCGCATGGAGAAGCTGACCGCGCAGCGCGACGAGCTGCACCGGGCGCTGGCCAAGGCCGGCGCCGATCACGAGCGCGCCCGGGAGCTCGACACCGGCCTCCGAGCGGTCGAAGACGAACTGGCCGAAGTCGAGGAAGCATGGCTCGAGCTCAGTACGGAGTGAGGCCGCGGGAGCGCCCCGCACCGGTGCCTCGCGTAGCTTGGGGAGCCCGGAACGGGTCAGGCTTCGACGTAGGCTCGCAGGTCGTCCTCGAAGTTGCGGGGGTCGCCGTGGTGTTGGAACGCGGCGATCTCGTCGTCGCCCATGGGACCGACGGCGACCTTGGTGACCGTGAGCGTGGTGGTGCCGTCGGCTTCCTCCAGCTTGTAGTCGGTGTCGAGGGTGACGCCGGGGTAGAGCTGGCGCCGCAGCGACAGCCGGCGGGGTGGGTCCCACGCGGTGATGACCCCGTAGTCCCACCCGGCCCCGTCGCCCCAGTCCTCGTAGAAGCGTCCTCCGACGCGGCCGTCGAAGATCATCTTCTGGACGCGGTCCTCGCCGTAGGTGGCGGGGAACCACTTCGACGTTTCGGTGGTCAGGGCGGTCATCACCCGGCTCGCCGGAGCCTGGAAGGTCATGTCGGTCTCGATGCGTTCTGCTCTGACATCCACGGTGCTGTCTCCTTCGATGTGGCGCTTGAGCGCCAGTATCTGGGCCGCACCTTCGTCGGCGAGCTCGCTGATCCACCGTTCGTAGATCTCGCGCAGCGGCACGGCGTGCAGGAAGTTGATCCTGCGGCGTCCCTCGCGTCGGAAGACCACGAGGTTGGCGTCCACGAGGACCCCCAGGTGCTGCATGACCGCGTACCGGCTGATCTCTGGGAGGTGATCGGCCAGCTCGCCGGTGGTGCGCGGCTCGGCCGCGAGCAGGTCGAGGATCGCACGTCGGTGGGGGTTCGCCAGTGCGGCGAACACCGCGTCGTCGGTGGGAGCCTCGGTGGACATGTGATATTTATATCACACTTTAGAGATGCGATCATTGAGAAGCATCGCCAGAACCGAGTCCGCATCCCCCAGAACTGATCCGACCCTCGTGGCTCCGATCGGTCGGCCGCGAACGCGGCGCCTGTCTGCGGTGGGTCGGGGCGCTGGCCGGACGGTTGTCTCGGGAGGGACACCCAGCGTCACCGAGGGCGGGACGGTACGGTGACCGGGCAGAGTCGGGAGCACGAGGACGCCGGGTGGACGACGAGGCTGCGGGGCCGGCCACGGCTCAGCGCCTGTCTGCCAAGGACGGCTTCACCGAGCTCATGCAGCGCGGGGCCAGCCGCGGGTACGTCCTCCTCTCGGAGCTCGACGATCTCCACGATGCACTGACCGATCCCGAGGGCTGGCTGGACGACGCTGCACAGTTCGCCCGCGACGCCGGCATGCAGGTCGTCGACGACCTGAGCGATGACGAGGATCCACCCCCGGCGTCGCCGCTGTCCCTCTCGACCGACTCCGTCCGCCAGTACCTCAACGCCATCGGCCGCGTCGACCTCCTGACCCCCGAGGAAGAGGTCGACCTCGCCAAGCGCGATCAGGCGGGGCGGGCGGCACGGGAGTTCCTCGACGCCGGAGACGACCTCAGCACGCGACGCTCGGCACAGCTCCGCCGGATCAGCAGGGACGGCCTCCGCGCCCAGGAACGGATGGTGTGCGCCAACCTGCGGCTCGTCGTGTCCGTGTCGCGCCGCTACCTCGGTCGCGGGCTGTCACTGCTCGAGCTCATCCAGGAGGGCAACCTCGGCCTGATCCGGGGGGTCGAGAAGTTCGACCACACCAAGGGCTACAAGTTCTCGACGTACGCCACCTGGTGGATCCGCCAGGCACTCACTCGCGGCACCGCGAACAAGTCGCGGGCGGTCCGGCTGCCGGTCCACGTCCACGAGCTCGTCAGCAAGATCCGTCGCACCGAGCTCGAGCTCTGCCAGCGGCTGGGGCGGGACCCCAAGGAGGAGGAGATCGCCGAGGCCCTGGCGATGGAGATCGAGCGGGTCCGCGAGCTCCGGCTCGTGGGACGCGACATCGCCTCCCTGGACCGGCCGGTGGGCGAGGAAGGCGACACCACCGTCGGCGACCTCGTCCCCGACGACGAGGCAGCCGATCCGGAAGCGTCGGCCGCGTACGTCCTGACCCGGCTCGAGGTCACCGAGGCCCTCGCGGAGCTCGAGGACCGCGAACGCGATGTCGTCATGATGCGCTTCGGCCTCTCCGACGGCGAGTGCCACACCCTCGAGGAGATCGGTGACAAGCACGGGGTGACCCGCGAGCGGATCCGTCAGATCGAGAAGAAGGTGCTGGCCAAGCTCCGCCACCCGTCCCGGGCCCGCAAGCTCGAGGGGCTCATCGAGACCGCTGCCGCCGAGGCCGTGGAGCTGTGACCAGACCCGTGCTGGTCGTCTCCGACGACCGCCACGCTCTCCATGACCCTCCCCACGAGGTCAACTTCGGCCGTCGGGTGGCGCCGGGCTGGGAACGCCCCGACCGCATCGGGGCGCTGCGCTCAGGGCTCGACGAGATCGAGGAGCGTCCCGCGCAACCACACGATGACGGGCCACTGCTCGCCGTGCACGACCCCGACCTGGTCGCCTTCCTGGCGGACGGCTACGACCGCTGGCGTGCCAGCGGCGGCCCCGAGGTCATGATCCCCGACACCTTCCCGATCCCCCGCCTGCGTGACGGAGGCCGCCCGAGCCCGTCGCACCTCGGCAACGTCGGCTGGTGGTGCTTCGACACGGCCACCCCGGTCGTCTCCGGCAGCTACGAGGCAGCCCGCGCCGCCGTCGACGTCGCGCTGACCGCTGCCGACGCGGTCGCTGACGGCGCCCCGCTCGCCTACGCGCTCACCCGGCCGCCCGGCCACCACGCGGGGCGCGACTACTACGGCGGGTTCTGCCTGTTCAACGGTGCAGCCGTGGCCGCCCGCCACCTGACCGCCGGGGGCCGGGTCGCGGTGCTCGACGTCGACTACCACCACGGCAACGGCACGCAGGACATCTTCTGGACCAGCGACGACGTCCTGTACGTCTCCGTCCACGCTGGTCCCGGGGCCGCCTTCCCCTACTTCACCGGTCACGCCGACGAGATCGGTCAGGGAGCGGGACGGGGGTGGAACGTGAACCTGCCCCTCCCCCGTCACACCGAGGACGACGACTTCCTGGCGGCCCTCGAAGGCGCACTCGAGCGCATCGACGCTGCCGAGGTTGCGACGCTCGTCGTGTCGCTCGGGTTCGACACGTACCGCGGCGATCCGATCGGGGGGTTCGACCTCACCACCGAGGTGTACGCAGAGGTCGGGGCGCGGATCGCGTCGCTGGGCCTGCCGACACTCCTGATCCAGGAGGGTGGCTACGACCTCGACAGCCTCGGGGCGAACCTCGCCTCGCTGCTGGCCGGGCTCGCGTGAGCCGTCAGCCGGTGTTCCGCAGGCCGGCGGCGATGCCGTTCATGGTCAGGAGCAGCGCACGTCGCAACTGCTCGTCGGACGCGTCCAGCTCGCGGGTGCGTGCGAGCAGCGAGACCTGGAGCATGTTCAGCGGATCCAGGTAAGCGTCGCGGACGTCGAGGGTGCGACGCAGCACGGGGTGTCCGGCCAGCAGCTCGTCCTCGCCCGTGATCGCGAGGACCTGCTCGACGGTGCGCTCGAACTCCTCGCAGATCAGGTCGAAGATCCGGTGGAGGTCGGGGTCGACCAGACTGTCGACGTAGCGGCGCGCGATGCCGAGATCGGTCTTGACGAGGGTCATCTCGACGTTGGAGACGAACATCTGCATGAACTGCCAACGATCGTGCATGGCGTCCAGGTCGCGGTCGTACCCGTCCCGTCTGGCGGCCGCCAAGCCGGAGCCGACCCCGAACCACCCGGGCACGACCTGCCGGCTCTGTGTCCACCCGAAGACCCACGGGATGGCCCGGAGGTCGCCGAGTCCACGACCGCCCCCGCGGGAGGACGGCCGCGAGCCCAGATGGAGCTCGGACAGCTCGTCCACCGGTGTCGACTGCCGGAAGTAGTCGGGGAAACCGGGAGCCTCGACGAGTCCGCGGTACGCGTCGTACGCGGCACCGGAGACCACCTCCATCACCTCGTTCCATCGAGCCAGGTCCTCCGGCGGGTTCAACGGCGCTCGGTGCAGCAGGCTCGCCTCCAGGGTCGCCGCCAGGGTCAGCTCGAGATTGCGGTGCGCAAGGCCGGGCAGCGCGTACTTGTCGGAGATCACCTCGCCCTGCTCGGTGATCTTGATCTCGCCGTCGACGGTGCCGGGTGGCTGGGCCAGGATCGCCTCGTTCGTCGGCCCACCGCCCCGCCCGACGCTGCCCCCGCGCCCGTGGAAGATGACGAGCCTCACCCCGTGCGCAGCGGACACCTCCACGAGCCGCCGCTGAGCCTTGTGCAGCTCCCACCGTGACGTCGTGATCCCACCCAGCTTCGAGGAGTCCGAGTAACCGAGCATGACCTCCTGCCGCTCGCCCCGCAGCCTCACGAGCTCCCGGTAGCTGTCGATCGACAGCAGCTCGTCCAGGAACTGCGCAGCGGTCCCGAGCTCCTCCGGTGTCTCGAGCAGCGGCACGAACCCGATCCGGGCGACGCCTCCGTGCACGTCCACGAGTCCCGCCTCGCGTGCCAGCACCACGGGTGCGAGCACGTCGTCTACCCCACGCGTCATGGAGATGATGTAGGACTCGATGACCTCTTCGCCGTTGTGGTCCAGCGCTTCTCGGATGCGGTGGAAGGTGTCGACGACCGTGGTGGCGTCGTCGGACAGCTCGGTCGTGGGGGTGCTCAACGGGCGGCGCTGCTCGAGCTCCTCGACCAGCAGTGCGCGACGGTCCTCCCGCTCGAGATCGTCGTACGGCGGGTCGAGCCCCACCCGCTCGAACAGCTCCGACAGGGCGAGGTGATGGCGCTGCGCGTGCTCGCGGACGTCCATCACCGCGAGGTGGAGCCGGAATGCGGCCACGAGCCGCATCAGCCGGGCCAGCGAGCCACGGGCGATGAGCTCGCCCCGGTTCTCGAGCAGCGAGTCGTGCATGAGTCGCAGCTCGTCCAGCAGTTCGCCGGCACTCTCGTACTCCTCGGGGCCAGCGGGCCGGCCGGTGAGGATGCGCTCGCGGGTGTGGGTGAGCCGCTCGTGGATGAAGGTGCACTTGAGCCGGTACGGCTCCTCGCGGTTGAGGTGCTCGAACCGCTCGTAGACGTCCGGCAGTCGTCGACGGTCGTCGGCGATGCTGGCCTGGAGCTCGTCGCTGACGTCCACGACACGTACCGAGGACGACAGGTCGGTCGCGAGCCGCTCGACCGCCTCGAGCAGGTCGCGCAACGCGTGGTCGGCCTGCACCCGCAGCACGTCGCGGGTCACGGCCGGGGTGACGTTGGGGTTGCCGTCACGGTCGCCGCCGACCCAGGTCCCGAACCGGATCGGGACCTGATCGGGAGCGAGCTCGTACCCGTGCTCGTCGAGATGACGGGCGAACTCCTCGAACAGCGCGGGTACCACCTCACTGAAGAGCTCGTCGAAGTAGTAGATCACCGCCCGGGCCTCGTCGACCGGGTCGGGGCGTTCGAGCCGGAGCTCGTCGGTCTGCCACAGGAGGTCGATGACCTCTGCCAGCCGCACCTCGACACGCTGGTGGTCGGCCGAGGTCGAGCGGGGGTCGTTGTACTCCTCGAGCAGCTCCGCCACCCACCGGATCTTGCGCAGGATCGATCGCCGTGACGACTCGGTGGGGTGGGCCGTGAACACCGGACGCAGCTCCAGGCGGTCGAGTACCGCTTGGAGCTCCTCGCCGGCAACCTCCGCGTCGGCGAGGCGGCGGAACGTCGACGCCAGCGTCCCCCGATGCTCGCTGCGGGCGGTCAGCTCGTCGACGCGGTGGGCCTGCTCGGCGACGTTGGCGAGGTAGAAGTAGGTGTTGAAGGCGCGCACGAGCTTGGTCGTGGTGACGAGGTCGAGGTCTCCGAGGATCGCTTCGAGCTCTTCCGCCGCTGCCGGCTCGTCCTCCCGCCGGGCCCGTTTCGACCGTTCGCGGACCTGCTCGACGAGCTCGAGCAGGTCCCGCCCCTCCTGGCGGACGAGCGTCTCGCCGATCAGGTTCCCGAGCAGCCGGATGTCACGACGGAGCGACTCGTCGCGGTCGGTGGTCATCCGAGTTCCCGGGAGCGGACCTCGGCGCTCAGTTCCTCGAGCTCCCTGCTGATCGTCGGGGACGGCGGCTCCCCGGGCCCGTCGGGATGCCGCCACTCGTCCGGGAGTGTCCGGAGCTCCTCTGCAGCCCGGGTGCGGGCGGCATCGACGGACACGTCCAGCAGGCGCTGGCCGTCGTGCCAGGCGGGTTCGAGCAGCCGCCGCCCGTCGAGCTCCTCTCCGCGGCGCGCCAACACGTCGCTGTCCGGTCCGCTGGTCCGGAACACCTGCTTCGCGCCGGGTCGCAGGACCTTGCCCTCGCTGTACTTGGCCCGGGGAACACCGTCGTAGTCGACGAGCTTGTAGACGATGTCGGCCGCCGGTCGGTCGCGTGACGTGGTGAGCGAGGTGCCGACCCCGAAGGCGTCGATCGGCGCCCCGACCGCCACCAACTCGTCGATGCGCCACTCGTCGAGGCCCCCGGAGGCGAAGATCGATGCGTCGGGGAACCCCGCGTCGTCGAGCTTCTCGCGGCTGCGACGAGCGAGCTCCTCGAGGTCTCCGGAGTCCAGCCGGATCCCGTCCAGCTCGTGACCCCGCTCCCGGAGCTCGCGACCGACGTCGATGGCGTTGTCGACGCCGTCGAGCGTGTCGTAGGTGTCGACCAACAGCACCGAGTTGTCGGGGTGGTCGGTGGCGAACGCCCGGAAGGCGTCCAGCTCGTCCTCGAACGCCTGCACCAGCGCGTGGGCCATGGTGCCGGTGATGGGGATGCCGTAGCGCCGTCCTGCCTCGACGTTGGACGTGGCGCTGAAGCCAGCGACGTACGCCGCGCGGGCCGCCTCCAGTGACGCTTCGATGCCGTGGGCCCGGCGCGCCCCGAAGTCCGCGAGCGCCCGTTCGCCCGCCACGACGACGCACCGTGCCGCCTTGGTGGCGATCATCGTCGGCAGATGCACGACGTTCATGATCGCGGTCTCGAGGAGCTGTGCGACCGGCAGCGGGGCGGTGAGCTCGAGCAACGGTTCGTCGGCCAGGATGACCGTGCCGTCGGGGACGGCGTGGAGCTCACCCGTGACACGCAGTTCGGACAGCCACCCGAGGAACTCGTCCCCGAACCCACGATCGTCAGCGAGGTAGTCGATCTCCTCCGGCCCGAAGCGGAACCGGTCGAGCACGTCGTACACCCGGTGCAGCCCGCCGGCGAGCAGCCACGGACGAGCCTGGTCGGGGCGGACGTAGAGGCTGAAGGTGGCTTCGCTGCTCATCCCTGCCGCGAGGTAGGTCTGCGCCATCCGCAGCTCGTACAGGTCCGTGAAGAGCCCGAGTGGGGCCGCGTTCATCGTCGGTACGGCGTCGAGGTTCATCGGTCGTCGATCGTAGGAGACCGCCCCGCCCCCCGACCGCTCATCGGAGCAGGGTCCACATCATCGCGTAGTGCGCGGTGGCAGCCGCGACCACGAGCAGGTGCCAGACCTCGTGGTAACCGAACACCTCCGGGGCGGGGTCGGGGCGCCGCAGCGCCACGATGATCGCCCCGACCGTGTAGAAGACGCCGCCGACCGCCAACAGGACCACGGTCGCCCAGCCCTCGTTCTCGTACAGCCACGGGACGAGGGCGATCGTGGGCCAGGACATCGCCAGGTACATGGTGTTCGAGAAGCCCCGGCCGGGCGCGAAGGGGAGCCACTCGACGAACACCCCGACGGCGGCGAAGCCGAGCGACCACAGGAGCAGCACCGTGCGCTGCCAGCCGTCCAAGCCGAGCAGCGCGATCGCGCAGGCGGATCCCGCGATGGCGAGGTAGATGGCGGTGTGATCCGCACGCAGCAGGATCTCGGTGAGGTGCGGGGGCCAACGCCGGTGATGAACGACCGCGCTGACCGTGAACATGACCGTCATCGACGCGGCGAAGGCCCCGATCGCGAGCTGCGACCGGAGGGCGGGCGCCGTCGTCACGAGCCAGGTCCCGGCGACCACCGACACCGGCGCCGCGAACCGGTGCAGCACACCACGCCAGGCGGGGCGAGGTTGCTCGATCCACCGCAGGGTGCTCTGGGACAGCTCGAGCGTCGGCACGCCGTGATCTCCCCCGTCTCGTATGCGGTGGCGGGCACGGTAGCCCCGGCTCGCCGCAGCCCCGACCGTGCGGTGTGCACACACGGCCATCCGGAGACCGCACCGCCCATCTACGGTGGGGCTGGAACCGAGCGGGAGGACGGATCGTGGTCACCTACCAGCGTCGTGGGGACGTCCCCGCCAAGCGGCACACACAGATGTGGCTGGACGACGACACCTTGGCGGTCGAGCAGGTCATCGGCTTGCGCGGCTTCGACGGGCCGTCGTCGATCCTGTACCACCTCGAGACCCCGGTGCGGGTCAAGGAAGTGGGCAAGTTCCGCCAGATCGAGCGCGACGAATGGGTGCCCGACGACCACGCCCACCGACTCTTCGACACGTGGGACGTCGAACCCGAAGGCGACCACCTGTCCGGTCGCAAGCTGCTCATGTGGAACGACGACGTGGAGATCAGCTTCGCCCGTCCGGCCCGTTCCATGGAGCGCTACTACCGCAACGGCGAGGGTGACGAGTGCATCTTCGTTCACGAGGGCACCGGCACCGTCGAGACGATCCTCGGCGACCTGCCGTACCGGCCCGGCGACTACATCGTCATCCCGCGGGGCATCACGTGGCGGATGGTCCAGAGCGACGAGCCACAGCGTCATCTCGTCATCGAATCGCCGGGCTACATCGAGATCCCGAGCCGGTACCGCAACGAGTACGGGCAGTTGCTCGAGCATGCACCGTTCTACAACCGCGACCTGCATCCCCCGCAGGAGCTACGGACGCACGACGAGCGGGGTGACTACCAGGTGATCGTCCGCGTGCGGGGCGGCCATCAGGAGTACGTGCACGACTACCACCCCTTCAACGTGGTGGGGTGGGACGGCTACCTCTACCCCTACACGTTCAACATCAACGACTTCGAGCCGATCGCGAAGGAGGTGCACGCCCCGCCCCCGGTCCACCAGACGTTCGCGGGGCGCAACTTCGTGGTGTGCTCCTTCTGTCCCCGCCCGCTCGACTGGCACGGCGAGTCGGTGCCGATCCCCTACAACCACGCGAACCTCGACTCCGAGGAGATGATCTACTACGTCCACGGTGAGTTCAGCTCGCGGAAGGGCATCGACGTCGGTTCGATCACCCT
>JAWVZB010000068.1:0-17919 GCA_033722375.1 Nitriliruptorales bacterium | reverse complement strand
CAGGACGACAACAACGAGCTCCAGCACTGCCACACCACGTCCTGGGGGATGTCGACCCGCATGATCGGGGCCGTGATCCTCGGTCATGGCGACGACCAGGGTCTCGTGCTGCCGCCGCGGCTGGCACCGGTCCAGCTCGTGATCATCGCGATCGGGCGGGGCGAGGACGGGGCGCGGGCGATCGACAAGGCGCACGACCTCGCGGCGAAGCTGCAGGCCGTCGGGGTCCGGGTCCAGGTGGACGACCGCGACGAGTCACCCGGCTTCAAGCTCAACGACTGGGAGCTCAAGGGCGTGCCGCTCCGTGCCGAGCTCGGCCCCCGGGACCTCGAGGGCGGCCACGTCCTGCTGTCCCGCCGGATCGGCGAGACCGACGACCGGGGCCGCCCCGTCAAGGAGAAGGTGGGCTTCGACGACCTGGTCGGGATGGTCCCCGATGCGCTCGACGCCTACCACGACACCCTGGTGGACCGGGCCCGGAGCTTCCGTGACGACAACACGGACGCGGTCGACGACTGGGACGCGTTCGTGGAACGGGTCGAGTTCGGGTTCGCCGAGGCACTCCACTGCGGCCGCGAGCTCTGCGAGGACGAGATCAAGGCCGAGACGACCGCCACCCCCCGCGCGATCCTGATCGATCAGGACGACGACGCCGGGCCGTGTGTTCGCTGTGGGGAGGACTCGGCGTACGGCAAGCGGGTCGTGTTCGCCAAGGCCTACTGACCGTCAGCGCCCCGCCTGCTCCAGTCTCGCGCGCTCGATGGCGAGCTCCATGACGTCCGCCGGGAACGGCCCGCCGTCGATCATCGCTGACAGGGGGGCGCCCTCCTCGAGGTGCTTGCTGGCCATGACCGCGACCCCGGCCAGCTCGCGTTGCTGGCGTCGGACGAAGGCTTCGTCGACGATCTCGCCGTGGCCGGGCACGACGGGACCGGAGACGTGTTCGAGCATGCGCTCGACGGTCTGGGGCCAGTCGAAGGGGTAGGCGTCACCGAAGGCGGGCGGGGCGCCCTCCTCGACGAGATCGCCGGCGATGACGACGTCGGATTCCTCGACGACGATGATCACGTCGTTGTCGGTGTGGCCTCGACCGAGGTGGAGCAGGCGGACCTCGCGGTCGCCGACGTCGAGGGTGGCCTCGTCGTCGAAGGTGTTGTCGGGGGGGACGATCGGGCTCTCGTTGAGCTCGTCGTGCGCTTCCTCCGGCACCCAGGACTGGGCGGCAGCGCGCTGCTGCTCGCCCGAGCTCGACAGGTGTTCCGCGCACCTCGTGTGGCCCCAGGTGGGGACATCGAAGGCGCCGTTGCCGAAGGTGTGGTCGAAGTGCTCATGGGTGTTGACGACCGCGAGGACGGGTTGTGCCGCGAGGCTGCCGACGTCCGCAGCGAGCTCGCGACCCTGCGTCATCGATCCCCGTGTGTCGATCAGCACGAAACCGCCGCCGACATCGATGGCGGTGACGTTCACCGAGTACGGGCTGTAGCGCCGTGTCCAGATACCTTCGCCGACTTCTTGCCAGTCGGTCACCGCGGGCACTGAGGGAGCCTCTCTGTCGTGGGTCGTCGGCCACCGTCGAGGCTAGCCGTGCCAGCACGCCCGCGAGTCGGCACCCTGTGGCCATGTCACCACTCGACCGTCGACACTTCCTGCGCGGGGCGTTCGGGGCGCTGCTCGCCACCGCCGTCGGCTGTACCGAGGAGGCTGCGGTCGATGCGGGCCCGTCGATGTCCCCCGGGGGGAGCGCGCGCCACTCGCCCTCACCCTCCGCCGTGCTCGCACGCCCGACGCCGGCCCCCTCTGCCGAGCCGGCCCCGTCGCCGAGTTCGGAGGAGGTCCCGGCTGAGGCTTCTGAACGCGAGCAGGAGGCGGCATCGGCTGCGACGGAGGTGGAGGTGATCTGCCGCGATGCCTGGGACGCGCGGGCCGCAGGCACGCTGAGCGCGCACACGGTGGTGCAGCTCACCCTGCATCACACGGCGGTCATGTTCGACGACAACCGTGAAGCACCGGCTCGGCTCCGCCAGCACCAGCGCTACCACCAGTCGCGGGGATGGCCCGACATCGCCTACCACCTCGGTGTCGACCGCCACGGCCACGTCTACGAGCTGCGGCGCCCCGACACCGCCGGCGACACCGCGACCGACTACGACCCGGCGGGGCACTTCCTCGTCGTGGCGCTCGGCCACTTCGACGAGCAGCAACCGACCGCCCCCCAGTTGGAGGGCGTCGCGCGTGCCTTCGCGTGGGGGGCGGTCACGTTCGACGCTCCCGGCCGCACGCTGACGGGTCACCGCGAGCATGCGGGGACCTCCTGCCCCGGTGATGCGCTCCAGGCCCGCCTGCCCGAGGTCCGTGCGCGGATCGCCGAGCTCGCCTCCGGTGGCATCGCCCGGCGTGACGTCTGTGGCGAGGAGGCCGAGCGGCTGGTTGCCGCCATCGCAGCGGGCAGCGACGAGCCCCTCGAGGCCTGACCGGGGTCGCGGGATACGGTGGCGCCCCGCCCGTCCGGAGGTGTTCGGTGGTCACGCTCCTGCTCGTGCGGCACGCCCGAACGGCTACCACCGGGGAGCGGCTCGGTGGCTGGACACCGGGGGTCGACCTCGATGGCGAGGGACGCGGACAGGCGGAGGCCCTGGCCGCCCGGCTGTCGGATCTCGACGTGGCGGCGGTGTACGCCTCGCCGCTCGAACGCACGCAGCAGACCGCCCAGTACATCGCCGACCGGCACGGCCTGCGCGTCCGCACCCGCCGCGGCATCGGCGAGGTGGACTACGGCGACTGGACCACCCGCACCTTGAAGGAGCTCCGCCGTCGGAAGCTGTGGAAGGTGGTCCAGGCCACCCCGTCGCAGGTCACCTTCCCCGGCGGCGAGAGCATCCGTGGCGCTCAGCTCCGTGCCGTCGACGCGGTCGAGGCGATCGCTCGAGAGCACCGCGACGAGCTGGTCGTGGCAGTCAGCCACGCGGACATCATCAAGGCGGTCGTGGCGTTCCACCTCGGGATGCCACTCGACACGTTCCAGCGCCTGGTCGTCGGTCCGGCGAGCGTGACGACCCTGGTGCTCGGCGAGGGTGCCCCGCCTATCGTCGTCGCCGTCAACACGGCCAGCCCGGCCGGCCTGGCAGGTCCGGCGTGATCGAGCTCGAACTGACCGACCCGCACCACCTGACGGTGGACTACCTCGGCGAGCCCGGCAACCGGACCTTCTACGTCCAGGCGGAGGACACCGACCAGCGCGCCAGCTTCCTGATCGAGAAGGAGCAGGTCGCCGCCCTGGCCCAGGCGCTCGAGCAGCTCCTCCACCAGCTCGAGGACACGCCGGCCACGGACTGGGACCGCACGGCGATGAAGCTTCGTCGACCTCTGGAGGAGCGGTGGCGCGTCGGGGACATCGCCGTCGGCGCCGACCCGGAGTCGGGACGGTTCTTCCTCGAGCTGACAGAGTTCGTTCCCGACGAGGGCCGTGACCCGTGGGAGGCCCGGCTGTGGGCGCTGTCCGACCAGGTCCGCCGACTGGCAGCTCATGCGGCGGAGGTCCTGACACAGGGCCGACCGCGGTGCCGGCTGTGCGGCCGTCCCATGGAAGCGGATGGCGCGCACGTGTGCCCTGCGGAGAACGGCCATGGTGACCTCGCGAGGTGAGGCCGAGCGGCTCGCCACCGCCCCGCTCGAGGTCGTGGGCCAGTACGCGAGCGCATCCAACACGACGCTGCTGTGTCATCTCGGACCTCTCCCGGCCGGGCGGGAGCGCGTGACCGACCCGAGGGCCTACCCGCCGGAGGACCTGGCCATCTACAAGCCGCAGTCGGGGGAGGCGCCGCTGTGGGACTTCCCGACCGGGACCCTCTACCGGCGCGAGGTCGCGGCTTCGCTGGTGGACCGGCTGCTCGCCTGGGACCTGGTTCCGGTGACGGTGGTCCGCGAGGACGGCCCGCTCGGGCGGGGCGCGGTGCAGCGGTTCGTGCCACACGATCCGGAGCGGCACTACTTCTGGATCCTCGAGCGGGGCGGCCAGGAGCTCCGCACCCAGCTGCGTCAGATGGTGCTGTTCGACATCGTCATCGACAACGCCGACCGCAAGGGGGGACACGTGCTGCTGGAGGATGGTCGCATCCGGCTGGTCGACCACGGGGTGTCCTTCCATCGGGAGGAGAAGCTGCGCACCGTGGCGTGGCACTTCGAGGGGGAGGCGGTCCCGGAGCACTGGCGGGAAGACGTCGCCGAGCTGGCTGCGCGTCTGCGCGAGACCGGAGCGGTCGCTGGACAGCTTCGTGAGCTGCTCTCCGCGGTGGAGTTCGAGCGGCTGATCGAGCGGGCCGACGCTGCTGCGGAGCTCGAGTGGTTCCCGGGTCCCACGGGTCCACGCCCGTACCCTTGGCCTCTGCTGTAGGACGGCGGGGAGGCATGGGCAGCTACCGGGAACAGGGCATCGTCCTGCGCACCTGGAAGCTCGGCGAGACCGATCGGATCCTCAACCTCCTGACCCAGGGGCGGGGCAAGGTCCGGGCGGTCGCGAAGGGTGTTCGGCGTCCCGGCTCGCGGTTCGGCGGGCGCCTCGAGCCCTACAGCCACGTGGACCTCCAGCTCCACGAGGGCCGCAACCTCGACGTGGTCCGTCAGGCCGAGCTCATCAGGAGCTACGCCGAGGTGCGGGAGGACTACTCGCTGTCGACCTGCGGGGCGCTCATGGTCGAGGCGGTCGACGTGGTCGCCCAGGAGGGCGAGCGCGACAACCGGGTGTTCCTGCTGCTACGAGCTGGGCTCGAAGCGCTCGCGGCGCGGCCGCCCTACCCGGCCATCTTCGCCGACGCGTTCCTGCTCCGGCTCGCCTCCGCGGTCGGCTTCCACGTCTTCACCGACGCCTGCTCGAGCTGCCGCAGCGCCGGGCCGCACCCCTTCCTGAGCGTGGTCGCCGGCGGGATGCTGTGCGCCGACTGCGCCCCGCCCGGCACCAAGGCCCTCGATCCGGACACGATCGCGCTGGTGCAGCTCCTGGCCGGCAACGAGTGGCAGCGGCTCCCGTCAGCGGCGACGCAGGTGGGACCGCGTTCGACCGCGGCGTCGTTCACCCGTGCCTTCGTCGAGTACCACCTCGACCGTCGACTGCGGTCCTACGAGCTGGTCCCGAGGTAGCCCTCAGCCGTCACCACACGGGCGCGTGCACCGCCACGAGCGTCGAGGGAGTGACGAGCAGCAGGTCGTCCCCCGATCGCTGGATCGCGACGACGTTCCCGATCGGGGTGTCGAACTGCCAGGATGGTCCGATCGCGGGTCGCCAGGCGGTCACGTGTTCCTGGTCGACGACCACGGCGTACGGGCCGATCGCCGCGATCGTCTGGACCTCGTCCCCGAGATCGACGGCGTCGAGCTCGCCGCCGTCACTCGGGTTCAGGAAGCGCAACCTCGCTCCGGAGTCGGTCCGCTCGACGACGAGGACGGTGCCGTCCGACAAGCTCGAGACCTGGACCACCCGTCGGATCGGGATCGTCCAGATCGCGTCTCCGGTCCGGTGGTTGCGGGCCACCAGCGTGCCTTCACCGTCGGCCACGACCACGAGGCCCCCGGCCAGGTGCGGGGGAGCGGAGGTCGAGGGGAGGTGCGCGCTCCATGCGATCGCTCCGGTCAGGGGGTGGATGGCGTGCAGCTCGTTCGACGTGCTCGCGAGCAGCAGGCCCGATGCGCCCGATCCTCCGATCAGATGTCGCACCCCCCGGAGCTCGATCTGCCACAGGATCGCCCCGCTGGACCGCCAGCTCGTGAGCGCGTCCTCGTCGGCCACGAAGAGGAAGCCGCCGACGGTCAGCGCTGGTGCATCGCTCGGGACGCCTGGCCGGGACCACGTGACACCGCTGGTAGCTGCGTGGACACGGAGGACGTCGTCGACTCCGAGCAGCGGGACGCCGGAGGCGAACGGATCGAGCAGCATCCCGCGGGGGGTGGTGGTGGACCAGATCACGCTCCCGTCCCCCCGGTTCAGCGCGAGCAGCCGCCTCCCGTCGTGCACGAAGAGCGTGCCCAGCTGACCGACGACACCCGCTCGTGCGTCGATGGGGCGCTCCCAGCGCAGCTCACCGAGGGAGGACTCCCCGGCCCGGACGAGGTCGTCGGAGAGCTGTGGCTCACCGGCGCTCGGAGCGGGGGCGGCCGTCGGGGACGGGGCGCCGCTGCGGAGCAGGGCAACGAGCCCGATCAGCGAGACGACGCCGAGGAGCGCGAGCACGGTCGTGAGCCGTGAGCGGGTCCGGAGCACCTCGCCAGCCGGTTCCGTTGCACTCGCGCTGGCAGTGGCGTCGCCGGTCGCGGCGCGGAGGTGTGGCCGCAGGAGTGCCCCACAGCGTCCGCAGAAGCGGGCGTCGCCGTCCCATGCGGTCGAGCACTCGGGACACCTGCGGGACGACTCCACGGTGTCGACGGTACGCCTCGGGGGGAGCGCCCGCCCGTGCACGGCTCGCCGGTCGGCGTCCTCACTACGCTCGCGGCCATGTCAGCCGCCTTGCCCGACTACGCCAGCGGTCTGGACCCGGCCCGCATCCCGCGACACGTCGCCATCATCATGGACGGGAACGGTCGCTGGGCCAACGCACGTGGTCTCGAACGCACCGCCGGTCACGAGGCGGGCGAGCAGGCCCTGTTCGACGCGGTCGAGGGGGCCCTCGAGCTCGGGCTCGACTACCTCACGGTCTACGCGTTCTCGACGGAGAACTGGCGCCGATCCCCGTCCGAGGTCCGCTTCCTCATGAGCTTCAACGAGGACCTGCTACGCCGCCGCGCCGGCGAGCTCGATGACCGTGGCGTCAAGGTGCGGTTCATCGGCCGGCGGTCACGCCCCGTGCCTCGGCGGCTGGTGCGGATGATCGAGGACACCGAGGAGCTGACTCGAGGCAACGAGCGCATGACCCTGGTCGTGGCCTTCAACTACGGAGGACAGACCGAGCTGGTCGACGCGGCGAGGGCTCTCGCCGAGGAGGTGGCGGCAGGAGATCTGCGTCGGGTGACCGCCCGGTCGCTCGGGGCGCGCCTCTACGACCCCGAGATGCCCCCGGTGGATCTCCTGATCCGCACCTCGGGGGAGCGGCGGCTCTCGAACTTCCTGCTCTGGCAGGCTGCCTACGCCGAACTGGTCTTCCTCGACACGTTGTGGCCGGACTTCGACCGACGGGAGCTGGCTCGGGCCATCGCTGACTATCAGGAGCGCGATCGGCGCTTCGGGGGGGCTGTCGACCGACCGGAGGACGGCTGAGCCGCCCGTCCGGCCGGCGTCGCGGGGATGACACCATGGTTCCACCTGCCCGAACGGGCTAGTCAATCCCTCAAGTTCCAGGCGAGCCCTGCCGAAACCATGCGTGACGCACGACGGCCCGAGCTAGGTTCATCCCGACCGGAGGGTTCCGATGAAGTTCCGACGCTGGTTCAGCCCAGTCGCAAGCGCGGCGGCCATCACGCTGCTCGGCGGCCTCACGGCGTTCGCCGTGGAAGGTGCCGTCGACGAGGAGCCGGTGGCAGCGACCGCCCAGCAGGAAGGGCCCGAAGAGGCCGAGGAACCCGAGGACGACGACCTGGTCCTCGACATCGAGGTGGACACGGGTGGTGACGACGCCGGGGACCCCGACGCCAACGATCACGGGCAGACCGTTTCGGACTTCGCGAACAACACCGAGCTCGAGGGCTGCCAGAAGGGCATGGCCGTGAGTCTCGTCGCGCGCGGTGCAGACCCAGAGGACGCCGAGGCCGAGGCGGCGGAGAACGCCCCGTGCAACGACAAGGGTGAGGGCGACGACACCGACGACCTCGACACTGACGACCTCGACGCAGAGGACGACGACGAGAACAGCGGCCCGCCTCCGCATGCCGGACCCCCGGCACACGCCGGTCCGCCGAGCCACGCCGGTCCGCCGGCCCCCTGATCGTTCCGGAAGAGGACGCAGGGAGCCCGGGCCACGCCCGGGCTCCCGCGTTGTGGAAGGTCTTTACGGTTTCGGGAGCTGTCGGCCCAGCGCAGCGGCGAAGTGCTCGAGGATGCGGTACGTGAGTCCCCAGACCACGTAGCCGCGGTGCTCGATCGCCGGGAACGAGCCCACCGCCAGGTAGCGGTAGCGCACCGCGGACGCCGGATCGAACAGGGTCGAGACGGGCAGCCACACCGCCGCGTCGACCTCCTTCTCCTCGAGCACCAGCGTCGGACGTCGCTCCAGCACGAACGCGAACGTCGAAACGGCGTTCGAGACCACCCGGCCGCCGACGTCGTCCAGCCGCGCGACCGGCTCCCGGAGGTCGATCCCGACCTCCTCACGCGCTTCCCGCGTGGCGGTGGCGGCGAGGTCGCGGTCGCCGTGATCTTGCTTCCCGCCGGGCAGCGCCATCTGCCCCGACCACCGGTCGCCGGGACGCGTGGTCCGCTGGATGAGCAGAAGTTCCACCCCGTGATCCGGATGGTCGTGGAGGATCATCGCAGTGGCGGCCCGCCAACCGACGGACGCAGAGATCAGCGACGGCTCGTGCTCGCGGAGGCGCTCGACGACGACGTCGAGGGAGGGTGGGGCAGGGCGGTTCACGATCGCGAGCCTACGGGCCGATGGGGCAACACCTCACCCGTCGATCAGTAGAGGACCAGGTCGAGGCGCTTCCCGTCGTTGTAGAGGGTGAGCGGGCCGTCGTCGGAGACGCTCACGATGACCGCCTCGGGGTGATCGAACGAGAAGCGGTGCGCCGAGGTCTGTCTCGTCCCCCCCGATGGCGGGATCTCGGCGATCGCCTGCTGGGTCGGGAGCAGGGTGGCGCCGTAGGCGAGCACGTCCCCGGCCGGCCCCACGAGCACCGCCCCGTCCGCCTGTGAGACGGCGCTCCGGAGCGCCGGCCGGTGGAGCTCGTTCGTCACGGTGAGGACCGGGGTGAGGGTGCGGATGCCCTCGAGCCCGTCGAGCTCGTCGGCGTGCTTCGCCGGATGCCACACGACCACCGCTCCGACGCGGGCCGGCATGAGCCAGTGCAGGCAGAGCTCCATGAGCCCCTCGAGGACGTCGGGGTTGGTGTCGGCCAGCGTCCCGTGCAGGAGGTCCGTGGCACGATCAGCGTGTGGTTTCTGCAGCCACCGGGTCCCGTCCCACACGGCGACGCCGGCCTCGGTCACGACGGACACGTGGCCATCATCGGCACGGCGGATCACGATCGCTCCGGAGCGTCGGACGAAGCGGATCACCGTCCGTTCCTCGTCGGCGTTCTGATCCAGGCAGGCCAGGCCGATCGTGCGCGCGCCTGCCGCGACCAGGAAGACCCGGGTGCCGTCGGCGAAGCGACGCAGCACCGGCGTCTCCATGTCCGATGCCTCGATCACCTCCGCCGCCACGTCGTCGCCGACGCCGTCAGGATCGACCAGGATGACACAGCCGTAGGTCGGCACGCGGGACTCATGGATGTGAGGGCCGCGTGCGTAGGCGAGCTCCTCGAGCAGCCGGTCGCCGACGGGGCCGTGGAGGGGGCACGAGACCTGGTTCTCGACGAGCTCGTCCCGGAGACGTGCGAGCTGCCGGCGGCTCGGGGCCGAGCTGCTCGGCGACTCGCTGCCCACGGGTCAGATCCCCATCGGATGCCAGACGGTCTTGGTTTCGGTGAACCGTAGGATGCGCCGGGGGTCGGCGACCTGCTCCCAGCTTGGCTCTTCGGCGGGTGGACGAACGACCCGCTTGACGTTCTCCGCAGCCTCCCGTTCGAGGTCGGTGGTGTCCCGCCCCGCCAGCCCGGTCAGGTCGATGGCGTTGACGTCCATGTGAGCCGCGAGGTGTGGGGCCAGCTCGTCGACCGAGCCGGTCAGGATGTTGACGACCCCACCGGGCACGTCCGAGGTGGCGAGCACCTCGGCGAGCGACATCGCCGGCAGCGGTCGCTCTTCGCTGGCGACGACCACGACCGTGTTGCCGGAGACGACGATCGGGGCCACGACGGAGACGAACCCCAGCAGGCTCGACCCCTGCGGGGCGAAGGCGGCGACGACGCCGGTGGGCTCGGGCACGGAGAAGTTGAAGTAGGGGCCGGCGATCGGGTTGGCGGCCCCGTCGATCTGGCTGAACTTGTCGCTCCAGCCCGCGTGCCAGACCCACCGGTCGATGGCGGCGTCGACCTGCGCCGAGGCGGCGTCCTCGGCCACCCCTTCGCCGGCCGCGACCTCCGCGGCGAACTGGTCGCGGCGGCCCTCGAGCATCTCGGCCACCCGGTACAGCACCTGGCCGCGGTTGTAGGCGGTGGCTCCGGACCAACCGGGCACGGCCTTGCGGGCCGCGACGACGGCATCGCGGGCGTCCTTGCGCGACGCGAGCGCGGCGTTCGCCAGGAAGTCACCGGCCGGGGTGGTGGCCTCGTAGGAGCGCCCCGACTCCGAGCGCGGGAAGGACCCGCCGATGAACAGCTTGTAGGTCTTCTTGACGTCGAGGCGGCTCATGCCTGACCTCCGGTGCGGAGGTAGGGCTCGAGGCCATGCCGGCCGCCCTCGCGACCGAAGCCGGACTCCTTGTAGCCACCGAACGGGGAGGTGGGGTCGAACCGGTTGAAGGTGTTGGCCCACACGACGCCGGCCCGGAGCCGCTGTGCCATCCACAGGATCCGACTGCCCTTCTCGGTCCAGACGCCGGCGGACAGCCCGTAGGGGGTGTTGTTGGCCTTCTCGATCGCCTCGTCGGGCGTCCGGAACGTCAGGACCGACAGCACGGGCCCGAAGATCTCCTCACGGGCGATGCGGCTGGACTGGCTCACGTTCGTGAAGACCGTGGGTGGGAACCACCAGCCCTTGTCGGGGATGTCACAGGCCGGTTGCCAGGCGTCGGCGCCCTCGTCACGGCCCGAGGCCACGAGCTCGGTGATCTTGCTGAGCTGCTGGCTCGAGTTAATCGCCCCGATGTCGGTGTTCTTGTCGAGCGGGTCGCCGAGCCGCAACGTCCCGATGCGCCGCTTGAGCCGCTCGACGACGGCGTCGTGCACCGACTCCTGCACGAGCAGGCGCGAGCCGGCGCAGCAGACGTGCCCCTGGTTGAAGAAGATCCCGTTGACGATCCCCTCGACCGCCTGGTCGATCGGGGCGTCCTCGAAGATGACGTTGGCGGCCTTCCCACCGAGCTCGAGTGTCAGCCGCTTCTCGGTGCCGGCGAGTGTGCGCTGGATCTCCTTGCCGACCTCCGTGGAACCCGTGAACGCGACCTTGTCGATCCCGTCGTGCTCGACGAGATGGCGGCCGGTCTCGCCGGCTCCCGTCACGATGTTGACGACGCCGGGGGGCAGGTCGGCCTGCCGGCAGACGTCGGCGAACGCCAGGGCGGTCAGCGGTGTGGTCTCGGCCGGTTTCAGCACCACCGTGTTGCCGCATGCCAGCGCCGGGGCGATCTTCCACGCGAGCATCAGCAGCGGGAAGTTCCAGGGGATGATCTGTCCCGCGACGCCGACCGGCTGTGGGTCGGGGCCGAAGCCGGCCCACTGGAGCTTGTCGGCCCAGCCGGCGTAGTAGAAGAAGTGCGCCGCGACGAGCGGGAGATCGACGTCGCGGGTCTCCTTGATCGGCTTGCCGTTGTCCAGCGTCTCGAGGACAGCGAGCTCGCGGGCGCGTTCCTGGATGATGCGGGCCAGCCGGTAGAGGTACTTCCCGCGCTCGGCCGGTGACAGCCCGGTCCAGGTGCCGTGCGCCTTGCGGGCGGCGCCGACCGCCCGGTCGATGTCCTCGGATCCGGCCTCGGCCACCTCGGCGAGGACCTCCTCGCTGGAGGGGCTCACGGTCTTGAACGAACCGCCGTCGATCGGATCGACGAACTCGCCGCCGATGAACAGTCCGTAGCTCGACGCGATGTCGACCAGGTCCCGTGCCTGCGGCGCCGGGGCGTACTCCCAGGTCGGTGTGACGAGGTCAGGCACTGCCTCGGTTGTCGTGGTCGTGTCGGTCATCGTTGTCCCGCTCGTCACTCAGTCGATGGTGAAGTAGTCGCGTCCCGCGTACCGGCCGGTGAGCTGCTTGCTGCGTTGCATCAGCAGATCGTTGAGGAGGCTCGACGCCCCGAAGCGGTACAGGTCCGGGGTCAGCCACTCGGGTCCGGCGATCTCGTGGACGAGCACCAGGTAGCGGATCGCGTCCTTCGCGGTGCGGATCCCGCCCGCGGACTTGACCCCGCGACGCTCCCCGGTGATCTCGTGGAAGTCGCGTACCGCCTCGAGCATCACGAGCGTGACGGGGCGCGTCGAGGCGGGCTGGACCTTCCCGGTCGAGGTCTTGATGAAGTCGGCACCGGCCAGCAGCGCGAGCCACGACGCCCGCCGGACGTTGTCGTAGGTCGCCAGTTCGCCGGTCTCGAGGATGACCTTGAGGTGCGCGCTGCCACAGGCGTCCTTGACCCGCACGATCTCGTCGAAGACCTGGCCGTAGCGCCCCGCCAGGAACGCGCCGCGGTCGATGACCATGTCGACCTCGTCGGCGCCGGACGCGACCGCCGCTTCGGTGTCGGCGACCTTGACCTCGAGGGTGGTCCGTCCGCTCGGGAAGCCGGTCGCGACCGACGCGACGTGGATCCCGGTCCCCTCGAGCTCCCCGGCGGCGACCTCCACGAGGTCGGGGTAGACACAGACGGCGGCGACCGGTGGGACGTCGGGGTCGGACGGGTCCGGCCGGCGAGCCTTGGTGCACAGCGCCCGCACCTTGCCGGGGGTGTCCTGGCCCTCGAGCGTCGTCAGATCGGTCATCCGGACCGCGAGGTCCAGTGCCTGGAGCTTCGAGTCCTTCTTGATGGACCGCGTCGCGAGATCGGCGGCGCGCTCCTCGACGCCCACCTGATCGACCCCCGGGAGCCCGAGGAGGAACCGCCGCAGGGCGGTCTCGGAGCTGGTGGCGTCAGCGAGGTCACCGGCGATCGGACCGGTGGCGGCGCGGTGTTCGGTGGGCAGGCTCATGTGCCTGTGAGGGTACGTCGGGACGCCCTCGCCGCGTGGCGGTGACCTAGCCTCGGTGGCGTGGGTGACATCTTCGACGGGTACGAGACCGACGGCTTCTTCGACGAGGCCGTGGGGTCCGACGGGATGCTCCGGGACCACTACCGCCGGCTCGCGGAGCGGCTCAGCGCGTTCGACCCCGAGGAGCTCCAGCGCCGCGAGCAGCTCCGGGACTCGATCTTCCGGACCCAGGGGATCACGTTCACGGTCTACGGCGACGACTCGGGGGTGGAACGCACCTTCCCGCTGGATCTGATCCCGCGCATCATCTCCGCGAGCGAGTGGGGGCAGATCTCCGCCGGACTCACCCAGCGCGTCACGGCTCTGAACTGGTTCCTGGAAGATCTCTACGCCGGCGAGCGGGCCGCGATCAACGATGGCATCGTCCCGCGCTGGCTCGTGGTGTCAGCCGACGGCTACCGCCGTCAGGCGTTCGGGATCCCCGCCCCGCACGGGGCGCGCTGCCTCGTGGCCGGCATCGACCTCGTTCGTGACGGTGACGGGACCTACCGCGTGCTCGAGGACAACCTCCGCAACCCGAGCGGGGTCTCCTACGTGCTCGAGAACAGGGCCGCGATGACCCGCGTGCTGCCGGTGGTGTTCGCCGAGCACCACGTACGCCCCGTCGACCACTACGGCCAGTCGCTCCTGCGGGCGCTGCGTGAGGTGGCGCCGGCGTCGGCGGGGGAGGAGCCGCAGGTGGTCGTGCTGACGCCCGGCGTCTACAACTCGGCCTACTTCGAGCACGCCTTCCTGGCCCGACAGATGGGGGTCGAGCTGGTCGAGGGGCGTGACCTCGTCGTCGACGAGCACGTCGTCTACATGCGCACCACCCGGGGGCTCAAGCGGGTGGACGTGATCTACCGCCGCATCGACGACGACTTCCTCGACCCGGTGGTGTTCAGTCCCGACTCGATCCTCGGGGTTCCGGGTCTCGTCAACGCAGCCCGGGCCGGCAACGTCACCGTCGCCAACGCCTTCGGCAACGGCGTGGCGGACGACAAGGCCGTCTACGCCTACGTCCCGGAGCTGATCCGCTACTACCTCGGTGAGGACCCGATCCTCCCGAACGTGACCACGTACGTGCTGTGGGACGACGACCAGCGGGCCGAGGTGCTGGACCGCCTCGACGAGCTGGTCGTGAAGCCGGTAGCCGGGTCCGGCGGATACGGGATGCTGATCGGTCCCGCCGCCACCGCCGACGAGCTGGCCACGTTCCGCAAGCAGATCCAGGAGGATCCTCGCGGCTACATCGCGCAGGAGGTCGTGGAGCTCTCGCGCCATCCCACCCTGATCGGGGACCGGCTCGAGGGACGCCACGTCGACCTGCGCCCGTTCGTCATCACCGGGGAGACCGTCGAGGTGATCCCGGGCGGACTGACGCGTGTCGCGCTGCGCAAGGGATCGCTGGTCGTGAACTCGTCCCAGGGCGGCGGCTCCAAGGACACCTGGGTGCTCGAAGACGAGCGGATCTGACGTGCTGACCGACGAGAGGACCTGACGTGCTCGCACGGCTGGCCGAGAACCTGTTCTGGGCGGGGCGCTACGCCGAACGGGCCGAGGACACCGCCCGGCTCGTCGACGTCACCTACCACACGCTCCTCGAGTCGACGGAGGCGGACGAGAGCATCGCCTGGCGGCAGGTGCTCGAGGTCCTGCACCTCACGGGACCGTTCGAGACGAGCGGGGCGCCGCTCGAGCGCGCCGAGGTCATCCGGTTCCTGCTGGTCGACGGCACCAACCCAGGCAGCGTCGTGTCGTCGGTGCAACGCGCCCGGGAGAACCTGCGGTCGGTCCGCGAGCTCGTCTCGTCGGAGCTGTGGGAGGCCGCGAACCAGCTCCACCTCGAGCTCCGTGCCCGCGACGTATCGGCCGATCTCCAGCAGCCGTACGAGCTGTGCGGTGTGGTGAAGCGGGGCGGGCAGACCATCACCGGGGTCGCCGCGGAGACCATGCCCCGGGACGACGGCTGGCGGTTCCTGTCGCTCGGGCGGATGCTCGAGCGTGCCGAGATGACCTGCCGGCTCCTCGACGTCCGCTTCGACGCGATCGTCGACCAGCCCTCCGCCCTGGGCTTCCACGCCTGGATCGCGATCCTCAAGTCGGTGTCGGCCGCGGAGGCCTTCCGACGCACCTACCGCTCGTCGATGGATCCCGAGCACGTGCTCGAGTTCCTGCTCCTGGCGCCGCAGTTCCCCCGCTCCGTTCTCTTCTGCCTCCAGGCCGCCGAGAGCTACCTCCAACAGGTCGAGGCGGCCGACCGGCAGGGTCGTGCACGTCGCCAGCTCGGTCAGGTCCGCTCGACGGTCGAGTTCGCGCATGCGGGTGAGCTCTTGGCCGCCGGGCTCCACGGGTTCCTCGAGGACCTGCTGGACGGGATCGCGCGGGTGTCGGACGCGGTGGCCGACGAGTTCTTCCGGCACACGCCGGCCGGGGGACTCCACATCGTGGCGGCCAACTGATGCGCTTCGACATCCGCTACCGCACCGCCTTCACCTACGACGACCCGGTGGTCGAGTCCTCGAACGAGCTCCGGGCCGCGCCGGCGAGCGACGCCCGCCAGCACGTGCTCCACTACGACGTCCGCACGACCCCGAGCTCGCGGCTGGTCTCCTACGTCGACTACTGGGGCACCCGGGTCGATGCCTTCGGTGTCCGGCTGCCACACAGCTCGCTCGAGGTGATCGCCGAAGCATCGGTCGAGACCCGCCCCACCAACGTGATCGCTGCATCGCCGACCTTCGAGGACATGGCTTCACCCGCCTTCCGGGACCGGCACCTCGAGTTCCTCGAACGGTCGGCCCACGTGGACTGGGGGCCCGACATCACGGCCGCCGCCGAGGACAAGCGGGGCGAGCACGGCGACGACGTCATCGGGACCGTGCTGGCGCTCCACCGCCTGGTCGCCAACAGATGCACCTACACACCCGGTGCCACCTACGTCGGCGTCGAGGTCGACGACGTCTTCGCAGAGCAGCAAGGGGTCTGCCAGGACTTCGCCCACCTGCTGGTGGCGCTGTGCCGCAGCATCGGGGTGCCGGCCCGGTACGTCTCGGGCTACTTCTTCGCGTACGACGAGAGCGGGGCGGACCCCGCCGAGGACGAGCTCGAGGTCCAGACCCACGCCTGGGCCGAGGTCGCGATCCCCGGCGGTGGCTGGCTCGGCCTCGACCCCACCAACCGGCAGGAGGTAGGTGTCCGCCACATCAAGATCGGGCACGGCCGCGACTACGACGACGTCGCGCCGCTGCGTGGGGTCTACACCGGTCCGAGCGAGCACGAGCTCGACGTCACGGTCCAGATGCGCCGCTCAGCGCAGGAGCAACAACAGCAGTAGCCGGCCCCCGGCGCGTCAGGACGGCCGGTGGACCAGGGCGGTCTGGCGCGACAGTGCGACCAGGTCCCCCTCGCTGTCCCACAGCTCGCCGTCCTCCTCCAGCAGCCCGTCGGTGACGCTGTTGGTCGTGAACCGGGTGCGGAGGAAGCCGGGCGCGGGGCGCTTGCGGATCTGGACCGTGAGCTCGACCGTCGGGGTCCAGCCGACCTCGACCCCCATGTTGAACACCGCCGGCGGGAACGCGTCGGCCAGGGCGAGCAGTCCGATGGTGGTCATCGGCTCGCCGCCGGCGAAGCGGCAGTAGCCGGAGATCTCGCCCCGCCCGAGCGGCCTTCCCACCGTCCACCCCATCATCTCGGGGGGGAGGTGGATGTCGAAGCGGCGCAGGATCTGCGGGGCGAATCCGCCCCGCTCGTCGGCAGCCGCGTTCGCGTCGATGAGCTCCTCGCGGGGCGGGAGGTCGGGGGCGGGGCGGTGGTCGTGGGTGGGCCCTTCGAGCGCGGCCAGGTCCCCGAACGCGCCGAGGAGGCGGACCTTCTCCTCGCCGTCCTGACGCAGCGCCGCCTGCACGGTGGCGAGGCGCCGTCCCTCCTTGACGATCTCGGTCACGACCTCGGCCGCGCCGACGGTGGCGGGGCGCAGGTAGTGGGCGGTGACCGCGACCGGGTCGGGGCGATCCACCGTCAGAGCCATGGCCCGCCCCGCGATGGCCATCAGGTACCCGCCGTTGGGTGCCGTGTCGCCGAGCACGTTCCAGCGCTCGGTCACCGTGGCGGTGTAGCGGCCCCCGCCGGCCGGTTCGACGGCGGTGTCGGCGGCGAAGTCCGCGCTGCGTGGTGGGGTGTCGGCCATGGTGTTGCGAACGCTACCGGGCGGCCGGACAGTAACCTCGACCACCCGCAGCTCCGATCCTCGTTCCCCCGTTGCCGACCTCCGTGCAGCCAGCACCGGAGGAGGAGACCACCCATGGCCGACCAGACCAGCCCCGAAGACCCGTCCACGTCCGCCGGCGTGCCCGACGCCCCGACCGTCGAAGCCGACCAGGCGACGATCGTGGAGCTCTCGAAGAAGCGGGGGATCGCGTTCCCGTCCAGCGAGATCTACGGGGGGCTGCGCTCGAGCTGGGACTACGGCCCCCTGGGCGTGGAGCTCAAGGAGAACATCAAGCAGCAGTGGTGGCGCTCCATGGTCCAGCTCCGCGACGACATCGTCGGCCTCGAGTCCGCCATCATGATGGCGCCGGAGGTCTGGCAGGCGTCGGGCCACCTCGAATCGTTCAGCGACCCGTTGGTCGAGTGCTCGGACTGCCACAAGCGCTGGCGCATGGACCACCTCGAGGAGGCGGCCGAGGCGAAGGGGGAGGAGGGCCCCATCGTCTGCCCCGACTGCGGCGGTGAGCTGACCGACCCGCGCAACTTCAACCTCATGTTCAAGACGTTCCACGGTCCCCTCGAGGACGAGGGCTCGATCGTGTGGCTCCGCCCCGAGACCGCCCAGGGCATGTTCGTGGACTTTTCGACCGTCCAGCGGACCGCGCGCATGAAGGTGCCGTTCGGTATCGCGCAGATGGGCAAGTCGTTCCGCAACGAGATCACGACGGGCAACTTCATCTTCCGGACCCGTGAGTT
>JAWVZB010000067.1:0-17984 GCA_033722375.1 Nitriliruptorales bacterium | reverse complement strand
GCGGCTGCTGGCCCGCCTCCGCGGCCGGCACCGCACGTTCGCGGTCGTCATCGACGAGTACGGGGGCGTGGCGGGCATCGTGACCGTGGAAGACGTGGTCGAGGAGCTCGTCGGCGAGATCGAGGACGAGTTCGACCCCACGGTGGGCGAGATCCGCCGTCTCGGAGTGGGTCGGTTCCGCGTGCGCGGGACCGTGCGTGCGGACCGGCTCGCGGATCTGGTGGGGCTGGTCCTGCCCGAAGGGGACTTCGAGACCGTCGCGGGGTTCGTGATCGACCGGCTCGGCGAGATCCCCGCCGAGGGGGCGCTCGTCGCGCACGACGGCTGGGACATCGAGGTGACCCAGCTCGACGGTGTCCGGGTCTCGGAGCTCGAGGTGCGGCGACACCGCGAGGGTCAACCATGATGTTCGCTGCCGCCCCGACGGACGCCGCCCACGCTGAGTTCTCCCTGGCGGCGCTGCTGTTCGGTCTGTTCCTGCTCATCGCGAACGGGTTCTTCGTGGCCGCCGAGATCGCACTGCTGGCGGTGCGGCGGGCGAAGGTGGAGGAGTTCGCCGACGCGGGGGACCCGCGCGCGATCCGGGCGCTGGCGGCACTCCGTGAGCTCTCGATCACGTTCTCCGGGGCCCAACTCGGGATCACGATGGCATCTCTGCTCCTCGGGATGATCGCCGAGCCTGCCGTCGCGGCCCTGTTCGACGGGTGGCTCGAGGCGGCCGGTCTCCAGGGACCCAGCCGCCCCATCGTCGCCTTCGCGCTCGCGCTGTCGCTCGTGGTCTTCCTGCACATGGTGGTCGGGGAGATGGCTCCGAAGAACCTCGCGCTGTCGCGGGCGGAGGAGGTCTCGCTCCGCGTCGCGCGGCTCTTCGGCTGGTTCGTGACCGCTCTGCGTCCGCTGATCATCGCCCTGAACGGGGCTGCCAACGTGCTCATCCGGCTCGTCGGCGTCGAGCCGGTGGACGAGGTCAACCTCGTCCACACCCCCGACGAGCTGCTGCTGGCCTTCCGCGAGTCCCGCCGGTACGGAACGCTCGCTGCGCAGGATGCCCGGGTCATGTCCGCTGCCCTCCGCCTGTCCGACATCCGTGCTGTCGACGCGATGACGCCCCGCGTCGACCTGGAAGCGGTGGCTGACAGCGCCAGTGCCGACGAGCTGGTCGAGCTCGCCGCCGATACGGGCTTCACTCGGTTCCTCGTGTTCCACGAGGACATCGACGACGTCGTCGGGCTCGTGCACGTCAAGGACGTGCTCATGCTCGAGGACCTCCACGGCGTGACGGTCGCGGACCTGCTGCGCCCCGTCCCGGCCGTGCCCGGTTCGCGCGACCTCGAAGAACTGCTCCAGGAGATGCAGGCGGGGCGCGCCCACGCGGCGCTCGTCGTCGACGAGTTCGGCGGGACCGCCGGCATCATCACCCTCGAGGACGTCATCGAGGAGCTCGTCGGGGACATCGCCGACGAGTTCGATCCCTCCCCACCTCCCGTCCGACGTCTCGACCCTCACCGGTGGCTCGTGCAGGGCACGCTGCGGCGGGACGAGCTGGCGCAGGCGGTGGGGATCGAGCTCCCGGAGGGCGAGGCGGACACGGTGTCGGGGTTCCTGACCGAGGAGCTCGGCCGGCTGGTGCGGCGGGGTGACACCGTCGAGGTGGGGAGCTGGCGACTCCGCGTCCGCACCCTCGAGGGGCGTCGCGCCGGAGACGTCGAGGTCCGCCACGAACGCACTGAAGGTGAGTAGCAGGCGGCCGGATCGCGACGGTGGAGTGGCCGGTGCGCGTCTTCCCGCCGCGGTGCGCGCCGCGGCTCGCTCGGACCGCATCCGCGGCTGACAGGCATCCGGACATGGGATTCACACAGGCGGAGCTGCAACGGCACGCCGGCGAGGTCGTGGCGGATCTCATCGGCGACGATCCACGGCTCGTGTTCGTCGGGATCAACCCGGGACTGTGGACCGCCGCTGCCGAGGCGCACTTCGCCCATCCCGGCAACCGCTTCTACCCCGCGCTGTACCTGGCCGGGATCACCGATCGCGAGATCGACGCGTCCGGCGGCTACTCACCAGCGGACGTCGCGCACCTCGAGGAGCGGGGCATCGCCATCACCAACATCGTCGATCGGGCGACGGCTCGCGCCGACGAGCTCGGTCGGGAGGAGCTGGAGCGGGGCGCGGACGCGCTGCGGGCCAAGCTCGCTGCGTGGCGCCCGGCTGTCGTCGCGATCGTCGGGATCACCGCCTACCGCACGGCGTTCGGCCGGCGGGGCGCGACCGCGGGTGAGCAGGAGGAGGACCTGGCCGGGGCACGGCTGTGGGTGCTCGGGAACCCAAGTGGACTGAACGCGCACGAGACCACCGGATCGCTGGCGCGGGCCTATCGCCAGCCGGCCGAGGCTGCCGGCATCCCCCTGGACCCGCCACGGTGGCGGTGAGCTCTACTCGCCGAAGAGCGGGAGCCCCTCGGCCTCTGACGGGTCGTCGAGTGGGGGGATGGCATCTACCGCGTGCTGGAGCGGATGCAGGAACGGCATCGCGGTGGGATCGAGCTCTTCGGGGGTGACGAACTCGCCGAGCGTGCCGTCCTCGTCCAGTCGGGCGGCGGTCAGCTCCGGCTGGTGGCGCCGTGCCCCGTAGACGGCCACCACCACGTCGTTGCCTTCGGCGTCCTCGGCGGCGGCGATGAAGCCCCAGGCGGGGACGAGGTTCGAGGTGATCTCGTCCTCGGCGAACTGGACCATGTACTCGTGGCGTGCGCGGTCCTCCTCGGGGAACCCAGGCAGGGTGAGCAGACGGGTCCGTTCCGCCCCCGGGAGCACGACCGTGGGAGGGATGGGATCGTCGCCGTGCTGCGTGACAACGTCCTTCGCGGCCTCGGTGCACACGAACCGCAGTTCCTCGAAGCGCACTGGCGACCCTCCTGACCCGACAGCGTCCGAAGGTCAGACGGAGGTGGTGGCACCCTCGGACGCAGACCGCACGGTACGGGCGTACTTGGCCAGGACGCCACGCGTGTAGCGGGGTGGCCGCGGCTCCCAGCCGTCGCGGCGGCGTGTCAGCTCCTCGTCGTCCACCTCGAGGTCGATGCGGCGTTCGTGGACATCGATCGTGATCGTGTCGCCGTCCTCGATGAAGGCGATCGGTCCTTCGTCGGCGGCTTCGGGAGCGATATGGCCGATCGAGAACCCGTGCGTCGCCCCGCTGAACCGTCCATCCGTGATGAGCGCGACGTCCTCCCCGAGCCCCGCTCCCTTCACCGCCGCCGTGGTCGCGAGCATCTCCCGCATCCCGGGCCCGCCCTTGGGGCCCTCCCAGCGGATCACGATGACGTCGCCGGGCTCGATGCCCCCGGTCAGGACCGCCTGGAGTGCTGGTTGCTCGCCGTCGAACACCCGGGCACGGCCGCTGAACGAGAGCTGCTCGGAGGGGATCCCGGCGACCTTCACGACCGCGCCGTCGGGCGCCAGCGACCCCCGTAGGATCACGAGCCCCCCGTCCTCGTGCAGCGGGTGGTCGAGCGGATGCACGACGTCCCCTTCGGGTCGGGGCGGATCGAGCTCACTGAGCTCCTCGGCGATCGTGCGCCCCGTCACTGTCAGACAGTCGCCGTAGAGGAGGTCGGCGTCCAACAGCTCCTTCATGACGACCGGGACGCCACCGATGCGGTCGAGGTCGTTCATGACGTAGCGGCCGCCCGGGGTCATGTCGGCGAGGTGCGGCACCCGCCGCGAGATCGCGTCGAAGTCGTCGATGGTGAAGTCGATCTCGGCTTCGCGGGCGATGGCGAGCAGGTGGAGGACGGCGTTGGTGGAGCCGCCGAGTGCCATCACGACGGCGCAGGCGTTGTCGATCGCCTCGCGGGTCACGATGTCCCGCGCGCTGATCCCCTGCTCGAGGAGCCGCACCACCGCATCGCCCGACCGTCGGGCGAACTCATCCCGCCGCGGGTCCACCGCTGGTGGTGAGGCGGAGCCGGGTAGCGCCAGCCCCATGGCCTCGATCGCCGACGCCATCGTGTTGGCGGTGAACATCCCGCCGCAGGACCCCTGCCCGGGACAGGCGTTGCGCTCGATGCGGCCGAGCTCCTCGTCGGACAGTTCGCCGCGCCCCCGCGCCCCGACCGCCTCGAACACCGTCTGGATCGTGATGTCACTGCCGTCGTGAGTGCCGGGCAGGATCGATCCGCCGTAGAGGAACACGCTCGGGACGTCGAGCCGTACCGCGGCCATCACCATGCCGGGAAGTGACTTGTCGCAGCCGGCGAAGGTGACCATCCCGTCGAGCCGTTCGGCGTGCATGACGGTCTCGACCGAGTCCGCGATGACCTCGCGCGACACGAGGCTGGCCCGCATCCCTTCGTGGCCCATCGCGATCCCGTCGCTCACGGCGACGGTGACGAACTCGAGCGGGTAGCCACCCGCCTCCCGAACCCCCTCTTTCGCCTGCTTGGCCAGGCGGTCGAGCGGGAGGTTGCACGGCGTCACCTCGTTCCACGAGGACGCCACCCCGACTTGGGGCTTGTCGAAGTCCTCGTCGGTCATGCCGACCGCCCGGAGCATCGCCCGTGCGGGGGCGCGCTCGAACCCGTCGGTGACGTCGCGGCTCCTGTGCCGGGGGTCGGCCATCGTCGCTCCTGGATCGTGTGGGGCCATGACACCACATGGCGGTACCGATGAGCGAACCGGACCGTCGGGGCGTTAGCGTCGCAGCGACCCGACGAGGAGTATCCGGTGACAGACGGCCCGACGATCGGCGACGGCCTCGATCTAGACTCGATGCGCGGTGTCGCCAACGCCGCCTTCGTGGACGACGCACTCGGCATCGAGTGGGACGAGCTGTCCCTCGAGCGCGTCCGTGCCCACGTCGTGGCGGGCCCGCAACACCATCAGCCGTACGGGATCGTCCATGGTGGGGTCTACTGCGGGATCGTCGAGACGCTGGCGTCGGTCGGGGCAGCGCTCCAGGTGTGGGACGACGGCACCGCGGTGGTCGGGGTGTCGAACAGCACGGACTTCATCCGCAGCCACCGGGAGGGCCGACTCGACGCCGTCGGGGAGCCGATCCACGTGGGCCGCAGCCAGCAGCTGTGGCAGGTGCGCATCACGAGAGCAGCCGACGGGAAACAGGTCGCTCGTGGGCAGGTGCGGCTCCACCATCTCCCCGAGGGCGCGGACGGGAGTGGTCGTCCGACCGGTGTCACGGAGGGGAACGGGGAGGACACGGGCGGCTAACGTGCCACGGGCTACGAACGACCGTCGTCGGAGGCCACCCCTTGGCACGTGTCCTCGTCGTGGATGACGAGCCGGATCTTCGGTTCTTGCTGCGACGGCTGTTCGAGGCCCAGGGCTACGAGGTCGACGAGGCCGTGGACGGGGTCGCCGCGCTGGAACGGTGCCGCGAGAACGCGCCGGACCTGGTCGTGACCGACGGTGACATGCCCCGCATGGACGGAGGCGAGCTCATCCGACAGCTCCGCGAGCACGGCCCCACACCGCTCCCGGTCATCCTGTGGTCAGTGAACCCCGGGAAGTTCGAGGGCGCAGACCGCAGCTTCGCGAAGCCCTACGGAGGCTCTGAGATCGTGGTGACTGCCGAAGAACTACTCGCCGGAGAAGTTTGATGGAACTGATCAGGACAGGCAACTCCGACCTCGACGAGGTGCTCGGAGGCGGCTTCGCCCCCGGTTCGCTGGTCGTCGTAGCGGGATCGCCGGGGACCGGCAAGACCATCCTCGCGCAGCAGGTGGTGTTCGCCAACGCCACCGCCGAGCGTCCCGCGCTCTACTACACGACGCTGTCCGAGCCCCACAGCAAGCTCGTCCGTCACCTCGAGTCGTTCGAGTTCTTCGACCGCGGCAAGCTCGGCGATTCCGTCAGTTTCCTCCACATCACCGAGATGCTCCAGGGGGTGTTCTCCGGGGAGCGCGGCATCGACGCGTTCCGTGAAGAGGTCGTCGAGAAGGCCTTCGAGCAGTCGCCGTCGTTCGTGGTCATCGACTCGAGCAAGGCGCTGCACCACTTCGCCGACGACAGCCGCCTTCGCGAGGCGATCTTCTCGCTCGCGTCCACGGTGTCGCACACGGGTGCCGTCCTGATGCTCGTCGGCGAGTACACCAAGGATGAGCTCGAGACGGCCCCCGAGTTCGCCGTCGCTGACGGCATCATCCACCTCGGAGTCTCGGGGGAGGGTCCGATGGAGCGGCGTTGGCTGCGGGTCGTCAAGATGCGTGGACGCGACTACCTCGGGGGCGAACACACTTTCCAGATCTCCCGGAAGGGCTACAAGCTGTTCCCCCGTCTCGAGTCGATCGCGCCGTCGCGGTCGCCGGACGTCATCGGCCGGCACGGCTTCGGCGTGGACAAGCTCGACGAGATGACGGGCGGTGGGCTCCCCTCCGGGCAGGGGACACTGGTGATGGGGCCGTCGGGAAGCGGCAAGACCATCCTCGCTTCGCACTTTGCGACGGACGGCATCGCGGCGGGGCAGCGGGTGCTGTTCCTGAGCCTCGAGGAGACGGTGAAAGAGCTCCTCGAGAAGGGGGCGGCGTTCGGGTTCGGACTCGAGGCTGCCACCGAGAGTGGGAACCTCAAGCTCGCCTATCTGCCCCCCATGGAGCTCGAGATCGACGAGCTCGGTGGGCAGCTCCGCGAGGTCATCGACGAGTTCGATCCCCACCGGGTCGTGGTCGACGGCATCGCCGACATCGTCCTCACCTCCCGCCGGATGGGACGGTTCCCCAACTTCCTCTGGGCCCTCATGTCCACCCTCCGCGCAGCGGAGGCGTCGGTGATCCTGACCTACGAGGTCGCTGCGATCGGTGGGGTGAACCAGCTCGACGCGATCTCCTACCTGTTCCACAACGTCATCGTGCTCCGCTACATGGAGCGTGGGTCGGAGCTCGGACGGGTGCTCAACGTCCTCAAGATGCGCTCGAGTGCTCACGCCAAAGGGCTGCTCCAGTTCGAGATCGCCGATGACGGACTGAACCCCATCGGCAGCCCCGGGGATGTCAAGTCGACGCTCGGTTGGACCGTCATCGGTGGTCCCACCGGTGGAACCTCATGACGGCCGCGGCATGAAGCTCGATCAGGTTGCGCTCACCCCGGACCCCGCCACTGCCGGCGCCGATGCGGTCGCCGCCGAGCAGTCTGGCTACGACGGCTGGTTCGCGAGTGAGGTGACCCACGATCCATTCGTGACGCTGGCGTTGGCCGCCGACGCCACGGAGCGCATCGACCTCGGCACCGGGATCGTGGTGGCGTTCGCCCGCAACCCGATGGACGTCGCCTACAGCGCCAACGACCTCCAGATCCTCTCCGGTGGACGCTTCGCCCTCGGGCTGGGGTCGCAGATCAAGCCGCACATCGAGCGCCGCTTCAGCGCTGAGTGGTCCCACCCCGCCCCCCGGATGCGCGAGTTCATCCTCGCGCTGCGGGCCATCTGGGCGGCCTGGAACGAGGGAGCGGAGCTGGACTTCGAGGGCGAGTTCTACCGCCACACCCTCATGACGCCGTTCTTCTCCCCGGAGCCACACGAGCTCGGCGCCCCGACCGTCTACCTGGCGGCGGTGGGTGAGCTCATGACCAAGGTCGCCGGCGAGGTCGCCGACGGCGTGCTGTGCCACGCGTTCACAACCGAGCGCTACCTCCGCGAGGTCACGCTTCCCGCGCTGCACGATGGGGCCGCCGGGGCGGATCGCGACCCGTCGTCGCTCGAGGTCAACCTCGGCGTGTTCGTCGTCACCGGCAGCGATGAGCAGGAGCGGCAGGCCATGGACCAGGCCGCCCGCGGCCAGATCGCCTTCTACGGGTCGACCCCGGCCTACCGCAAGGTCCTCGAGCTGCACGGCTGGGGGGAGCTCCACGAGGAGCTGCACGCGATGTCCCGTCGTGGCGGCTGGGAGGAGATGCCGGCCGCGATCCCCGACGATGTGCTGGATGCGTTCGCGGTCACGGCAGCGCCAGGTGACGTCGGCCGCGCGGTCGCCGAGCGCTTCGGCGACGTGGTCGACCGGGTCAGCCTCTACACCCCGTTCGAGTTCACCGCCGACCAGGTCGAACAGATCCGCGCGGATCTCTGATCGCGGTTGGCGGCCGTGCTGCCGCCGTCAGCCGTCGCCCAGGAACGGGTAGCGGTGGTCCATCGGCGGGTCGAGGTTCTCCTTGATCGCGCGGGGGCTGATCCACCGCAGCAGGTTGAGCTTCGATCCTGCCTTGTCGTTCGTCCCGGATGCGCGCGCGCCGCCGAACGGCTGCTGCCCGACGACGGCACCGGTCGGCTTGTCGTTGACGTAGAAGTTGCCGGCGGCGTGCCGGAGCGCTTCGGCCGCGACTTCCACCGCGCCGCGGTCGGTGGCGAACACCGCGCCCGTGAGCCCGAACGGCGACGTCGTGTCGACCAGCTCGAGCACCTCGTGCCACGGCTCGTCGGTGACGTAGACCGACAGGATCGGGCCGAACAGCTCCGTCTCCATGATCTCGTGACGGGGATCGTCGACCTCGATGATCGTCGGCTCGACGAACCACCCCTCGGACCCGTCCACGTCGCCGCCGGTGACGACCGTGAGCCCGTCCTCGTCGCGGGCACGGCCGAGCCACTGCTCGTGGCGGCGGAACGCAGTCTCATCGATGACCGCGCCGAGGAAGTTCGTGAAGTCGGTGATGTCGCCCATCCGCAGGCTCTCGGTCCGGTCCACGAGCTGCTCCCGGAGCTCGGGCCACAGCTCGCGGGGGACGTAGGCACGCGACGCGGCCGAACACTTCTGCCCCTGGTACTCGAACGCGCCCCTGACCAGTGCGGTGGCCAGTGAGTCCACGTCGGCGGACGCGTGGGCGACCACGAAGTCCTTCCCCCCGGTCTCGCCCACGATGCGGGGGAAGGTCCGATGCTCGGCGACGCGGTCGCCGATCTTCTTCCACAGCTCGCGCATCACGACCACCGAGCCCGTGAAGTGGAGGCCCGCGAAATCGTGATGGTCGATGGCGACGTCGCTGACGAGCGCCCCGTCGCCGTGCAGGAGGTTGATGACCCCGTCGGGGAGTCCGGCCTCCTGGAGGAGCTGCATGAAGAAGTGCGCCGCGTACGCCTGCTTCTCGGACGGCTTCCACACCACGGTGTTGCCGCACAGTGCCGGGGCGGTGGGGAGATTGCCCGCGATCGACGTGAAGTTGAACGGTGTCAGCGCCAGCACGAACCCCTCGAGCGGCCGGTGATCCACCCGGTTCCAGACTCCCGGCGAGTTCAGCGGCGGCTGCTCGCCGAGGATCTGTGCGTAGTAGTGGACGTTGAAGCGCAGGAAGTCGATCAGCTCGCAGGCGCTGTCGATCTCGGCCTGGTGGACCGTCTTCGACTGGCCCAGCATGGTCGCCCCGTTGAGGGTGTTGCGCCACCGTCCGGCGAGGAGCTCTGCCGCACGCAGGAAGACCGCCGCTCGCTCCTCCCACGGCGCTGCAGCCCACTCCTCCTTGGCCGCCAGAGCGGAGTCGATCGCGCGCTCCACCTCGCCGCGGCCGGCAGCGTGGACGTTCGCGAGGAGCAGGTCGTGGTCGTGGGGGGCGCGGTTCTCGAACGTGTCGCCCGTCGTGACCTCCTGCCCCCCGATGACGCACGGGACCTCGATGGTCTCCTTCGAGAGCTCCTCGAGGCGCTGCTGGAGCGTCTCGCGCTCGGGACTGCCGGGCGCGTAGCCCTGGACGGGCTCGTTGGTGGGGGTGGGTGGAAGGGCGCGCGCGGTGACCATGGCCGTGCTCCTCGATTCGGCTCCCGGTTCCTCGATCGTAGGTCTCGGGTGGGTCGTCCGGGCGCCCGGACGGGACCGTCGGTCGGTCACCGGTCGCCTACTCTCCAACTTCGTCGGAGGAGGTGTCGATGGTCACGGTCGGGGTCGATCTGGGTGGCAGCACCGTGCAGGCGGTCGTCATGGGCGGGGATGACGAGCGTCTCGGCTGGGCGAGGATGCGGATCCCGCTCCAGGGAGACCGTGGCGGTGTTCTCGAGGTCATCGAGGCGGCGATCCAGGAAGCGGTCGGGGACGCCGGAGTCAGCCTCGACGAGGCGACCGGTGTCTGCATCGGTACCCCCGGGGTGGTCATCGGTGGCACCGTCGGTGGTGCCACCAACGTCCCGGGCTGGTACGAGCGGTTCAGCCTCCAGGAGACCTTCGCGAACCAGATCGGGCGTCCCGTCCGCGTCGCGAACGACATCACGGCTGCTGCGGTCGCCGAGCACCGGCTCGGCGCCGGCCGCGGTTGCGACCATCTGCTGGTCGTGTTCGTGGGCACCGGGGTCGGGGCGGGACTGGTGCTCAACGGCGAGCCGTACGAGGGCGCGGTCGGGGGTGCCGGCGAGTTCGGTCACACCGTCGTGGTCAGGGGCGGGGCGGTGTGTCCCTGTGGTCGCCGTGGGTGCGTCGAGGCGTACGCGGGCCGCCGGGCGATGGCACAGGCAGCCGAGCGTGCGGTGGCCGCGGAACGGCACACGGTCCTGTTCGACGTGCAAGCAGAGCGAGACGAGCGTCGACCCACCGCAGCGGTGTTCCGCGAAGCCCTGCTCCGTGGCGACGAGCTCGTAGCGGACCTGATCGACGAGGCGACAGCTGCACTCGGCGCCGGCATCGCGTCGGCGGTCAATCTGCTCGACGTCGAGATGGTCGTGCTCGGCGGTCTCCTCGCCGACGAGCTGGGTGACCAGTTCCTCACCGGCATCGACGCGGCGATGCGCCCCAGCCTGTTCCTCCAGCCGCCCCGCGTCCGACTCGTCCCCGCCGAGCTCGGTGACGAGACCGGCGCGCTCGGCGCCGCACTGCTGGCCCGTGACCTCTGACACGAGAAGCGCTCCCGATGATGTCCCGACCACCGAACTCCCCCCACCGCCGTACTCGCCAAGGAGCTCCCCGTGATCGCACTTGACCAGGCCCGGACGATCGTCGATTCGCTCCGTCGCGCCCTCGACGCCGCCGCGGCCAACCTGGCTGCGGACACCGAGAAGGACGGTCGCGTCTCGGTCTCGAAGATGGACGAGCGCCAGACCGTGCTCTACGACCTCGCCTCGGTGGCGTCGGGGATCGCGGCCGCGGAGGTGATGCTCGACTACGGCGATCGGGGGGAGCGTGAGGCGCAGCTCGCCCTGGCATGGGCCGCGGACGTCCACGGCGACTGGAGCGGCCGCTTCGACGGGCGGTACGGCGAACTCGGCATCGACCCGCACGAGATCGGTATCTGGTCTGACGAGGTCGCCGAAGCGGTCGAGGCGGGGCGTGCTCCCGCGTTCCTGGCTGCGCTGGGTGAGGCCGTGATCGAGGACGGTGAGGCCGGACCGCGCCACCTCCCCGAGGACCTCGCGATGGTGCGCGACACGTTCCGGCGATTCGCGGAGGACCGGGTCATGCCGATCGCCGAAGAGATCCACCGCCAGGACGAGGACATCCCCGACGAGATCATCTCCGGTCTCGCCGAGATGGGATGCTTCGCGTTGTCCATCCCGGCCGACTACGGCGGCATGGCCGAAGGGGGCGAGGACGAGCTGCTCAACATGGTGATCGTCACCGAGGAGTTGTCCCGGGGCTCGCTGGGGGTCGCCGGCTCGCTCATCACCCGCCCCGAGATCATCGGCACCGCGATACAGAAGGGCGGCACCGAGGAGCAGAAGCAACGCTTGCTCCCGACGATCGCCGCCGGCGAGAAGATGTGTGCGGTCGCGGTCACCGAGCCCGACTACGGCTCCGACGTCGCCATGATCAAGACGACCGCGGAACGCGACGGTGACGAGTGGATCCTCAACGGGGTCAAGACCTGGTGCACCTTCGCCGGGAAGGCCGAGTACCTCCTGGTCCTGGCCCGCACCGACCCCGACCGCTCGAAGGGCCATCGTGGCCTGTCGCTGTTCGTGGTCGACAAGCCCAAGCACGACGGGCACGAGTTCGTCGCCGAGCAAGATGGTGGCGGCAAGATGGACGCCCGCGCGATCTCGACCCTCGGCTACCGCGGCATGCACTCGTTCGAGGTGTCGATCTCGGACTGGCGCGTCCCGCACAGCAACCTGATCGGTGAGGATGACGGCGAGGGCCAGGGCTTCTACCTCCAGATGCAGGCCTTCGCCAACGCGCGCTTGCAGACCGCAGCTCGTGCGCTCGGGGTCATGCAGGCCGCCATGGAGGAGGCCATCGCCTACACGCAGCAGCGCGAGGTGTTCAAGCAGAAGCTCGCGGACTACGAGCTCACGAAGACCAAGATCGCGCGGATGGCTGCCATCATCGCCGCCAACCGCGCGTTCGCGTTCCAGGTCGCCCGCCAGCTCGCCGCGGGGGAGGGCCAGCTCGAAGCGTCCGAGGTCAAGCAGCTCGCCTGCCGCACGGCCGAGTGGGTCACCCGGGAGGCACAGCAGCTCCACGGCGGTTACGGCTACGCCGAGGAGTACACGGTGTCACGACTGTTCGTGGACGCGCGGGTGCTGTCGATCTTCGAGGGGGCCGACGAGGTGCTGGCCCTCCGCGTCATCGCACGCCAGATCCTGGGGGACCACCTGGAGTAGCGAGTTGCCCCGTCCCCCGGGCCGGTCAGTTGTAGTGCCTGAAGTCGTGCCAGGCCTGGTTCCAGGTCCCGCGCAGGCCGCGGCAGAGCCAGATCGGCTGTCCCGCCACCTCGTTGTCGATGCCGAACGGGACCTCGATGGTCGCCGCGAGTTCGCAGTCGTCGAAGTGCCGGGCGAGGAAAGCTTCGGACATGCGGACGGCGATGACGGTGGCGTGGTCGTCGGTGGGGCGGCGCCAGTGCCAGTAGCTGTTGTGGCCGGAGTAGGGGACGGGGCGGTCGGGAGGGTCTCCCGTGCGGTCGGGGCTCGCTCCGTCCGATCGGTTCAACCTTTCGGCTCCCCGACGCGCCCGATCGAGCGCCCCGGCCTCGCCGTAGCTCCCGGTGATCACGATGACGCTCTCAGCTTCGGTGTCGGGGAGTGAGTTGCGGTCGACAGCAGATGGCCGGTCGACAGCACGAACGGGGCGCCGGCCACGGCACCCGCTGCCAGGATCCGCGCACGGTGGCCACCGCCGAACTCTCGCGCCAGCAGCGCCCCGAGCACGACCGAGGCGGCGGACGCGAGCGCCGGTACGTAGCGCAGCGTGTCGACCGCCACGCCGAACAAGCGGGTCTGGAGCCAGGCGACGTAGACGACCAGCGGCGGTTGGTCGACGTAGCCGAGCGCGAGGTGGTGGGTCGCTTCGAGGAAGTACAGCTCGTCACGGTGGTGGCCGTAGCGACCCGCCAACACCAGCAGGAGGAGCAGGTGAGCTCCCGCGATCAACCAGACGGAGCGGGGCAGATCCCGGTACCAGCGGCTCCCCGCCCGTGCCTCCGCCCACGGCCCCGGCGGTCGTCACGGCACGGTCCTCCGGTAGCGCACCTCGGGGACCTCGACGCCGAGTACGTCCTGGGTCCTCTCGGCCCCGTCCGGCTGCCAGCCGTTGTGTTCGTAGAAGGCGCGGGAGCGTTCAGCGTCGCGATGGACCCAGAGGACGAGGTCGGTGAAGCCTGCGTCGGCGAGGGCGTCGGTGCCGGCATCGAGCAGGGCCCGGCCGGCTCCTTGGCCCCAGACGTCAGGGTCGACGTTGAGCGCGTAGACCTCGCCCTCGTCGGCACCGTCGTCCCCTTCGGCGGGGCCTACGAGGATGAAGCCCACGGGGGTGTCGTTGTCGTCGGCCGCGGTGAGGTGGGCTCGACGTGGACGGGGCGGAGCCTCGACGGCGTCGCGCCACATCTGGGCGCGCTCATCGACGGACAGTCCGTCGAGGTAGTCGTCGGGCATGAGCCCGTTCCGGTAGCCCGTCTGCCACGCACGCACGTGGATCCGCCCGAGCGCCGCGGCGTCATCGGGGCGAGGTTCCCGGATCGTGAAGTGGCCCACGGCTGAACCGTAGAACCGCGGGCACGGTGAGGGAAGGGCTGCCGGGACTACGAGGTGTCGGGCGGGTCGGGGCCGCCGGAGTCGTTGGGTGGTTCGAGGGGGGTTCCGCGGGGGAGGCTGCGGAAGGTTCTGCCGTCGCGTTCGAAGGTCGCGAGGCCGGTGTCGGGGTCGAGTGCGGGTCGCCAGCCGCGGCGGTGGACGTGATGCAGATGGTGTCTCGCGCCAAGCGTGATGAGGTTGTCGGGGTGGTGGCTGCCGCCGTGCTCGCGTGGCACGAGGTGATGCACGTGCGCGTCGGAGGCCGGCAGGTCGGAGCCGGGGAACCGATCCCCGCGGTCGCGGAGTCTGACCGCGAGCCGGACCTCTGCCGGGATCGCCGCGGACTGTCTGGCGGACACCGCCAACGGGCGTTTCCCGTCGACGACCACCGCACGCAGGTCGGCATCCGAGGCGAGCAGTTCGACCAGCCGTGCCGACAGGCTGGGCAGACACCCCGGCAGGCGGGTCTCCAACTGTCCCGCAGCGTTCACGTGCACGTCACGCAGGTCGACGATCACGTTCATGCTCGGACGCGGCCGCCTGCTGGTGCCGGCGAGATAGTTCTCGGCGCAGGCGAGCAGCCCTTGGAAGCGGTCGAACGCCCGTGAGGGGCGGTTTGGACGGCGGCCGTCGTCGTGGACGTCGGGGTTGTCATCGTGGTGGTCGAGGAGCGACGGGCCCCCACCCGCACGCCGATCCCTGGCGCCCGCATCCCAGGCCTCGAGCAGCGTGGCGGTCTCGAGCGGGTCTGCTTCGCCCAGGAACCGCATGCCGCCGTCGAACCGGGGCTGGACCGCCAAGAAACTCGACGACGGTGTCCCCCTCTCCTCCCGCTCGACCTGTTTCGGGTCGCGCAGCTCGGTGATCGCGACGTCGACCTCGTGCAGCAGCTCATCGGGATGGAACCCGTCCAGACCGCCCCAGCGGTCCATCGTGGCGCCGATCCGCCCGTCAAGACTGGTGCGGTGGTCGCGCGACAGCCGGGAGGCTTTGAGGCAGATGTTGCGGACCTGCCCCCACGACACCTCCCCGCCCTCGAACAGCCGACTGAGTTGGGGCATGTCGCGCAGCACATCGGCGGAGGTCAGCAGGGTCGCCCGGTCGGAGCCGATCAGCCGGCACACGTTGGTCAGGAAGATGTCGATCGGCAGCCCCTCCACCGCCTCACAGACGCCGCTGCCGATCACCTCACCCAGGAGCCGCACCGTCCTGGCCAGGAACCGCTCGGAGGCTTCGAAACACTCCACCACCGCAGCGAGCTTGGCAGCACCATCCGCCAGCGACGGCACCGCCGGCGGCTCGGAAGAAGTGGTGGAGGTCTGGTTCGAGGTCATGCAGCCACTCTACGTGGCCCCTGTGACATCTCCCGAACAGACGTTCGTCCACCTGTGGACAACTCCATCCCGGACGCGGGTGAGGCTCGCGGTCAGGGGACGTGCGTGCCGAGCAAGGGCTTGCGTTCGAGGTCGGGGTCGTCGATCAGGCGTGCGACGGCTTCGTGGCCACTCGCCCCGCCGGCGATCTCAGCCGCGAGCCGAGCGACGAGCCGCGGCGCGGCGAACGAGGTTCCGCTCCAGCGTGCCCAGCCTTCGAAGGAGTCGGGGTCCCTGCCCCCGTCGACGGGCTGCTCTGGACCGTCGAAACCGTCGAAGAACCAGCTCACGACGTCCTGGCCGAAGGTGCACGCGCGCACCCAAGGTCCGTAGTTGGTGAACGGAGCCGGATCGCCGTTCTCGTCCAACGCCGCCACCCCGATGACGCCTGGCATCACCGCGGGGACCGTCGGGACGCAGGTGGCGTCGTTGCCGGCTGAGGACACGATCACGACGCCCCGATCCTGCAGTTTGGCGATGGGGCGAGCGAGCACCGCCATGCCGTAGGGCGAGTAGCCACCGAACGACAGGTTCACCAGGTGGGGGAGGAGTTCATGCGGCTTCCCGCCATCCTCGGGACGTTGGGCCAACTCGTCGAGGATGTGGGCGATCGTCCACTCGTCGCCGTCGCCGTAGCCGGAGAGCGGGGCGAACAGTTCGAGGGAGCATCCCGGGGCGAGTTGCTCGATGACCCCCGCGATGAACGTCCCGTGTCCCGCAGCTGGGTCCAAGAAGCGGTCCCCGTCCTCGTCCGGCACGTCGCCGCCGTGGTCGTGCAGCGTCGCCGGCTTCGCTGGCGCTTTTTGTCTGGCCCAGCCCGTATCGAGGATCGCGATGCGGACCCGGTCGAAGTCGGTTGCGTCAGCCGCGGGAGCCGCCTGCGGATCGGCAGGTCTCGCGGAGCTCGGGCGTCGTCCCGAGGGATGCGTGCCAGCCACAGCCGGATTGCCGGGGGCGTCACCGTAGAACGGGTCACCGTAGAAGGGGTCGCCATAGAAGGGGTCGCCATAGAAGGGATCGCCGTAGAACGGAGCCGCCATCGTGCCCCGGCCACAGCAGCAGCACCCCCCGCCACCGGCATCGCCGTAGAACGGGTCCCCGTAGAAAGGGTCGCCGTAGAACGGGTCCCCGTAGAACGGTTCGGCCTTGGTCCCGGCGTCGCGGTAGGTCCGACGGTAGGCACCGTCCCGTCCTCGCGACGCGGGGTGTGGCGGACAGCAGCCGGTGGCGAAGAGCACGTGATTGGGCTGCGCTTCGATCCCCGCCTGCCGGAGCAGCTGGACGGCTCGGAGCACCTGGGGGAGCCCGGAGAAGCGGATGTGCTCCCCGTCGCGTGACTCCTCGCGGTCGATGTCGCGGTTCCGCTCCTGACGGATGTCCGGGCCGGATGCGTACAGCTCGAGGAGCCGGGTGGCTCGGTCCTCGTGTTCCGCAGGGACGATCACCTGACCGGGCGTGTAGGCCAGGCCTCCTGGTCCGAGGCGCACCCGTTCCCGCCATGGACCCCCGGGCCGGTGGTCACCGCGGTCGACCCTTTCGGGCCCGTCGGTCCCGTTGTCGTCGCCGTCCGGTGTCGGTCCCGGCTCTCGGCTCGGTGTCTCGGCGGATCCGCCGTTGGTGTTGTCGTCCATCTTCGGTCCTCCCGGTCCTCAGGTCATCGCTGTGTGGTCGTCTCGGAGGTCGACCTCGGCACCGGAGATCGCCCCGAACACGCCGTCGGCCAGTTCCGTTGCCGCCGGGATGGTGAGACGTCGCCCCTCCTCCAGCAGATCGTGGAAGCGCTGCTTGCCGAGCTCCTGATGTGCGGAGGACAGGAGCTTGTCGCTCTGCCGTTGGTCGTCCTCGTAGAGGCTGAGCCCCAGCTCGTCGAGCATCGCGTCGGCCCGGGCGTGGAGACGCACCGCCATGCTCAGGTCCTCATCGCTTCCGGCGAGTCGGGCAGCGACGATGAGCGAGAAGGCCACCATCGCCTGCGACCCCTGCTCCATGGCGAGATCGAGGCAGGCACGCTGATGGTGCGCGGCTCGCTCGAGCTCCCCCAGCCGCAGGGCGGTCTCGGCGAGGTTCCCGTGTGCGGATGCGATGCTGGCTTCGAAGCCGAGCCGGCGCGTGATCTCGAGCTGTTCGTGGAGAGCTCGTTGGGCTCCCGCGAAGTCCCCGAGTGCCGCGAGGCTCGTCCCCAGCAGGTTGAGCATGCGCGACCGTCCGCGGTCGGTGAGGTTGCGGTCGAGAGCAGTACGCGCGATCTCGGCAGCGCGCTGGGGGTCGTCTCTGCGCCGGGCGATCTCCCCCCGAGCCCGGTCGACGGCGACATCGTCCCAGTCGGGCGCGCCGTGTTCCTTCTCGACCTGCCGTGCCGAGGCCAGCAGCTCGCTTGCCACGTCGGTGTCTCCCGTGCGCAGGTGGAGCGTGGCGAGCTGCGCCAGCAGGGCGACACGGACCGGTGAGGGGTGGGTGAACGCCTTGGCGTAGCGGGTCAGCTCCTGTATCCCCTCGCGGAAGGACTGGGTGGCGTCGTGGTAGCGCCCGATGCTGCAGGCGATCGCTTGCGCCAGCTCCTGACGGCCATCGGGAAGGAGGTTCACGATGGCACGGAGGTTGTCGATCTCGGTCCCCACCTCGGTGACCCAGGTCCACTCGGTGGGGAGCCACGGACCGATCTCGTCGAGCAGGGACGTGGCG
>JAWVZB010000066.1:0-18249 GCA_033722375.1 Nitriliruptorales bacterium | reverse complement strand
GGGGTGGCGTTCAGGGCCGTGTGTACCGTGCCTGGCATGACGGACTACTACGTGACCTTCGGGGAACGGACGGCCCGACGGCGCTGGGAGGATGCGCGCCGCTACGGGTTCGTGTCCGCCGGGGGTGGCTGGTGGTACAGCAGGACGCTGTTCAAGCTCGAGCCAGGCGACCGGGTCTGGGTGCTGATCCCGAGGGTCGGCTACGTCGGCGTGGGCGAGGTCCTGGCGGGGGCGGTTCGGGTCGATGACTTCACCGTCGAGGTCGACGGTGAGGAGGTCCCGATCCTCGACGCACCGCTCGCGGCCACCCGCATGCATGTGGGGCGCCACGACCACGAACGCTCGGAGTACCTCGTCCGTGTCCGTTGGCTCGACGTCGTGGACCGGGAGGACGCGGTCTGGGTCCCGGGGATGTTCGGCAACCAGAACACGGTCTGTCTGCTCCGCCACGAGTTCACCCGGGACGTGCTGGACCAGCACTTCTCCGCTCCGCTCGAACGCGCCGACGCCTGACGGCAACGCCTCGGCTCGGTCGTCGTGGGTCAGTCGTCGTCGGCGCCGCGGTACTTGTCGATGGCCGCCACGAGCCCCTCGGGATCCTCGACCGTGACCGTCAGGCCCGGGTGGCGGAGCAGGCGGGTGTAGACGGGAACCGGCTTGCGGAACCGGACGCAGACACCAGCGTCGTTGTTGGAGCCGAACGTGGCGCCGCCGTCGGAGAACGAGTAGCGGACGCCGATCGCCTTCCACCAGTGGTAGTCGCCCGTGACGCTGGCGTCGGTCACGTTGTCCATCGGTGTCGTGACGCGGAAGCGTCCGAAACGCGCGCGGAAGGTGTCCTCGCTCACGACGACCTCGCTGTTGCCGGGGTGGATGCCCGCGAGCCGCAGGAACCCGCGGAACTTGGGATCGAACGAGAACGGGAAGCGCTGCACGGCTGGCCTCTCTGACGTGGGTGTCAGGAACGGTAGCCATCCCGAGCGACCCGTCCTCGATCGCGACTCCTCCGGGTGGGCAGGGGTTGGGGCCCTACGCTCGCAAGATGCCGACAGCCGCTGCCGACGACCTGCACGCCCGGGCCCGCGACTGGATCGCGGGCGACCCTGACCCGCAGACGCGAGCTGCGCTCGAAGAGGTCCTCGCTGCCGGGGACGACGAGCTGCTCGCGGACCTCGTCGACGGGTCACTCGAGTTCGGGACCGCCGGCCTGCGGGGCGTGGTAGGTCCCGGCCCACGCCGCATGAACCGTGCGGTGGTGATCCGCACAACGCGGGGCCTCGCCGACCACGTCCTCGCGAACTCGGACGGCCAACCGCTGGCGGTCGTCGGCCGGGACGCACGAACGATGAGCGACGAGTTCGCCCGGGATGCGATCGGGGTCCTGGCTGCGGCCGGCTTCGAGGTGCGCGCGTTCGCCGACCCGGTGCCGACGCCGCTGGTGGCCTACGCCGCCAAGCGCCTGGGGGCGGCGACCGCCATCGTCGTCACCGCCAGTCACAACCCCCCGGAGTACAACGGGTACAAGGTCTACGCCGCGAACGGGGCCCAGATCATCCCGCCGGAGGACGCAGAGATCGCTGCCGCGATCGACGCTGTCGGGCCGGCCAGCGGCGTCGCCCGCGCCCAGCGGCCCTGGCAGCTCCCGAACGTGGCTGCCGTCTCCGGCGAGGTCGTCGACTCCTACCTCGCCGAGGTGGACGAGGTGCGGCCAGCGGTCGACGGCGCCCCGCTCACGATCGTTCACACCGCGCTCCACGGCGTGGCGGGGGACCTCGCGGTCCGTGCCCTGCAGCGGGCGGGGCGCGACACGGTCCGGCCCGTCGCCGCCCAGGCCGACCCCGATCCGGGGTTCCCCACCATCGACTTTCCGAACCCCGAGGAGCCCGGTGCACTCGACCTGGCACTGGCTGCGGCTGACGAAGTCGGTGCCGACCTGGTGCTCGCCAACGACCCCGACGGTGACCGTTTGGCGGTCGCCGTCCCTGCCGGCGACGCCTGGACGACGCTGACCGGCAACCAGATCGGCGCGCTGCTGGGGACACACCTCCTGGAGGCCTACGACGGCGATGCCCGTCCGCTGGTCGTGTCGAGCATCGTGTCCTCGCCGATGCTCGCGGAGATCGCGGCTCACCACGGGGCCAGCTACGAGGCGACGCTCACGGGGTTCAAATGGATCTGCAACGCCGCGTTGGCGATCGCCGCGGACGGGGACGTCGAGTTCGTCTTCGGCTACGAGGAGGCACTGGGCTTCACCGTCGGCGACGTCGTTCGCGACAAGGACGGTGTCAGCGCAGCGGTGCTCTTCGCCGATCTGGTGTCCGGGCTGCGGGCGGAGGGTCGGACGGTTCGGGACCGTCTCGACGAGCTCTACCGCGCCCACGGGCTCTGGGTCAGTGTCCAGCACGCGGTCACCCTGCCCGGCGACGAGGGCCAGCAGCAGATCGACGCTGCCATGCAGCAGGTGGGCGAGGAACAACCGGAGTCGCTCGCGGGGCGTGCCGTCGTCGAGGTCACGGACTTCCGTGAGGACCCCGACACACGACCCTGGTGGCTGCCGGCCACGCCCCTCGTGCGGTTGATGCTCGAGGACGGCTCCCGCGTGCTGGTGCGGCCGAGCGGGACCGAACCCAAGCTGAAGATCTACGCGGATCTGCGTCGGGACCTCGATGGCGAGACCGACGTCACCGGAGCGGAGGACTCGTTGCGCAGCGACGCAGAGCGGGCCGCGGCCGGGTTGGCCAGCTACCTGGGCATCGGCTGACCGGATCGGGTAGCGGCGACGAGCTGCCGGTACAGGAACCGTTGGTCGCCGAGCAGCCGGCGGAGGTGTCGCTCGAGGCCGGCGATGGGGTAGAGGTTCTGCGGGGCGCGCCCGTCCTTGTGGGCCTCGGAGGCGAACCCGACCAGCGTCACCGACGCCTGGTCGGCCAGGGCCGCCGCTGCCTCGACGTCGAGGTCGGCGGGCGCCTCGCAGCGGACGATCCCGGACCACGGATGTACGCCCGCGGCTGCGCCGACCCCGAGCGGTAGCCGCAGGTACCACGACCAGCGGCTCCAGGTGGTCTGGGTGAGGAAGAGCGGGGTCCGCTGGCCGGCGTCGAGCCGGCCGACCACGTCCTCGACCACCGGGGGCAGGTAGCTGACCCGGTGGCTCTTGATGTAGCCGATGACGCCGGGGAGCGACTGACGCCCCCGCAGGGGGCCGTCGACGACGGTGAGCTCGGTGTCGATCACATCGCGAACGACCCGCAGTTCGAGGTCCCGCATGCGTTCCTGAACCGCGGCCGTGAGGCTGTCCGGATCGTCGGCGGCGGCGTTGCGTGGCACGTAGTCGGCACCGGCGACGGGCACCGGGTCGGGGGCGGCGGTCGAGAACAGGCCACGCTCGATCGTCGCCGCCACCACCTCGGCACGAGTGTTGCAACGGACCGCGCCGGCAGCGAACGACGCCGCCACCCCGGCGGAGGTCCCCGCGTCGTCGGTCACCCACACCCGCGCGTCGATTCGTCGGACCCCATCGACGAAGATGACCTCGCTGGCCCGCGTGGCCGACGGCGACAGCGGGCTCCACTCGCCGGCGGGGCACTCGCGGTTGACGTCCACCGCGCCGCTGGTGTCGGTGTCGGGCTGGGCGGGGCGCGACAACCCCGCAGCCGGCGCCCCGTAGGAGGGATCCCACGGTTCGACCGCGACCGCGGGGCGGTGCTGCTGTCGGTCGGTCATCGCTCGATCCGTTCGACCGTGGAGGTCGCTGCGGTCTTGCGGACCTCGAAGCGCACCGGCACCCGCTCGGCGAGGTCGCGGACGTGGGTCACCAGTCCGACCATCCGTCCGGTTGCCCCGAGCTCCTCGATGGCGGCTGCCACGGTGTCGAGGGTCTCGGCGTCGAGGGTGCCGAAGCCCTCGTCGAGGAACAATGCGTCGAGGCGGGCGGAGCCGTGGGTGGCGAGCTCGGTGACGTGCTCGGCCAGGGACAGCGCCAGCGACAACGAGGCGAGGAACGTCTCGCCCCCCGACAGCGTCCGGGCGGAGCGCACCTCGTCGGCGTTGCGGTGGTCGATCACCTCGAAGCTGCCGTCGTCGGAGACCGCGAGCGAATAGGCCTCGTTGGTGAGCTCGCGGAGGATGGTCGACGCCCCCACGACCAGGTGGCGCAACGCCCGGTTCAGGAGCCACTGCTCGAAGTTCCTGGCGTTGAGCAGCTTGCCGAGCTCGCCGGCGAGTGCCGCCTGGCGGTCCGCCTCCTCGAGCTTCTTGCGGGCCCTGCCCGCTTCCTCGAGCCGCTCCGCGGCCCGCTCCTTCGCGGCCCGGGCTGCGACGAGCGCGGACGTCACTGCCTTGGTGATCTGGTCGGGGGAGCGGCCCTCCACCTCGACGTCGCGTTCCTCGAGTGCCTCGATCAGCGCGTCGATCTGCCGCTTGTAGGCGCGCTCGGCATCCTCGATCGCCGCCCTGGCCGTCTCGGCCGCCTCCTCGATGGCGGGGCGCTGCTCGCGGACCCAGCCGACGAGCTCCTTCCAGGAGCCACCGAGGTCGTCTCGGTCAGCCGTGGGTGGGGTGTGCGGGGCGAGTGCTCCGGCAAGGCGGTCGCGGGTCGCATCGAACTCCTGCCAGGCGGCCTTGCCTCGAGAGGTCAGGGACTCGCGCCGCTCCGTGGCGTCCCGGAGGGCCCGCTCGGCTTGGCTCACCGCCTGGCGTGCCTTCGCCAGCGCTGCCTGCGCCATCTGGGCCTCCTCGCGCCGGGCGGTGACGGCATCGGGCTGGAGCTCGACCCGGAGCGCGGTCGCGCGACCCTCGAGTTGGCGGTCGAGCTCGGCGATCTGCTCCTCGAGGCTGGCGACGGTGGAGCGGGCAGAGCTCGCCGCCCGTTCGACGGCGGTCGCCTGCTCCCGTGCGTTGGTGACCGCGGCTTCGGCGTCGGACAGTCGCTCGCGAGCGGTGGCGAGGTCGTCGGGGGGAGCCCCCTTATCGAGGTCGCTGGTGACCGGCTGACGGCAGACCGGACACGGCTGACCGGCATCGAGATCCTCACGGAGTGTGTGCGCCAGGTGCTGGTGCTCGAGCCGCCGCAGGGCTTCCGCTGTCTGCTTCTCGGTGGCGACCGCCCGCTCCAGGGCTTCGCGATGGTTCGTCGCGGAGCTCGTTGCCGACGACGCTCGGTCGCGGGCCTCGGCCAGCTTGGCGGCGAGGTGCTGGCGCTGTTCCAGCCGCTGTTCGAGTTCCTTGAGGGCTTCCGGCGACGGGAGGTCGTCGGCCGCCGCGGTCGCGGCTTCGAGATCGGCCCGGGCGGACTCGAGTGACGTCTGCGTCTCGGTCAGCTCGTCGGCGGCAGCTGCGAGTTGGTCGTGGAGGTCGACCACCCCGTCGGGAACCCCGACGTCGGTGACCGCTGCGAGCTGTGTTGTGGCGGCGTCCGCGCGCCGGCGGGCCTCCTTGCCCGCCTCGATGAGGGACTCGAGTCGAGGCACCGCCTCGTCGCAGCGCTCGGCGAGTTCCTCGAGGGTCGCGACGCGCTGTGACGCCGACTCGACGGCTATCTCGGTGGCGTCGCCGAGGTCCTCCTCGAGCTGCTTGCGGAGCACGCCTGCGGTCGTGCTGGCGTCCTTGGCCCGCTGGTTCGCCCGTCTCGCGACCCGCTGGTAGACGTCGAGGTCGAGCAGTTGGACCAGCAGATCCTGTCGCTGGCTCGGCTTGGCGTGGAGGAACTCCTGGAACTCGCCTTGGGGGAGCACCACGGTGCGGGTGAAGTGGTCGAACCCGAGCCCGATGCGACGTTCGATCTCGCTCGTGAGCTCGTCGGCGGTGCCGGCCAGCACCTTCCCGTCCGATCCGCGCTCGAGGCGGGCCTCCTTGGTGGTGGCCCCGGTCTTGGTGCGCCGGACCACGCGGGTGGCGGTCAGTCGGTCGCCGTTGAGCTCGAAGGTGAACCGCACCCGCGCCTGCTGATGGCCCTGGCTGATCACCGGGGCGACCAGCCGGCGGTCGTCGTAGCGAGGGACCGAGCCGTAGAGGGCGAACACCATCGCGTCGATGAGACTGCTCTTGCCGGCTCCGGTGGGCCCCGCGAGCACGAAGAGATCCGCGCCTTCGAGGTCGAGCATGGTCGGCTCCCGGAAGGACGCGAACCCCTCGAGCTCGAGCTTGGCGGGGCGCATCAGGTGTCGCTCACGGTGGTGACGTCTTCGAGCAGTTCACCGAACAGCGCTTCGATGGCGTCGTCGTCGATGTCGCGGTGGTCGAGGTACTCGGCGAACAGCTCCTGTGGGGAGCGCGACAGGTCGTCCAGGTCGACCACCTGTTCCTCCCGTTCGTCGTCGGGGCGGGCGACCGTGACGTCCACGGCATGGGGGAACAGGTCGCGCACCTCGTCAGCCAGCCCGACCCGGGACGGTTCCTCCACCACGATCCGCAGGTACTCGTCGCCGACGTCGTCGCGGCGCGCCTCGAGCTCTGCCAGCGTCCCTCGGAGGGTCGCGAGCCGTCGCCCTGCCGTCAGCGGCACCTGCTCGACCTCGGCCGGTGTGCCGGGGGAGACGTCGACGAGGAGGACGGCCTTCTCGCCGGCGGCCTCGCCGAAGTCCAGGTGGAGCGGCGAACCCGGGTACCAGATCGGACAGGCTCCGGGGATCTTGTGTGGGCGGTGCAGGTGGCCGAGTGCCACGTAGTGGGCCGTGGATGGGAAGGCCTGCGGCGGAACGAAGTAGTCGAAGATGGTGTGGGCCGCCCGTTCGCCACCGCCGAGCACGGGCTTCCCCGACGTCACGGTGAGGTGGGCGAGGACGATGTTGACGGCATCGCTGCCGAAACCCTCCGTCAGGCCGTTGATGATGCGCTTGCACCGCTCCTGGTAGCGCCCGGTGTGCTCGGCAGCATCCCGTTCCATGAGCTGGTCGGCCTTGACGATGCTGCGCTGCGAGAGGAACGGAACCAGTGCGATCCGCGCCTGCTCACCCGCCAGCTCCAGATCGAGAACCCCGCCGTCCTCGGGGCGGCGGAGGTGGGCGCCGGCGTGGATCCGGGTCAGTCCCAACAGCGGTTCGACGGCGGCGAGCCGCCGGGCGTTGTCGTGGTTGCCCGCGATGACGACCACGTGCGCTCCGGTTTCCGCCAGCGCCAAGAGCGCCCCATAGACGATCCGCTCGGCCTGGGGGCTGGGTGTGGCGGTGTCGAACAGGTCCCCGGCGACGAGCACCAGGTCGACCTGGCGGGTGCGGGCGATCTCGACGATCTCGGCCAGCACGGCCCGGTGCTCGTCGGCGCGGCTGCGGCCACGGATCGATCGGCCCACATGCCAGTCGGAGGTGTGCAGGATGCGCATGTCGCGATCCTACGGGCGGCCTGAGACAGGACCTGTCAAGCGACGGTCCGGCCCCCACCTGTCAAGCGACGGTCCGACTCCCAGCCCGCTGCTGGTGGTGGCGCGACGTATGCAGGGTGGCGCGGGGGGGTCAGAACGGGAGCGGGTCGCCCTGGTCATCGAGCGCGACGTCGTCGAACGGGTCGTCGGGATGCTCGTCCACCTGACTCGTGGGGCGCAGCGAAGCGCCTGCCTCCGACGGGCGGGTGGCCCAGGCGGGGAAGGGGAACTCCAGTACCAGCGGGACGGGAAGCTCGGGCTGGCTCAGGATCATCGTCCCGGGCTTGACGATCGTGGCCCGCTGCCGGTGGGCGCGCGGGAGGAACCCGTACTCGTCTCGCCCCGCCTCGGCGGTGTCGAGGCGCCCCACCACGCGGATCGCGGAGTTGGAGATGATGCGGCGCTCGACCTCCGATGCCGTCTGTTGCGCCCCGACCAGGATCATCCCGAGGCTGCGGCCCCGCTCGGCGATGTCGAGCAGGATCTCCTTGATGGGCGACGTCCCGTCGCGCGGGGCGTACTTGTTGAGCTCGTCGAGTACGACGAACGTCATCGGGTGGGGGGATCCCGATCGCTCCTTCTCCTCGAACGCGCGTCGCAGGACGACGCCGACCACGAACCGCTTGGCACGGTCGTTCAGGTTGTGGATGTCGACGACCGTGACCTGCGATTGGTGCGCGATCGTGTGCTTGGCGGGGTTGGGGATGTCGCCCCGGATCAGGTGCTCGACGTGCTTGCGCGCGCCGTGGAGGCGGCGGACGAACGCGCTGATGGTGCCGACGGTCATGGCCCGCCCCGCCCACTCGCGTGACGTGTCCTCGTCCTCGACCCGGTCGATGATCAGGTCGACGAGGTCGGCGAAGGTCGTCACGGATTCCCCGTCGAGCCGCACGCCGCCGTCCGGGAGCGCCTCGGCCTCCCGGGCGAGCTTGGCGGTCAGGTGGTGGACGATCATCGTGTACTGCTGACGGTCGTCCTGGGCATCGGTGAACAGGAACGGCAGCAGCTCGGCCTTGCAGAACTCGGCCAATGACCAGAAGAAGGACGTCACTCCTTCGACGCGGGCGCCGGTGTCGGCCACGGCGGACGTCGCCCCGCGCTTCGGTGGCGCCCAGAACTCCACCGATCGGAACGCCGACGGCTCGAGTCCGAGCGCCCGGTAGCGGTCGCGCTGTTCCTCGTCGAGCTCCCTGTTCTCGTGGTCGAGGAACAGCAGGTCTTCGCCCTTGACGTTGAAGATCAGCGCTTTGGTGTTGACCGCTTCGCCACCGAGGACCCCCGAGGTGAAGAGGGCATGGAGCAGGAACGTGGCGTAGGTCGTCTTGGTCGCGACGCCCGAGACGCCGGAGATGTTGATGTGAGCGCCGCGGGTTCCGTCGATGAACTCGAGGTTGGCGTAGACCGGGTCGTCGTCGCGGGACAGACCGACCGGCAACCGCTTGTCCATCCCGCTGAAGAACAGCGCCTCGTCCCGCTCGTCGCCCTCGGCGCGACGGACCGCCTGGCCGGGCAGCGGGGGGACGAACACCTCGGGTTCGAAGCGGGTCGCCAGCACCTGCGCCGCTTCGGCCACCTCCGCCGGCAGGACGCCGTCCTCGATCAGGAACACGTCCGAGTCGAACCTCGCTCCCTCGTGCCGGGCACGCACCTGGCTGACGACGCCGTAGATGCGCACGGCCTCGCGACCGGGGGGTGTGCGTTCGAGCGCCACGACGTCGTCGAGCTGGAGGAAGCGGTCCGGGCCGATCCCGACCCAGAACTCCAAGGGGGTGGCGTCCTCGGTGCCGATCACGCGGCCGACCACGCGTGGATCGTCCGCTGCAGGCCCCTGGTTCACCTCGTTCCTCACGCCGGTGGATCGTCTCCGGGCGGAGGATAGTCACCGCGTGGGACACCGGCGGTGCGAGCACTGAGCGCACAGCCTGCGCGTTTCACGCTCGCTCAAGCACGGAGAGTCAACGTCCGACCGCTCTGAGATAGTTACACTGAGCCATGGTGCTGCGGGCCGGCGTTCCCGATACTTGTGGGTGACGGTTCTCATCGGGGGTCGTCGCCGAGCGGGATCGGCAACACATGCATGCGGGAGGGGGAACGATGGTGCGCAGCCCCAAGGCCAGGAGCGCGTTCGCTGCCGTGCTCCTCGTGGCCGCTGCTGCCGCCTACCGGTTCGATCCCGCCGCCAGCGCCGTGGTGGGTGGGCTCGCCGGACTCGCGGCGATAGCGACGGCACAGTCCCGTTTCGGCTCCAACCACGATCCCTCTTGGCGGCGCGCCTGGTGGTTCCTCGGGCTCGCGACCGCGTCTGCGACGCTGAGCGCGGCTCTCTACGTCCACGTCGACACGAACTCGGTGGCGACGCTGGCCGCCGCGTTGGTCGGTGCTGTCGGGGTCGCAGGGGCGGGTTTCAACTTCTTCCAGCACCGCATGTCGCGTGGCCGTGCCGTCGACGTCCTCTTCGAAGGGGTGCTCGCCGCACTGGCCATCGCCTTGTCGCTGTCCGCCTCGGCCCGCTCGCTCGAGGACTATCCGCTCATCGCGCTCGCGTGGTTCGGCGTCCCTCTCGTCTACCTCGCTGGCGTCTGGGTCCTGGTTCGCGCGCTGGCCCTCAGCCAGGATCCACCCCTCGCGACCCGGATCGTTCTCGGCTCGGTCGCCGCCTACTTCGCGGTCTACGGGATCCAGGGGGTCGCCCCGCTGGCGGACCTCCAGGTGCGGCCGGACGCCCTGGCCGGCGTGGTGGCTCTTGCCGGGGTGGTGCTCGCGATCGCAGCCGCTCATCCCTCCGTCGACGAGCGCTTCTCCCCGATCCCGGCCACGGCCGCTGGCCTCACGCGGGCCCACGTGGTTCTGCTCGTCGCCGCGATCATCACGGCCCCGGTGGTCTCGGTGGTGCGCTCGGGCGGGGCGACGGACGCGCTCGGCCTCAAGCTGGCGATCATGATCCTGTTCCCGCTGCTCGTCGTCATCCACCTGGTGCGGCAGGTCCAGGAGCGGGCGACCGGTGAGTACCGGGCGCAGCACGACGACCTGACCGGTCTGCCCAACCGTGTCCTGTTCCACGACCGGCTCGATGTCGCGCTGGCTCAGGCCCGACGCCAGAGCGACCGGGTCGCGGTCATGTTCGTCGATCTGGATCGCTTCAAGCGCATCAACGACAGCCTCGGGCACGACGTGGGGGACGAGGTCCTGCGGGAGATCGCCACCCGCTTGAAGAAGGGTCTGCGCGAGGAGGACACCGTCGCGCGGCTCGGCGGCGACGAGTTCGCGGTGCTCCTGCACGGCGTGTCCCCGTCGGATGTGCGCGTGGTCGGGGACAAGCTCCTGCGCGTGCTCGACGAGCCCGTGCCCGTCGGCGAGCGGCTGCTCCCGATCGGGGCCAGCATCGGGGTGGCGATGTTCCCCCAAGACGGCAGTGATGCCGATTCGCTGCTCAAGAACGCCGATATCGCGATGTACCGCGCCAAGTCCAGTGCGCGCGGGAAGTTGCAGTTCTACACCGCCGAGATGAGCGCCAAGGCCCAGTTGCGACTGGCCGTCGAGAGCGCGCTCCGCTCCGCCCTGGCCGAAGGCGAGCTCGCGGTCCACTACCAGCCGCGAGTGCGGGCCAGCAGCGGGAAGATCGTCGGGTTCGAGGCCCTGGTCCGCTGGCAGCACCCGACCCTGGGTGACATCTCACCGGGTGCGTTCATCCCCGTCGCCGAGGAATCGGGCCTGATCCTCGACCTCGGCGCCTGGGTGCTGCATGAGGCGTGCCGGCAGAACGCGGCCTGGCGCGAGGCCGGGCTGATCGACGTGCCGGTCTCGGTCAACCTCTCGGCCCGGCAGTTCGCCGACGTCGACGTGGAGCAGCTCGTGGTGGAAGCGCTGCGCGCCACCGGCCTGCCACCACGGTCCCTGGAGCTCGAGATCACCGAATCCGTCCTGATGCGCGATGTGGGAGCGGCGGCGGATCTCCTCAACCGGCTCCGTGCCCTCGGGGTGCGTAGCTCGATCGACGACTTCGGGACCGGGTACTCGGGACTCAGCTACCTCGCGAAGATGCCGGTGGACACGCTGAAGATCGACCGCAGCTTCGTCGCGGAGATGACGGGGGAGGGCGCCCCGATCATCTCCGCCGTCATCGCGCTGGCGCGGTCGCTGGACCTCGAGGTCGTGGCCGAGGGGGTCGAGACCGAGGGCCAGGTCGAGGCGCTGCAGATGCTCGACTGTGACGAGATGCAGGGCTTCCTCTACGCCCGCCCGATGCCGGCCGAGGCGATCGAGCGGCTCGTTCGACGCTGGCACGCGCGGACCGTCGAGTCGGGCAGCGCAGGCGGTCATCTCACGCAGCGGGTCATCACCGACGTTCTTCTCGCCGCCACCGACGAGTCCCGTCCCTTCGAGGACCTGGATGCGGCCAACGCAGTGCTGTCCGCCCTGTCCGACCGCACCCCCGAGCTGCGCTCACTCGCGGCCGCTGGTCTCTTGAGCAGCACGACCTCCGAGCTCGTACGCGCTGTCCCCACGCACCACGTCGACGGACAAGAAGTGGAACTCGACGATCACCACCCAGACGGGGAGCTCGTCCAGGACGATGACGGTGCGCCGACCTGGCGCAGCCGGGGCGGGTACGGCGCCTCCAACTGACGGGAGACGCCCGTCAGGCGTCGCCGGCCAGGTCGCGTCCGAACCGGTACTCGGTCGTGTCGCTGGGATCGTCGAGCTCCCGGGTCTCACCGGTCGGCTCGTAGCCGAGACGCTCGTACAGCCGGTGGGCAGCGGTGAACCTGGTGTCGCTCCACAGCACGACCCGATCGGCGCCCCGCTCGCGGGCGACCTGCTCCACCTGACCCACGAGCCACGCCCCGATCCGCCTGCCGCGTGCGTCGGCGCGGACGTAGAGCCGCTTCAGTTCGATCGCGTCCGGCCCCGCCGGTGCCCAGCCGCAGCAGGCGACGATCTCACCGTCCGGATCTTCCACGATCCACAGGTCGCCGCCCTTCTCGTCGGAGGTCGCGCGCGGGGCGGTGAGATCTGCGTCGACGCCGCCGAGGTCCAGGACACACCCGGGGTACTCGGCGTAGACGGAGCCCACGAGCTCGATCAGCGCCTCGGCATCGCCCTCGTGGACGGGGCGGATGTCGAGGTCGTCAGTGGGAGGCACGGTGCGTCTTCGTTCGGCCGTTGGTGGGGGACGCAGGCTACGGCGCCGTTACGGTCAACCCGTCGGAGGAGTGGTCGTGGAGTTCGTGGCCCCGATGCTCGCCGTGACCGGCGACCAGACCGACGAGCTCGGCGGGTACGCCTTCGAGTTCAAGTGGGACGGTGTCCGTGCCGTGGTCGGGGTCGAGGACGACGCGATCACGATCTGGTCTCGACGCGGCAACGTCGTCACGAACTCCTATCCCGAACTCGTCGGCCTCCGAGAGGTCGCCGCCCCGGGCACGGTCATCGACGGCGAGATCGTGGCGTTCGACGCCGAGTCACGACCGAGCTTCTCACGCCTCCAACGGCGGATGCACGTTCGTGACCCCCGGAAGGCGGCGCAGCTGGCGGCAACAGTGCCGGTTGCGTTCCTGGCCTTCGATCTCCCCGTCAGCGGGGGCGTGGAGCGCTTCGACGCCACCTACGAGAGCCGGCGGGACGAGCTCGAGTCGCTCGGGCTCCACGGACCCCACTGGCAGGTCCCGCCGACCCGCGCTGAGGAGCTCGACGTCGTGCAGGCGGTCGTGGACGACCTCGGTCTCGAAGGGCTCGTCGCGAAGCGACTCGGGAGTCCCTACCGCCCAGGCGTGCGTTCTGCCGACTGGCGGAAGCTGCGCAGCATGCGGATCGAGGAGTTCGTGGTCGGCGGCTACCGCACGGGTGAGGGCGCCCGCACCCGCTCGTTCGGATCGCTGCTGCTCGGCTACCACGACGAGCAGGGTCGCCTGCGCTTCGCCGGCAGCGTCGGGAGCGGGTTCACCGAACGCGAGCTGGAGCGGCTCTGGGTGGCGCTGGACGGTGCACAGGTCGACGACAGCCCGTTCGCCGATCCCGTTCCACACGAGGATGCGGTGTTCGTGCGCCCCGAGATCGTCGTCGCCGTCCAGTACCGCGAGTTCACACCCGACGGTCTGCTTCGCCAGCCCTCCTACAAGGGTCAACGCAACGACGTCTCCCCGGAAGAGGTCGTCCGTGCGGCCCCGGAGCGGCCCCCTCCCGGCGACGGCCGATGAGTAGGGTCGTGGTAACGCGACCGCGGAGGCACCGATGATCCGGCTCACCGTCTTCTACCCGTCCACCAAGGGCGACCGGTTCGACTGGGACTACTACCTGGACGACCACATGCAGCTCGTCGAGGAGAAGTTCGGGGAGTGGATGACGCGTGCCGAGGTCGGCAAGGGCGTCGCCGGCGTCCCGGAGGGTGAGGCCAGCTACGTCTGTACCACGAACCTGTACTTCGAATCGCAGGACGACATGAACGCTGCGTTCAAGAACGCGGGCATGGCCATCCCCGAGGACATCCCGAACTTCACTGACATCACGCCGGTGCAGCAGGTCGAGGAGGTCGTCGCCGAATCAGGCTGAGGTGGCCGCCACTTCGATCGTCTCGCGATCGGCGGCGAGGTTCTCCGGATCGGTGATCTGGGTGATGCCACGCCCGATGAGGTAGAAGGCCGCCGACAGTCCGGTGATCGACAGCGCCGCTGCGAGGAGCACGTTCCAGGCAACCGTGGTGATGAAGAACCCCTGGAACGTCAGGCCGCTGTAGAGCATCGTGCCCAGTCCGACCGTGTCGTCGGGGTTGGTGAGGTACTGCGCGAAGGCGGTGGCCACGATCACGCCGACGACGCCCACCATCATCTGCACGATGGCGAGCGGGATCAAGTGGGGGATCAGCTCCTTCCGGATGATCCGCCACGAGCGACTGCCGGCCACCCTGCTCGCGTCCACGAACGGGCGGCCCATGATCGACAGCGCCTGGGTGCGGAGCACGATCGTGGCGGTCGACAGGCCAGCCAGGAATCCGTAGAGCAGGCCGGCGTGGATGTGATTGAACACGTCCGGCGGCCAGGCGATCATCGCAACGATGATCACCACCGGTGCCGGCAGCAGCAGCAGAGACTCGCTGACCAGGTTCGTGAGCGTGTCGACCGGCCCCCGGATCGTTGCGGCGGCCGACGAGGCCAGGATGGATGTGAAGCCGATGATCGCCGCGGCGATCATCGCGCTGACGAACGTCGGGCGCAGCGACACCATGAGCATCGACAGCACGTCACGCCCGAGGGTGTCCGTGCCGAGCAGGTGCCGCAGCGACGGCGGGGCCGGGTGGTTGGCGATGCTCGTGTCGTAGCCGGCGACGGGGCGGTAGGCCATCTGGTCGCTGGCCCACACCGTTTCCATGAGCACCGGGTGGAGAAGCGACAGCAGCACGAAGAAGCCGAGCAGGCCGATGCCGATCGCTGCTGACTTGTTGGTGATGAACCGCTTGCCCAGGCGGCGTGCACGGTGGAGCCGGCTCGCCCGGGAGACGGGGACGCTGGCATGGCCGTGGAGCGTGGTCACAGCGTCGACCCTTCGACGCGGATACGGGGATCGAGTCGTGCGACGAGCACCTCGAGCAGCAGCTTCGCGCCGAGGGTCACCGCCCCGAACAGCAGCAGAGCCCCGGTGACCAGTGGCAGGTCGGCGGCGAGCGCGGCGTCGAGGAAGACCGTCGACAGTCCGGGGAGCTCGAGCTCACGCTCGACGATGATGAGGCCGGTCAGCAGCAGCGGCAGTCCGATCACGAACCGGGTGAGCGCGGGCAGGATCGCGTTGCGGAGGGCGTGGCGGTCGCGGACCTCGGCGTCGGACAATCCCTTGGCGCGGGCGGTGAAGACGTAGTGCTCACCCCGTTCGCTCTGCATCGACGCTTCGACGACGAGCATGATCTCACCGAACGCGAGCACCATGAAGCCGAACAGGGCGAGTGACACGTTCCCGCCCCCCTGTCCTGCGGCCCCGCCGGCACCGCTCGTGGCGTCGAAGCGCGGGGCGTGGAACAGCACGGTCAGCGCAGGCTTCCAGGCGTCCACGATCGCCCAGCTGGCGATCGCGGTCGCGATCGCTGCTGGTGTCGCCCAGGTGCCGATCCAGCTCGGCCAGCGGTAGTGCCGGGCGACCGCCCGGATGATCAGCCCGACGATCACGGCGATCAGGAGCGTGCTGCCGACCAGCTTGATGGCGTCGACCTCGGTCCAGGTCGTGGCCGCCCAGACGTGGCGCTCGTCAGGTGGAACACCCACGTTGGGTCTGATCCAGCGCATGATCGACTCGCTGTAGCGAAGGAGCAGGAACACGAGGAACGGCGGGAAGATCGTGAACCCGAGGATCGCGATCGTGTTCAGCGTCCCCTTCCGTTGTGGCGACGCCCGCCAGGAGGCGACCTTCCCGAGCCAGATGCCAACGAGGAACGCGAGGACGGCCCCGAGCCCGAACACGAGCACCGTGACCCACAGCGGCCGGCCGAAGATGACGTCCCCGACGGGCCGGCCCGAGAACGAGGTGCCGAGCGAACCCGAGGCGAGCTGGCCGAGGAAGTCGAGGTACTGCTCGTTGACAGAGCGGTCCAGGCCGAGCGACGCCCGGACCTCGTCGGCGCAGACACGGCAGCCCAGGCCGAACCGAGAGGCGTAGTCGAACGGCAGGAGTGACATCCCGTAGAACGTCAGGGTGACGAAGATCAGGAGTGACCCGACGCTCCACACCGCGCGTCGGCCGAGGAACTTCAGCATCTGGAGGGCCTCTCGAGTCGGGTAGCCGTCATGAGTCGATCCTGGTGAGCACGCCCGACTGTTTCCGATTGCCGCCAGAGACCTGGAAATCAAGTGTCCCGGCTTCGGCATCGTGGATCAGCCGGACACGCCCCTGCACGCAGTAGTTCTCATCGTCGGACTTCTGGCGTGCGGTGTAGACCGGTGGCGTCGCGTCGATGGCGGTCCAGGTCGCCGAACACGCCGGCTCGTTCGAGGTGACCCCCACATCCATCGTGGCCACGCTCGAGAACGCCTCGGCTGCTTCGTCGATCTCGACCTCGATCCAGTCTTTCGCGCCGCCTCCCCCTGGGCGGCCGGCGAGCTTGTTGGTGACTTCCCCACGCCAGGTGCCCGCGATCGCACCGAAGTCGAGCCTGCCGTCTGCCGTGGTCGCGCTCTCGTCGGCCTCGGTCTCTGTGGTCGTCGCAGGTGGGGCTGGCGCGGCGTTGTTCGCCGCCGCGCTCGGGTCCTCTGGCCCCGCGCACGCGGCTGCGAGCAGGACCACGGCGGGTCCGAGGAGGATGAGTCGGAGCCGGCCGACGCGACCCCCGGATGCTCGAGCGATCATGAGGTGTCCCCCGTGTTCAAGGTTCCGGTCCACTTCTGGTAGGCGTTTTTGTACTCGAAGTCGAGCGTTTCGGTCGCCGGGTCGAGGATCAGCCAGACCCGCCCCTTCTGGCAGGGCTGGCCGGCTCCGCTCTCCTCCTCCGGGAAAGTGAGGGAGAAGCGGTGCATCGGGGGCTTGGCTTCGACGGCGATGAGTTTCCCCTGGCAGCCCGGCTCGCCGGCCGTGACCCCCTGTTGCCACGTACCCGCGCTCGAGAAGGCCTCGGCCGAGGGGTCGATCTCGAGCACGACCCAGTGGGTGCCGCCCGGTCCCTGCACCTGTCCCTGCCAGCTGCCGGTGATCGCGCTGAAGTCGAGCGCGCCGTCCGCGGTGGTCGCGTCCTCGTCGGCTCCGGTCTCCGCCTGGGTCTCGCTCGTCGTGGTGGGGGGAGCAGGGGCGGCGTTGTTCGCCGCTGCGGACGGATCCTCCGGCCCCGCGCAGGCGCTGACGAAGAACGCGAGTGCGAACACCGTCGTCACTGCGTGTCGGCGTCGTCTCCGCCGTCCATCCGACCTCGCATCCTGCAAGGTCGCAACTCTCCTCATGGCGCGGTGACTCATGACGTGGGCACCGGGGCGAGGTCGCCTTCGGCGGCGGTGTCACCCGACTGGAGCTTGAACGAGACCACTTCGGCGTCTGGATCCTGGCGGAGGATCACCCGGCCGGATCCCGTGCACACCTGGTCGTCGTCCCACCGAACACGGAAGACGTAGGTGGGTGGGTCGGCGTCGACCGCGAGCAGCGTTCCCGTGCAGACCGCATCGGTACCCCCGGCCGCCCCGAGCTCGCTGATGGTGCCCACCGCGGCAGTCCGTTCGGCGGCGTCCTCCACGTGCACCTCGAACGCCCCGGGATCGACGACCTCGCCGTACAGGCGCCACTCGACGTTGCCCGACCACGTTCCTGCAACCGATCCGAAATCGAGCCTCCCGTCGGCCGTCGTGGCAGGTCCGTCCTCCGTCGGACTGGGCGTCGGCGAACTGGGTCGGGTCGGGCTGTTTGCTACGGCGGTCTGCTCCTCCGGGCCCGCACACGCGGACAGAGCCAGCGAGGCGGCCAGCAGCGCCGTCACGCCGGCTTCGGTGGCCCTCTGCATGTTCTATCCCGTTCGGAGGCGTCCTGCGATCAGCTGACGACAGGCTGCCGTGCACCCCTCAAGAAGTCCTCAAAGAGGGATACCAGACACAACGGACAGGCTCAGGGGTTCGCCCCAGGTCGTCTCAGCGTGGCGAGGTCTCGCCCCGCCCCGCTCCATCCGTGATACTGGGCCGGTATCACGACGGACACCGACCACGGACACCGACCAGGAGCGCTTCCCCATGCCACGCGCCATCTGGAGCGGGGCGATCAGCTTCGGGCTGGTCAACATCCCGGTGAAACTCGTGACCGCGGTGAAGCGCAAGTCGGTGAGCTTCCGCGAGATCCGCCGCTCCGACGCTTCGCGGATCCGCCACCGGAAGGTCGCGCAGGCGGACGGCGAGGAGGTCGCTTCGGATGACATCGCCAAGGGCTACGAGATCGCACCG
>JAWVZB010000065.1:0-18262 GCA_033722375.1 Nitriliruptorales bacterium | reverse complement strand
TCGGCCAGTCGATGAAGTCGGGGCGGGTGAGACCGCTGGCGAACTCGGCACGGGACTCCGCGGTCACGACGCCGGTGTCGTCGAGCAGATCAACCATGGCGGGACCGAACTGTCCCACCATCGAGTCGCCCGCGACGTACACGCGCAGGGGATCCTCTGCTGTGACAACGCGCTGGGTCGGGGTCGGCGAAGGGGTCGGCGAGGGCGGCACGGTCGGGGCCGTGGTGGGGGAGGAGGCCGGCTCCGGGACCTCGCTGGTGGGTTCGGGTTCCGGCTCCGCCACGATGATGTCGGGTTCGGGGTGCAGCAGCGCGTCGATGGCGCTGCGGGGCCGATCGAGCCGGAGGCTGCTGCTGATCCTGGCGAGTGGTTCGGCGAAGGCCATCGCCACCGTGCGCGTGGTCCCGAACCGCTGACGCTCGGCGGTCTCGAGCAACGACTGCGCGTTCAGCAGCGCCCCGATCACGAGCGCCCCGATCACGATCGCGATGACCCGGCGGGCCGGCATGGTCGGCCCCTCCGTCCCGGCGCCGTCCGAGGCCGGGGGCACCCCGTCGGGGGCGGGTTGGTCGCCGGTGAGCTTGCGGTGCACGTGTGGTCCGTTCAGAACTGGAAGTAGATGAAGGGAGCGACGCCCGTGGGACCGAGCGCGTCGAGGACGAGGAGCGACACCCCGAGCGTCCCGGCCGCCGCGGCGGGGCGCCAGCGGCCAAGGGCAACCTCGAGGCGGGCACCGAGATCCCGGGGCACGTACTGCATGCCGATACCGATGGCGACCAGCAGGAGGATCGTCGGGGTGACCGCCGGTGCCGGGCCGCTGGCGGTGAACAGTCGAGTCAGGACCTCGCCGGCAGTGCCGAGCGAGTCGGCCCGGAACAACACCCACCCGAGGCACACCACGTGGAAGGTCACGATCCGCTGCATGATCCTGCCGGCGGTCGTGGACGGCCGGGGTTCGCGGCGGGCACTGAAGAGGCGCTCGAGCGCCAGACCGCCGCCGTGCAGCGCACCCCAGAGCACGAACGTCCACGCGGCGCCGTGCCACAGTCCGCCGAGCACCATCGTGATCATGAGGTTGCGGTAGGTGAAGAGCTTCCCACCACGGTTCCCACCGAGTGAGATGTAGAGGTAGTCACGGAGCCACCGCGACAGCGTCATGTGCCACCGCCGCCAGAAGTCACGCAGCGAGGTGGCGGCGTAGGGGGCGTTGAAGTTCTGCGGGAAGCGGAACCCGAGCAGGAGCGCCACGCCGATGGCGATGTCGGTGTAGGCGGAGAAGTCGGCGTAGATCTGGACCGCGTAGCCGTAGATGCCGAACAGGATCTCCATCGACGAATGCGCGCCGGGGGTCGCGAACACCGAGTCGACGAGCTCGGTGGCGAGCGTGTTGGCGATCACGACCTTCTTGAAGAGCCCTGCGAGGATCAGCCCGAAGGCCCGGGTGGCCTCGATGCGTTGGGCGTCCGGCTGGCTTCGCAGCTGCGGCAGCATCTCGCTGCCCCGCACGATGGGGCCGGCGACGAGCTGCGGGAAGAACGCCACGAACACCGCGGTGTCCAGGTGCGGGGCGGGTTCGAGCTTGCCGCGGAACACGTCGATCACGTAGCTCATCGCCTGGAACGTGAAGAACGAGATCCCGACCGGGAGCAGGATGTCGAACAGGGGCATCGACGGTTCGAGCCCGGCACGGCCCAGCAGGTTCGTGAACGAGCTGACGAAGAACCCGTAGTACTTGAACCACGCGAGCACACCGAGGTCGGCGGCGATCGCGGCACCGAGGATCCACCGGCGGCGTCGCTCCGTGCCGGCCCGGTGGATGCCGATCGCCGCCGCCTGGTTGATCACGGTGCAGCCGGCGAGCAGCCCGGTGAAGCGCCAGTCCCACGCGGCGTAGAACACGTAGCTGGCCGCGAGGAGGAAGAGCTTCCACGCCACGGGGTGCTTGACGAGCGCCCACGACACGCTCAGCACCACGGCGAAGAACACCGCGAACTGCACTGTCGGGAAGAGCAACCGGTCCCCCTGCCGACGCCCCGGTCAGGCGCCGATTCTCGCGTCACCACCGTCCCCACGGCGGCCCCCCGAACGTAGCGCCTCCGTCCAACCCGTCACGCCACCGCCACGCCCGCGTCTTCACCGCGCCGTCACCCCGGATGGCTGTGGGCTGCCCGGGACACGGGGGTACTCTTCGGAAGTTGAAGGCGATCGCCACGCGGCGTAGTCGCTTTGTCACGCCCCGATGGTGGAACCGGGAGACACGAGGGCCTCAAACGTCCTTGGCCGCAAGGCTGTGTGGGTTCGAATCCCACTCGGGGCACGGTTGCCACACGTCGCGTGCACGCCCCGCCCCGCGGTGCCTCTACCATCACAGCTCCGACCCAGTCGGAGGGGGAGGCACAGCACGGGACCCGACCGCGACCGAGCACGATTGCACGAGCGCCTGAGGCACGTGCAGGATGACCTGAAGCGGGTACGCGCGAACCACCGCGTGCTCCGCGAGCAGGTTGCCTACCTGGCCGACGTCGCCGACGATGCCGAGACCAGGAAGCTCGTCGCCCAGACCCCACTCGCCGACCGCGAGTGGCGGGACGCCAAGACCGACCACGACCGCCATCTAGCACTCCTCGAAGAGGCCCGAGACCGAGCCGCGGAACTCGAATCCGAGCGTGACCGGCTCCTGGAACGGCTCTTCGAGGTGGAGGGATCGACGTGACCGAGGCCGAACAGGACACGCAGTCGGCGGACGAGCCGACCCGCGTCCTCATCGCCGAGGACGAGGCGTTGATCCGCCTGGACCTGAAGGAGATGCTCCAGGAGGAGGGCTTCGACGTCGTGGCCGAGGTCGCCGACGGCGCATCCGCGGTCCGCCTGACCCGCGAGCTCAAACCCGACCTCGTCATCCTGGACGTCAAGATGCCGGTGATGGACGGCATCCAGGCGGCCGAGGAGATCGCCAAGGAGCGCTTGGCCGCGATCTTGATACTCACCGCGTTCAGCCAGCGGGACCTCGTCGAGAAGGCACGCCGGGCGGGAGCGATGGCCTATCTCGTGAAGCCGTTCCAGAAGCACGATCTGCTGCCGGCCGTCGAGATCGCCGCGGGGCGCTTCCGGGAGATGTCGGGGCTCGAGGACACGGTCGACGACCTCCAGGGCCGGCTCGAGGCCCGGAAGCTGGTCGAGAAGGCCAAGGGGCTGCTGCAGGACAACGAGGACCTGTCCGAGGCGGAGGCCTTCCGATGGGTGCAGAAGCAGGCCATGGAGCGTCGCTTGACCATGAAGCAGGTGGCGGAGCAGGTCATCGACCGCTACGAGGACGACGGCCAGGGCTGAGAGCTCGGGCAGCCCCTGTCCGAACGCTACGAGGCCAGTAGTAGACCTGAGCGGCACGTCGGACTAGCCTCGTGGAGGAATCACTCGACCTCATCCTCCAACCGGAGATCTGATATGCGCATGCGCAGGTTCTTCAAGACCGGTGCTGTGGTCGCCTCGCTCGCCCTGGCCCTCGCGGCCTGTGGCGGCGACGACGACACGAGCACCGACACCGACACCGGCACCGAAGCGGCGGCGGATCTCGAGCTCGTCACCGATGGCACCCTCACCGTCTGCACCGACTCGCCCTACAAGCCGATGGAGTTCGAGCAGGACGGCGAGTTCACCGGCTTCGACATCGAGCTGATGCGGGCCATCGCCAGCGAGCTCGGCCTCGAGAGCACCGAGGTCATCAACTCCGGCTTCGACGGCATCACCTCGGGTTCGGTCTTCGCAGCCGGCCAGTGTGACATCGCGGCCGCCTCGATCACCATCACCGAGGAGCGCGAGGGCAACGTCGACTTCACCGACCCCTACTTCAAGGCTGATCAGTCGCTGCTCGTGAAGGCAGACTCGGACATCAGCAGCCTCGAGGACTTCTCCGGTCAGCGCCTCGGCGTCCAGACCGGCACCACCGGTGAGGCCTACGCCCAGGAGAACGCGCCCGACGACGCCGAGATCGTCTCGTTCGACAACCCCGGCGACCTGTTCACGGCGCTCGAGGCCGACGACATCCAGGGCATCCTCCAGGACCTCGTGGTCAACCAGGGCCGCACCCTCGACGACGACAGCGTCCAGGTGGTCGAGACCTACCCGACCGACGAGCAGTACGGCTTCGCCACGCCCGAAGGTGATCAGGGCGATGCGCTGCTCGAGGCGGTGAACGAGGCTCTCGGCACCTTGATGGAGGACGGGACCTACGACGAGATCTTCAACGAGTGGTTCCCGAACACCGACCCGCAGGGTTAGCAAGCGACGCGCCGACGCGCAACGGGGACCCACTAGGGTCCCCGTTGTCGTCTGTCACCGGAGGCGCGCGTGAGCAGCCACACCTTCGAACGGTCCGGAGCACTTTCGAAGCGGCAGCAGGAACGGCTCTCCAGGGGGGCGCTGTACGTACTGCTGATCGCGGTCGCGACCGTGTTCGTCCTCGTTCCGGACTGGGCGAACATCCAGGAGAAGTTCGCCAACGTCGAGATCATCCAGCGGATGTTCCCCGACGTCGTCACGATCGCCGCCAAGAACACCGTCCTCTACACCTTCACGTCGTTCGTCTTCGGACTCGTCCTGGGGCTCGTGCTGGCGCTGATGAAGATGTCGTCGGTGCGGCCGTACCGCTGGATCGCCACGAGCTACATCGAGCTGCTGCGAGGACTGCCGGCCCTGGTGACGATCATCCTGATCGGTTTCGGCCTGCCGATCACCCTCGGTATCAACATCCCTGGTGGGACCCTCGGGAAGGCGACGGTCGGTCTCGGTCTCGTTGCTGCCGCCTACATGGCAGAGACCATCCGCGCCGGCATCGAGGCCGTGCCGAAAGGGCAGATGGAGGCGGCCAGGTCACTCGGCATGAGCCACTTCTGGGCGATGACGTCGATCATCATCCCGCAGGCGTTCCGCATCATCATCCCGCCGCTCACGAACGAGCTCGTCCTACTCATCAAGGACACCTCGCTGCTGTTCGTGCTCGGGACGACGCCGGTCACGAAGGAGCTGACCAAGTTCGGGCGAGATCTCATGTCGAACACGTTCAACGGCACGCCGCTCCTGGTGATCGCGGTGATGTACCTCCTCATCACGCTCCCCTTGACGCGGGCTGTCGCGGCGCTCGAAGTGCGCTCCGCGCGGGCACGATAAGGAGCAAGGATGAGTACACAGCCAGCCACCGGTTCCAGCCACGACGGGCCGGCCATCAACGTCATCCAACTCCACAAGTCCTTCGGTGACCTCGAGGTGCTGAAGGGGATCGACTTCCAGGTCGACTTCGGCGAGGTCGTCTGTGTGATCGGCCCCTCGGGGTCCGGCAAGTCGACCCTGTTGCGATGCGTGAACAGGCTCGAGGAGCCCACGTCGGGGACCATCGAGATCGAAGGTGTCGACATCACCGACCAGGACATCGACCTCAACCTCGTGCGGCGCCACATCGGGATGGTCTTCCAGCAGTTCAACCTGTTCCCCCACCTCTCGGTGCTGCGGAACCTGACCATCGCCCAGAAGCGGGTGCTCAAGCGCGACCAATCCGAGGCGGAGGACGTCGCCCGGACCAATCTCGAGAAGGTGGGGTTGCTCGACAAGATCGAGGCGTACCCCAACCACCTGTCCGGTGGTCAGCAGCAGCGGGTCGCGATCGCCCGGGCCCTCTCCATGGATCCCGACATGATGCTGTTCGACGAGGTCACGAGCGCCCTCGACCCCGAACTGGTCGGTGAGGTGCTGTCGGTCATGCGGAACCTCGCCGACGAGGGGATGACGATGATGGTGGTCACCCACGAGATGGGCTTCGCGCGCGAGGTGGCCGACCGGGTCGTGTTCATGGACGGGGGAGTGGTCGTGGAGGAGGGCCCCCCGAACCAACTCCTCGAGAACCCCCAGGAGGACCGGACGAAGTCCTTCCTCTCGATGGTGCTGTGACCCCTCGAACGGCGTGGTGACGTTCGGACCCTGACCGCACGGGGGTGACGGACCGTACGCGCGTCCGAGACGGAGCGTGGTCACCGTCGCGGGGCACCGTTCCCGCCCGGCAGCGCAGTGGGCAGAGCCCCATAGTGAGTAGTGCGACACCGACACAAGGGAGCGCACATGAGGATCGGACTTGGAGCACTACTGCTCATCATCATCCTGCTTGTCATCTTCCTCTGAGGAAGCGACACAGGACCAAGACGCGAGGGACCGCTTCTAACGCGGTCCCTCGTTCCGTTCGTCGGCGCCGAGGCGAGTTCGCGGACAGCGCCCGACCGTCGCGTCACCGGTGCTCAGTACGATCGTGAGGCGCCCAGATCCGGGCTCGATTCCCCAGTTGCGAGGGATCCGTGTCGGACCGACCCACCATCCTGCTGCTCGACGGCCACAGCCTCGCGTACCGCGCCTTCTACGCGTTGCCGGATTCGCTGCGGACCCAGACCGGGCAGCTGACCAACGCCGTCTACGGGTTCACGAGCATGCTCATCAAGCTGCTCGCCGAACGGCGCCCCGACAACGTCGTGGTCGCGTTCGACAAGGGGCGGGACGTGGCGCGGACCGAGGCGTTCCCCGAGTACAAGGCGAACCGCTCGAGTCCTCCCGACGAGTTCCGGCCGCAGGTGGACCTGATCAAGCAGGTCCTCGAGGTGCTCCAGATCCCAGCGGTCTCGGTGGCCGGCGTCGAGGCAGACGACGTGATCGCCACACTGGTGGACCGCGCTGTGGACGAGGGCTTCGACGCCTTCATCGTGACCGGTGACCGGGACTCGATGCAGCTCGCCGACGAACACTGCACGGTGCTGTACACGCTGCGCGGGATCACCGAGATGGCCGAGATGGATCCCCCAGCCGTCGAGGAGCGCTACGGCGTCCCGCCGGCGCAGTACGTCGAGTACGCGGCGCTGCGGGGCGACACCTCCGACAACCTGCCGGGGGTCCCGGGGGTGGGGGAGAAGACCGCCGCGAAGCTGCTCGACCAGTTCGGGTCGATCGACGGCATCTACGACAACATCGACGAGGTGGGGGGCAAGAAGCTGCCCGAGAACCTCCGCGAGCACGAGGACCAGGTCCGCATCAACGCCAAGATCATGCGACTTCGCGACGACGTCGACCTCGACGCCGATCTCGCCGACCTCCGCATGGGGCAGTTCGATCCGGACGCGGTCCGCTCGCTGTTCGGGACCCTCGAGTTCCGCCAGCTCTACGACCGCTTCGTCGAGGAGGTGCTCGGCGACGTCGAAGAGGAGGAAGCGACCACGTTCGAGCGGGAGCCGGTGCGCCTCGAGGGGGGTGAGCTCGCGGACTGGCTGGACGGGCTCGGCGGACCCCTCGCGGTCGTCGGCTTCGTCCAGGACCAGGTGCCGCATCTGCGACTGCACGCGCTCGCGCTCGCGCACGCAGACCACGACCCCGTCACGGCTCGCATCGAGGACCTCGAGGACACCGACCTCCAGGCCGTCGCGCGCTTGCTGGCCGATGCGGACCGGCCGGTCGTGACGCACGATTCGAAGCTGCTCGATCACGTCGCCCACGTACAGGGCTGGCATCTCGCGCCCGTCGCAGCCGACACCGAGCTCGCGGCGTACCTGTTGAACCCGGAGCAGCGCAGCTTCGATCTCGAACGGATCGCGCTGCAGTACCTGTCCCGGACCCTGTCCGAAGAGGACGACAGCGACGACGAGGGTCAGCTCAGCCTCGACGTGGACGAGGAGCCGTGGGAGGACCGGGCCATGCGGGCGCACGCCACGCTCGAGCTCGCCGACCACCTCCGCGGCGAACTGGACCAGCGCGAACAGACCGAGCTGCTCGAGACCATCGAGGCGCCTCTCGCTCCGGTGCTGGCCAGGATGGAACGGGCCGGGATCGCGGTGGACCGCCACGTTCTCGACGAGATCCGCTCGCGGCTCGCCGATCGCGTCGACGAGCTCGAGCGCGAGATCTGGGACCACGCCGGCAAGCGGTTCAACGTCGGGTCGGGTCCGCAGCTGCAGGAGGTGCTGTTCGAGGACCTGGGACTGACCAAGACCAAGAAGATCAAGACCGGCTACTCGACCGACCAGCAGCAGCTCGGGAACATCCTCCACGAGCACCCCATCGTGCCCGCGGTGCTCGAGTGGCGCGAGCAGTCGAAGCTGCTCTCGACCTACGTCGATGCGCTGCCACCGCTGATCGACGACGAGACGGGGCGCATCCACACCACCTTCAGCCAGACCGTGGCGGCGACGGGCCGGCTGTCCTCGTCCAACCCCAACCTCCAGAACATCCCGGTCCGCACCGAGGAAGGCCGCGAGATCCGTCGAGCTTTCGTGACGGGCGAGGGCTTCGACCACCTGCTCGTCGCCGACTACTCCCAGATCGAGCTCCGAGTCATGGCGCACCTGTCGGGGGACGAGGGTCTGCTCGAGGCGTTCGCCTCGGGCGAGGACATCCACGCCACGACCGCCGCCAAGGTCTTCGACCTTCCGATCGATGCGGTGGACGGTGCGCTCCGTGATCGCGCCAAGGCGGTCAACTACGGGCTCGCGTACGGGCTGACCCCCTACGGGCTCGGGCAGCAGCTGCAGATCCCGCCGGACGAGGCACAGGAGATCGTCGACGCGTACATGGACCGGTTCCCCGGCATCTCCGAGTTCCTCGGTCGGGCCGTGGACGACGCGCGTCGTGACGGGTTCACGACCACGCTCTTCGGGCGGCGCCGTTACCTGCCAGACCTACTGGCGGACAACTGGAACCGACGTCAGATGGCGGAACGCATGGCGCTCAACGCCCCGATCCAGGGGACGGCGGCGGACATCATCAAGCTCGCCATGATCCGGGTGCAGGAAGCGCTCGACCGGGAGGGTCACGCGAGCCAGATGCTGCTCCAGGTCCACGACGAGATCGTGCTCGAATGTCCGGACGACGAGCTGGGCGCCGTCGAGGAGCTCGTGACGAGCGAGATGTGTGCGGTGATCGAGCTCGACGCCCCGCTCGAGGTCGACACCGCCGTCGGCCTCACCTGGTACGACGCCGTCAAGCACTGACCTCGACGGCGGCCGTCAGGTCCGTGGCGGCCGGGTCCCAGTCGAGGCCGCCGGCGGCGACGTCGACGACGGTGAGCTCGTAGCGCCCTGCCGGCCCCTCCATCCGGAACTTGGCGCGACCGAGCATGTCGGTCACCGCGGTGCCGGTGCCGGTGCGTTCCGGCCCGGCGATCGTCGCCTCGACCGCGATGTTGGGCGCCCGCTTGTCCTCGGCGTCGCGGACCCTGACCCCGAACGTGACCCGGAATCCGCCTGCGGGCTGCTCCACCGACTCCTCGACCCGGATGTCGGACACCCGCAACGGTTCCGCGTACAGCCCCTTCTTGGGGAGATCGTCCGGCAGGACGTGCCCGACCATCTCGGGGTCGGGCTTGCGGCGGCGGAAGCGCATGCGATCTCGTCGTCGGCGACGGTCCGACGGTACCGACGGCATTTGACAGTCGGCTCCGCGTCGGAGACCCTGCGAGCTGCTCCGGACCCGCCGGCCGGCTCTGCCTGCACACAGGTGCGCTACCGTGGGACGGAGCACGTTCGTGCGTGACCACCCATCCGTGGCCGCCATCCAACCGACCCCGAAGACCAGAACGAGAGCACCCGACCCCATGTCCGACAACCCGACTCCCGACCCGACGAACGACGACGCTCCCGAGGCGGAGACACAAGAGCAGACCGAGAACGAGACCTCTTCAGAGACGGCCGACGGGCCCGCCGAGGCGGCCGAGCCCGCCGCGGAGCCGACCACCGAGACCACCGAGGCCGACAAGCGGCAGCAGGTGGCCGGTCAGGCGGCGCAGCCGACCGTCGACGCCGGTGAAGGCAGCGGCGACGTCGTCGTCATGCAGGAGCCGGGCGGGTCGATGACCTCCACGGGCGACCAGATCGTCGAGGACGACCTCGGGGACATGGACTTCGAGGAGGCGCTCGAGGGCACGCTCAAGTCGATGTCCGAGGGCGAGATCGTCGAGGGTGTCGTCGTCAAGATCGACCCCGACGAGGTGCTCCTCGACATCGGATGGAAGTCCGAAGGGGTCATCCCTGCCCGTGAGCTGTCGATCAAGCTCGACGTCGACCCTGGTGAGGTCGTGCAGGTCGGCGACGTCGTCGAAGCGCTCATCATGCACTCCGAGGACGAGCAGGGCCGGCTCGTGCTGTCCAAGAAGCGCGCCCAGTACGAGCGCGCCTGGGGCACGATCGAGCGGATCTACCACGACGATGGAACGGTCGTCGGAACCGTCATCGAGGTCGTCAAGGGCGGGCTCATCCTCGACATCGGGCTCCGTGGGTTCCTGCCCGCCTCGCTCGTCGAGATGCGTCGCGTCCGCGACCTCGAGCCCTACGTCGGCACCCAGCTCGAGTGCAAGATCATCGAGCTCGACCGCAACCGCAACAACGTGGTGTTGTCGCGGCGCAAGTTCCTCGAAGAGACCCAGAGCGAGTTCCGCCAGGAGTTCCTCCAGTCGCTGCAGAAGGGCGAGATCCGCAAGGGTGTCGTCTCCTCGATCGTCAACTTCGGGGCCTTCGTGGACCTCGGCGGCGTCGACGGTCTCGTGCACGTCTCCGAGCTGTCGTGGCACCACATCGACCACCCCTCCGAGGTCGTCGAGGTCGGGGACGAGGTCGAGGTCGAGGTCCTGGATGTGGATCTCGAGCGCGAGCGCGTGAGCCTGTCGCTCAAGGCGACGCAGGAAGACCCGTGGCAGAAGTTCGCTCGCGAGCACCAGGTCGGCGAGGTCGTCGAGGGTGAGGTCACCAAGCTCGTGCCGTTCGGCGCCTTCGTCAAGGTCGCCGAGGGCATCGAGGGCCTGGTGCACATCTCCGAGCTCGCGGATCGCCACGTCGAGGTCCCAGAAGCGGTCGTCAACGTCGGCGAGAACGTCGACGTGAAGGTGATCGACATCGACACCGTTCGCCGTCGGATCAGCCTCTCGCTCAAGCAGGCCGCTCCCGGCACGGAGACCACCGACGAGGACGAGTACGGCGAAGAGCCGACCGTCGCGCCCGCCTACTCCTCCGGAGCCGAGGAGGAGCCGGCGTCGGGGACGATGGCCGGCGCCCTCGCAGATGCCGGGCTGGCACCGTCGAGCAGCGAGCCCAGCCCCGAGGAGATGGCGCTCGCCGAAGCCGAACTGCCCGACGAGGTCACCGCCCCCGCTCCCAGCGAGGACGCCGAGACCGGCGCCGCGGTGGCCCCGGACGAGGACGCCGATGACTCGACCGTCGAGACCAAGGCCGAAGCAGCGGACGAGGCGGAAGACGCCGACGCTGACGAGGTCGATGGGGCCGAGCCCGAGGCGGCCGACGGCGCCGAGGCAACTGACGACAGCGCCGACGAGGCCGAGGACTCCGAGGAGGAGTAGCCCCGTACCCTCCGGCTGTCACCGGACCGGAGCCTCACGTGTACGTCGTCGGCCTCACGGGCGGGATCGGCTCGGGCAAGTCGACCGTCGCGAAGCTGTTCGCGCACCGGGGCGCAGAGGTCATCGACGCCGACCAGATCGCCCGCGAGGTGGTCGCTCCCGGCGAGCCCGGACTCGCCGAGATCGTCGACCACTTCGGCGAGTGGGTGCTCCGCGACGACGGGGCGCTCGACCGCGAGATCCTGGCCAAGGTGGTCTTCGGGGACGAGGAGCAGCGCGAGGCACTCGAGGCGATCACCCACCCGCGTATCCACGATCGCATCCTGGCTCGCCTTCGCGAGCTCGAAGACGCCGGTACGGGCATCGTGGTGATCGATCACCCGCTGCTGATCGAGACCGAACAGCACCGGGACGTCGACTCGGTGGTGGTCGTCACCGCCCCGGAGGCGGTCCGCGTCCGACGACTCGCGTCGTACCGCGGGCTGTCGCCCGAGGACGCCCGGGCACGCATCCGGGCGCAGGTCGACGACGAGGTGCGGCGGAGCGAGGCTGACCACGTGATCGACAACTCCGGCGACCATGCCGACCTCGAGTACCGGGTCGATCAGGTGTGGGGGGAGCTGACACGGGCGGCACAGGGGTGAGCCCGACCCGTCTGCTCGCTTCGCTGCTGGCGTCGGTGCTGCTGGTCGCGGCTGCAGTGGCGATCGACCGCAGCCCCGATGCAGATCCCGCCGCGGCGCCCCGTCCGGACCGGTCACCCACCGGGGCGGAGACATCCCCCGAGAGCCCGTCACCGACCCTGTCACCGAGCCCTGCGGATCCCGAGGCGTCCGCGCGTGCGCTCGAGCTGCTGACCTCCACCGACGCGGCTGCCGCCGCCGGCGGCGAGGAGGTTCTCGGAGCGGGGCTCACCCTGGCCCAGGGGGACTGGCGCACACTCGGCGATCCGGCCTGGCCGGTACGCGCGGAGCGCCCCGTCTACGTCGTCGAAGCGAGCTTGGGCGACGGCGCCCAGCGGGTGGACGCAGACGTGGTCATCGCCTGGCGTCCCGATCGCGACGAGGAGCGCGTCGTTCTGCGTTCGCTCGCGACCAGCACCGTTCTGCAGCAGAACGGCGGGGAGGTCGCGCTCGAGGTGTCGCTGGACGGGGAGCCGGTCGAGTTCGAGGAGGATGGGGACGGGGCGCGGATCATCATCCCGGCGTCGATCGGGGCCGGGGAGGCGCACCTGCTGCGGCTACGCATCGGCTACGACCTCGTCGAGGGGAGCCGGCTCGACGGCCGGGGTGGTCCGGCCGGGTTCGGACTCTTGGCGAGGTTCCCCGAGGGGGGCGGGGTGCCGCTCACGGCGAACCTCGGCCACTGGCTACCCCTGTTGACGTTCGACCCTGGCCCCATGGTCCCGTGGGGAGATGTCGGGGCGTTCCCCGTTGCGATCTGGTCGGTGCTGATCGACCACGCCGGCGAGATCGTGACCGGTGGGGAGGAGGACACCTGCCCCGCGGAGGTGGAGGTGATCGCCGCCTGTACCTGGGCCCGCGGGTTGTCCCTGCGCGATCTGTCAGCGGTCTGGTTCGGTGACCCGCCGATCGTGGCCACGGGCCAGGTCGGGCGACTCACGGTCAACGCGGTGGCGCCAGCGGACACCTTCACCCGGGAGGTCAACCGGCAGGCACTGGTCGAGTCCACCGGCAGCGTCGAGGTCTTCGCCGAGGTCCTGGGGCCGGTCGCCTGGCGCGAGTTCGACGTCGTGGCCGCCCATCTCCTCGAGGGTGCCGCCGGCATGGAGTTCCCCGGGCTCGTGATCATCGACCTCGACGTGTACGCGGCGCTGTCCGGTCGGTTCGGGACCTACGTGATCGCCCACGAGGCCGCCCACCAGTGGTTCCACGCGCTGGTCGGGAACAGCTCGCTCGACAGTCCGGTGATCGACGAGTCCCTGGCGCAGTACCTCGGGGTCCTCTTCTACGCGGAAGCGTTCGGCGAGGACGCCGCCGATCAGCTCGCCAGGTCCGCGATCCGGGACCGCTACGCGGGCGCGCGCCAGCGGGGGCTCGAGGACGAGCCGCCCGCGCAACCTCTCGAGGAGTTCGAGGGGGACGCTGCCTACGGGCCACTGGTGTATGCACGCGCCCCGCTCGCCTGGCTCGCTGCGGAGGAGCAGCTCGGCAGGGATCGGCTGCTCGCCTTCCTGGCGGAGCTGGTGGACCGGTACGCCCTCGACCACGTGAGCGACGACGAGCTGCTCGACGACGCGACCGCGTTCGACCCCGACCTCGGCGAGATCCTCCAGCGCTACTGGTTCGACCCGGCGCCGGTCGATGGCCCCACCGGCTGACTCTCGAGCTGACTCTTGAGGATGCGTCCCGGGTTCGTGTCGGCATCGGTGCGGAAGGCGTGACGCACCTCGGAGCTCGGGGGGGGTGTCACAGCCCGGGGATACCTTCGAGCCCATGCCGGACTTCCGCGTCGTCAGTGACTTCGAGCCGTCAGGTGACCAGCCGACGGCCATCGAGACGATCGTCGAGGCGTTCGGGGCGGGGGAGAAGGCGGTCACCCTGCTCGGCGCGACCGGCACCGGCAAGACCTTCACCGCGGCCAAGGTGCTGGAACGGGTGCAGCGGCCGTGTCTCGTCATGGCGCCCAACAAGACGTTGGCGGCTCAGCTCGCCAACGAGTTCCGCGACTTCCTGCCGGACAACGCGGTCGAGTACTTCGTGTCCTACTACGACTACTACCAGCCCGAGGCGTACATCCCGCAGTCGGACACCTACATCGAGAAGGACGCGACGATCAACGACGAGATCGATCGCCTCCGCCACCGCGCCACGATGGCACTGCTGTCCCGGCGGGACGTGGTCGTGGTGGCGTCCGTGTCCTGCATCTACGGGCTGGGTTCCCCATCGGAGTACGAGGACCACGTGGTGTGGTTCAAGACCGGCGAGGAAGTCGGGCTCGACAAGACGTTGCGCAAGCTCGTCGACCTCCAGTACTCCCGCAACGACCTCAACCTGATCCGCGGGACGTTCCGGGTGCGGGGTGACACTCTCGAGGTGTTCCCCGCCGACGCCGAGAAGGCGGTCCGGGTCGAGTTCTTCGGCGACGAGGTGGATCGCATCGTCCGGGTCGACACCGTGACCGGCGAGGTCAGCAACCCCATCGAGCAGTTCGCCGTGTTCCCGGCCTCCCACTACGTCAGCTCGCGACAGGCCCTCGAGCGGGCGCTGGTCACGATCGAAGTCGAGCTCGAGGATCAGCTCGCCGACCTCGAGCGCCAGGGGAAGCTCCTCGAGGCCCAGCGGCTGCGGATGCGGACGAACTACGACCTCGAGATGATCCGCGAGGTCGGGTTCTGCAACGGCATCGAGAACTACTCGCGGCACTTCGACCAGCGTCAGCCGGGGGAGCCGCCGTTCACACTGCTGGACTACTTCCCCGACGACTTCGTGGTGTTCATCGATGAGTCCCACGTGACCGTGCCGCAGATCGGGGGGATGTACGAGGGCGACCGCTCCCGCAAGGACACGCTCGTCGAGCACGGGTTCCGGCTGCCGTCGGCCCGGGACAACCGGCCGCTGACGTTCGACGAGTTCCTTGAGCGGATCGGTCAACGGCTGTTCATCTCGGCCACCCCGGGCAGCTACGAGCGGCGCGAGTCGGACACGATCGCCGAGCAGATCATCCGCCCCACCGGGCTCGTCGACCCCGAGGTGGTCGTGCGGCCGACCAAGGGCCAGATCGACGACCTGATGCACGAGATCGCGGGGCGGACCGAGGCCGGCGAGCGGGTCCTCGTCACCACGCTGACGAAGAAGATGGCCGAGGACCTGACCGACTACCTGCTCGAGAACGGTGTGCGGGTCCGCTACCTCCACTCCGACATCGACACCGTCGAACGGGTGGAGATCCTCCGAGGTCTCCGGCTGGGCGAGTTCGACGTGCTCGTCGGCATCAACCTGCTCCGCGAGGGGCTGGACCTTCCGGAGGTGTCCCTGGTCGCGATCCTCGATGCCGACAAGGAGGGCTTCCTCCGCTCGGAGACCTCACTGATCCAAACCATCGGGCGTGCCGCCCGCAACGTCAACGGCCAGGTCATCATGTACGCCGACGACGTCACCGAGGCGATGAACCGCGCCATCGACGAGACCAACCGGCGCCGCGAGAAGCAGCTTGCGTTCAACGAGGAACACGGCATCGATCCCCAGACCATCCGCAAGCGCGTCGGCGACATCATCGCCGCCGTTCGCGCCGAGGAGATGGGCGAGGAGTACGCCCCGGACGAGGCGCCCCGCCACGCCCCCCAGGTCGACGCCACCGACATGCCGCAGGACGAGCTGCGGGCGCTGATCCAGCGCCTCGAGGAGGAGATGCACGAGGCAGCCGGCGAGCTCCGCTTCGAGTACGCCGCCCGCCTCCGCGACGAGATCGCCGACCTCAAGCGAGAACTCGAGGCCATGAAGGCGGCCAACGTCTGAGCGGTCGGTGGTATCGCGAGCACGTACCTGCATGGGAGGCACTGGGCACTACCCTGCGCGGCTGTCGATCCGGGGGTCCTGTGGACGCGCTGCTCGAGGTTCATCGCTGGGCGGGCTACGCCGTCTTCCTGCTCGTCCTGTGGGCGGCGGCGACCGCGTTCCGGCGGGGCCGCAACGCGCAGGAGTTCTCGCCGACCCCGTTCGTCGTCACGAGCGTCCTGCTCGACATCCAGGTGGTGCTCGGGATCGTGCTCTACGGCACGGAGCAGTACTGGGAACACCCCGAGCCGCTGATCGCCTACGTCCACCCCGCGATCATGCTCCTGGCGCTCGTCGCCGCGCACCTCGGTGTCCGGAGCGGCCGCAACGAGCAGATGGTCCAGGACGCGCACCGCAAGGTCGGGCGTGCCATGGTCGGCGTGCTGGTGCTCCTGGCTGCCGGGATCGGCGTGGCGTCCGCCGTCTGAACGACGCGACTCACCAGCCGCGTTCCTCCCACTCGGGGATCTTCGGGCGTTCCTCCCCGAGGGTCGTGTCGTCCCCGTGCCCGGGGTAGACCCAGGTCTCGTCGGGGAGGGGGCCGAACACCTTCTCCTTCAGTCCCCCCATGAGCTGGCGGAAGCGGTCCGCATCGTTCCAGGTGTTTCCGGGGCCACCGGGGAACAAGCTGTCGCCGGTGAAGAGGTGCGGCCGCTCCTCGCCCCGCACCAGGTAGTGCAGCGAGCCGTCCGTGTGCCCTGGGGTGTGGATGACCTCGACGTCGAGCTCGCCCACTCCGATCGTGTCCCCGTGAGTCAGTTCCCGGTCGAGGTCGTGGGGGAACAGCTCGGCATCCCCGGGGTGTCCCCACACCGGTAGCCCGGCGTCGACGAGGCCGTCCCAGGCCCGCACGTGGTCCCAGTGGCCGTGCGTCTGCACGACGGCGAGGGCTTCGAGGTCGGCGACCTCGTCGAGGATGCGCTGGGGGCGGGCGGCCGCGTCCACGATCAGCGCGTCGCGGGTCTGGGCGTCGGCGATGATGTAGACGTTGTTGTCCATCTCCTCGACCGAGAACTTCCGCACGAGCAAGCGCCCGTCACGGCGCTCGATGCGGGGACCATCCGGCTCGACGTGGCCTGTGTACGTCACGCGGTCAGCTCCTTCGTGTGCTCGAACTGTGCTCACCGTAGGCGGCTCGTTCCGGGCTCTGTGCCGAACACGTGTTCGACTTAGGGTGTCGTGTCCAGGTACGCTCGTGCTCCGTACCATCGGTGCCCGCCCACGGACGTTCTTCCCCGCCACGTCGGGCGTGCCGAGCACCTCACCTCGAAGGGGACCGACCAGTGTCGAGCGAGTCGATCGTCGTCCGCGGGGCGCGCGAGCACAACCTCAAGAACGTCAGCATCGAGCTGCCGCGCGACGCGCTGATCGTGTTCACGGGGCTGTCCGGCTCGGGGAAGTCGAGCCTCGCGTTCGACACGATCTACGCCGAGGGTCAGCGCCGCTACGTCGAGTCGCTCTCGGCCTACGCCCGCCAGTTCCTGGGTCAGATGGACAAGCCCGACGTCGAATTCATCGAGGGTCTGTCCCCGGCGATCTCGATCGACCAGAAGTCGACCTCACGCAACCCGCGCTCCACAGTCGGAACGATCACCGAGATCTACGACTACCTCCGCCTGCTGTACGCCCGGATCGGGAAGCCTCACTGCCCGAACTGCGGTGAGCCGATCGCCAGCCAGACCGCCGAGCAGATCGTCGACCAGGTCCACGAGCTGCCGTCGGGCAGCCGCTTCCAGGTACTCGCTCCCGTCGTCCGCGGGAGGAAGGGGGAGTACCAGGCACTCTTCCAGCGGCTGTCGACCGAGGGCTATGCCCGGGTCCGCGTCGACGGCGAGGTCATGAACGTCGAGGACGTCCCACGGCTCGAGAAGCAGATCAAGCACGACATCGAGGTCGTGGTCGACCGGCTCGTCGCCAAGGAGGACATCCGGCGCCGGCTCACCGACTCGATCGAGACCGCGCTCCAGCTGGCCGAGGGCGTCGCGATGATCGAGGTGCTGCCGTCACGCGAGCAGGTCGACGCTGCCCGCGAAGCCGGTGAGCCGGAGCCCGAGACCGAGGTGCACATCTTCTCGGAGCACCTGGCCTGCGCGAACTGCGGCCTCAGCTTCGACCAGCTCGCCCCCCGCAACTTCTCGTTCAACTCGCCCTACGGCGCCTGCGAGGAGTGCTCGGGACTCGGCACCCAGCTCCGGGTCGACCCCGAACTCGTCATCGGCGACCCGTCACTGGCGGTCACCGAGGACGTCGTCCTGCCGTGGCAGGGGCGACGGTCCAACTACTACGAGCAGCTGCTCAAGGCGGTCGTCAGCCACGTGGGTGACGATCCCGACACGCCCTGGGAGGACCTGTCGGACGCGGCCCGGGAGGCGGTCCT
>JAWVZB010000064.1:0-18960 GCA_033722375.1 Nitriliruptorales bacterium | reverse complement strand
GGTTAGAGCGCCTGGTTGTGGTCCAGGAGGCCGGGGGTTCAAGTCCCCTCAGCCACCCCGAGGCGCGTCGAGCCGATACGGTCCGGCACGCTCCTGCGCCGCTAGCTCAATTGGCAGAGCATCCGGCTCTTAACCGGCAGGTTCGGGGTTCGAGTCCCTGGCGGCGCACCCGTAGAGAACCGGCCCTGGCGGCCGGTTCTCCGCTGTTTCGGAGTTCTCAGTGGATCTCCCATCCGGGGTTTCCACAGGCTTGCTGCCTATCTGCTGCCTACGGTCGGGCGTTGTCGAGGAGACGCATGGCAGCCCGCTTCACCGCGGAGCCACGAGTCCCGCCCTCAGGCAAGCCCCCTGGGGCGTCTCGACCTACACGTCTCCCGCTCTGATCGGTCGCGGCGTCTCAGGGCTCGTCGCCCCGGATCGCACGCCCGGACGTCACATCGATGAGCGCGCGGTCGCCGAGCGGCCGGTCGAGCTCGACCTGGACCCCATCGAGGCAGTCGTCCCCACCTCGTTGACGCTGGCTCACCACCTCGACACGTACCTCATCGTTGGTCTCCTCCAGCTTCGTGACTTCCGGTTCGCCATTGCACGTCGGCACCTCGATGCTGAGAATCGAGCCGTTCACAGACGCGCCGTACAAGTCTCCGCCGAGCTCGATGCGCTCGCGGTCAGGCGGGGCGAGGCAGGAGGTCAGCGCGAGGAGCGCGACTCCGCCTAGACCAAAGACTCGAACCAGCCGCGCACGCAGCCCTGCGGCGCTAGCAGTCGCATGCATGACGCTCACCTCCGGCAGCTACCGCATCCTCGATCTGATCGTCTCATTGGGACGCTACTTCGAGAGGGTCGGTTCCCCCACGGTGTCGGCCTGGACCATCAAGCCCGAACCACGTGGACGGGGAACCGAGACCCATCCAATGAGCCGCGCATCACCGTGGTGCCGGGCGGTGGCCTGCCGCGACTGCTCCGCACACAGCGAACGCCGGACCCGCTGCGGCTCGTGGCCGGACGCATGGGGCGCTCGTCTACGGTCTCGTTGACACGCGCTCCACGATCATGCTGAGGGACGATGGCCACGCTGCGGATCCAGGCCGAGGGAGACGTGACCGCGCTCGTGGAGTTGGCAAGACGCTCGTGGAAGGGTGTCGAAGTCGCCGTCGATGAGGCGCTTGGCAGTCCCTTGGACCGACTCGCCACGCCCTCCTGGGCTGCGCACCACGAAGCTGTCGTCCGAGAAGCGTGCGAGTCACCGGAGACGTACGTCGTCGTCGCTGAAGACAAGGGCGAGATCGTCGGCTTCGTCGGCTACCGCATCCATCCCGCCTCTTCGGGGATGTCCGAGTACGGCGAGGTCGAGGTGATCGCCGTCGCTCCAGAGGTCCGCGGGCGTGGTGTGGGCCGCGAGTTGCTGGACCGCGCGGTTTCGGATCTCCGCGAAGCTGGTGTCCCGGTGATCATGCTGGAGACCGGAGGTGACGAGGGGCACACGCCAGCCAGATCTCTGTACGAATCAGCGGGCTTCCGGCGGCTAGCGACTGCGCAGTACTGGCTGGCGGGTAGCGCAGACTGACAGCCAGGACTGTCGAGTGGGTCAGGGCCAACCTGCCCAGCGGTGTCATCCGGCGACCTTGGCCGTGGAGGTGGTTCCGCGGTCAAGGATTCGGACCGGCGTTCTGAGGGTTCTCTGAGGTTGGACGGGCATCCTTGTTGGCACGGTCGCCGTCGGTTGGCCGTCTTGATCGAGTGGTGCGGGACCCGATGAGGGGAACCTGATGAGCCTGCGGGTGCGTCTGACGTTGGCGCTGATCGGGCTTCTAGCGGTGGGCGTGACGGTCTACGGGGTGAGTACCTACCGGGCTTTCGAGGAAGCGGAGCGTGATCGTTTCGACCGGGAGTTGCGGGCAGCCCTCGATCTTGTGGTCCGGGACCTGCGAGGGCCGGCCGGATTCGCGGGCATCTCACCGCCGGGCGATGTCGCGGGTGAGCCGCCGCCGTTGCCGGCTGACCGCCCCGTCGTCGTAGCGCCGGGGACCTACGGTGCGCTGTTCGAGGGGGGTGAGCTGGTGGACGTCACCTACGTCGGCGACGCTGACGTCGAGCCGGACTTGACCGGCATCGATCCGACCGCGGCCGGGATGTACACCGTGGGATCGGTTGCCTCCGACACGGACTGGCGGGTCTACGTCCAGCAGGGACCGGGCGACTCCTCCGCCCTTGCTGCGAGCCCCCTGACCTCGCTCTCCGAGTCACTGGACCGACTGCTGGTCATCGGCACGATGGCCGGGGTTGCGCTCGTGGCGGTCCTCGGGGCCGGCGCGTGGATCGTGCTCGGTCGTGGTCTGCGGCCTCTGGAACGGATGGCAGCGACGGCCGGGTCGATCCGGGAGGGATCGCTGGACCAGCGGGTGGATCCATCCTCGCCGAACACGGAGGTTGGGCAGCTGGCGAAGGCGCTCAACGGGATGCTGGACGATCTGGAGGCAGCATTCCGTGAACGCGAGGCCACCGAGGCGCGGCTGCGGCGGTTCCTTGCCGATGCAAGTCACGAGCTGCGGACCCCACTGACGTCGATCCAGGGGTTCGCGGAGATGTTCCGGCTGGGTGCCGACAGCGAGCACGTCGATCAGGCCACGGCCGTGCGCCGTATCGAGCAGGAAGCCAAGCGCATGCGGGTGCTGGTCGACGATCTGTTGCTGTTGGCCCGGCTCGACGAGGAGCGACCGGTCGAGCAGGCCCGGGTCGACCTGGCGGTCCTGGCGGCCGACGCCTGTAGTGATGCGGTGGCGCTCGACCCGGACCGGCCCGTGCGTCTGGATGCGCCCGAACCGGTCCCGGTCGTGGGGAACCAGGCCCATCTGCGGCAGGCGATCGGCAACCTCGTGGCCAATGCCTTGCGGCACACCCCCGACGGGACCGTGATCAAAGTGCAGGCTCGCCGGGCCGGGTCGGACGCTGTCGTCGCTGTCCGTGATCACGGGCCCGGGTTCCCCGAGGAAGCGCTCGCGAGGGCGTTCGACCGGTTCTGGCAGGCCGACCCCGCGCGGGCCGGTGAGGGGTCGGGGCTCGGGCTGTCGATCGTGGCAGCGATCGCCCGCGAGCACGGCGGATCGGTCACCGCTGCGAACCATCAGGACGGAGGCGCCGTCGTGTCGCTCACGATCCCGGCGGTCGACAGCCGGCGGGAGGCATTACCCCGGGGTAGACGTCACCGGTGGTGTCAGCGGGGCAGTCGGAGGCTGTAGCCGACCCCTCGGACGGTTTGGATCAACGGTGGGTCGTACGCGTCGATCTTCTGCCTCAGGTAGGAGATGTAGGTTTCCAGCACGCTCGCGTTGGACGTGAAGTCGTAGTCCCAGACGTTGGACAGGATCTGCTCGCGCGTGAGCACCCGCCGAGCGTTGGCGAGCAGGAAGTGCAGCAGCCGGTACTCGGTCGGGGTGAGGTCGATTGGCTGCCCATGGCGCCAGACCTCCCGAGTCTCCTCGTCGAGGGTCAGGTCCTCGAACTCCAGCCGGCTGGTGTTCGCCACACCGCCGCCGGAACGACGAAGCACAGCGTTGACGCGTTCGACCAGTTCCTCAACCGAGAACGGCTTGGTCACGTAGTCGTCGCTACCGAGCCGCAGCCCCTGGATCCGGTCCTCGGTCTCGTCGCGTGCCGTGAGGAAGATGATCGGTGTCTCGCGGTGCTGTCCCGCAGCCCGGCGCAACCGGCGGGCGGCCTCGAAGCCGTCCAGCCCCGGCATCATCACGTCCAGAACCACGAGCGCTGGCTGTTCGTCCTCGATGATCCGCAGCGCCTCGCGGCCGTCGTCAGCTTCCACGACCCCGTAGCCGCGCATCGACAGGCCCATCCGCAGCAGCTCACGGATGTGTTCCTCGTCGTCAACCACGACGATGGTCGTCTTGTCGGTGTCAGCAGGCATGGGCGACTCCGGCCCAGGACAGGGCTCGTGGCGTGCGGGCAACTGCCCTCCCCAAGTGTGCCGGCACCCAGGCGTCGGAACCGGGGAGCGCGGCAGGGAGGACCCGGTCGCGCAGTAGGCGGTGCCACCGGTTGCGGGGCAGCGTCGGGTGGAGCGCAGCCAGACACGTCGCATACTTGCTGATCGCCACGGGCCGGTGTCCGTGGCACCAGAGCAGCCGATCCGCGGCGGTCGGCTGGCCCGGGCTCTTGGTCTCTACCACCACGAGCTCTCCGGTATCCACCGACCGACCGTCGGCATCCGTTGCGTAGAGACCTCGGTCGATGGTCAACCGCCCGCAGTCTGACGGCAGCAGCACGGTCGAGCGGCCGTAAGCCGTCGTCAGCACGGGACGGAGCTCGTCGACGACGACGTCGTCGGTGGCCTTCGCCCGAACGAACGCGCGCTCGCGATCCGTCAGCAAGGGGTCCGCGGTGGTGGCTCGGCGGTGTTTGACGGTGCGGCCAGCCGCGTCGTGGAGTTTGATCTCCAACCAGTGCAGGTCGCTGTCGAGGTAGCTACGGATGCGGACCTTGGAACGGTGCGGTCGCCGCCGGGCCGTGGCGTAGAAGCACCCCAGCCTCAGGTCGTCCAGATACACGGAGCGGTAGCGCTGCTGCGACCTGCCGTCGATGACCAGTACCCGCCAGTCGGCAGGGATCGCTGCGACGAGCTCGTCGAGGTCATCGAGCTGGAGCACGTACTTGCGGTCGTTGCGGTCCAGCAGCTCGGCCGTGGCCAGCACCTCGTCGAGGTGCACCGCCGGCAGCTGCCGGTCGCGGACCCATCCCGTGTCGGTGGTCATCGGTCGCTCCTGGCCTGCTCGGAGGTGGAGGCTGTCGTGGCAGCCCGCTGTGGGGGGAGGAAACGCACGTCCACGTCGGTGGTGTCTCGCACCAGGTCGATCCTGCGCACGGTCGTCCGCACGACCTCGGTGCCGAGCAGGTCCTCGAGGTGGGCCACGAGGCTCTCGTCGTCGGTGTGCGCCCGATCCAACCGCATGCGCTGGTGGACCGTGCGGCGGGCGATGCGGGGGTGGTCACCGACCCACAGCGCAGCCACCACAGCGGCCATCAGTACCGGTGCGAGCCAGGCGGGCGAGGTCGCGATGCCGCCGAGCAGCCCTAGCGCCAAGGCGGCGAAGTAGTAGGCGACGTCCGGCTGGTCCAGCTCCAGCGAACGCAGGCGGATGATCGACAGCACCCCGAAGAGCCCGAGGGCGAGCCCGGCGCTCACCTCGGCCGACGCCAGTGCGTTGGCCACGGCCAGCGTGCCCACGTTGATCCCCAGGTACGCCACGACCATCTCAGTGCGCCGGTGGCGTGGCAGGTAGACCGCGAGCACGAGCGTCGCGACGGCCACGAGGTCGATGAGGATCAAGACGGTCTGGGTCATGGGGACGACTCCGGTCGGTAACGGCAACCACCGTGGGTCGCCCGGCTGAGCTGCACCTGTGTGCTCCCTCCGAGAACCCTTGGAATCTCACGACGCGAAGCTCGGAGCGTTCTCCAAGCCAGGACGGAGGTGGTTGTGACCGCCCGGGAGCACTGTGGCGATCGGACACACAACCGTGAGGACGCCACCATGCGCTACCGCTCGTACCTGTCACTGACAATCGCGATCCTGCTCGCCGTCGCGCTCGTCGGCTGCTCGGGCGGAGGGGCTGACGACGACCAGGTCACCACGTCGGCGCTCGCCGACACCGAGGAGGTGGCCACCGGTCTGTTCGACACCTCGACGGTCCACACCGTGTCGGTGACCTTCGACGAGGACGACTACGCCGAACTGGTCGCCACCTATGCCGAAACCGGCGAGAAGACCTGGATCGAGGCCACCGTCACCATCGACGGCATCACCTACGAGCAGGTCGGGATGCGGCTGAAGGGCAACTCGTCGCTGCGCAGCGTCGGCAGCGGCGACGAGGACCCCGAGGAGCTGCCGTGGCTGATCAAGCTCGACGAATACATCGGCGGTCAAGATCACGAGGGCATCGAAGAGTTCGCAGTCCGGTCCAACAACTCCACGACCGCCCTGAACGAAGCGGTCGCCCAGGACATCCTGGCCGCGGCTGGCCTGGCCTCGGAGGACGCATCGTGGATCACCTTCGACGTCAACGGCTCAGAAGCGGTGCTACGGCTGGTCGTGGAGAACCCTGACGACGAATGGGTCGAGGACACCTTCGCCAACGACGGCGCGCTGTACAAGGCCAAGGCCACCGGCGACTACACCTACCGCGGCAACGACCCCGACGCCTACGACGAGGAGTTCGACCAGGAGGCCGGTGACGACGTTGCCGACCTCACCCCGCTGATCGACTTCCTCGAGTTCATCAACGAGGCCGACGACGACACCTTCGCCGCCGAGCTGTCGGAGTGGATGGACGTCGAGGCGTTCGCGACCTACCTCGCCGCCAACGAGCTGGTCGACAACTTCGACGACATCGACGGCCCCGGCAACAACTCCTACCTGTGGTGGGACGCAGAAACCGGCCTGATGACCGTCGTGCCGTGGGACTACAACCTCGCCTTCGGTGCCGGCCCCCGCGGACGGAACGGCCCGGGCGGTGTCGCCGGCGGCCAGGACGGCCAGTTCTCACCCCCCGACGACGTGCCCCTGCGCAACGGTGACGGCCCACCCGCCCGGCGTGGCGACGGTGAGGACGCACCTGCTCCGGGTGGCGACGGCGAGATGACCCCACCCTTCGGTCATGGCGGACCGGACGGGGCGCCCGGTGAGGGCGGACCAGGCATGGGCAACGTGTTGTCGGACCGCTTCCTGGAGGTGGACGAGTTCGCCGCCATGGTCGACGCCGAGCTCCAGCGCCTGACCAACGACCTCATCGACAGCGGTCTGGGCGCCGAGCTGCTCGAGGCCCGCGTCGACGTCCTGGCTGACAGCGGGCTCGTGGACCCCGACGTGCTCGAAGAGGAATCAGCCGCCATCGCCGAGTACCTCCAGTGAGCCGCAAGTCACCACGGCAGAGAGGTGACGTTCTCGGGTGGGAAGTCAAACCCGACAGGTCAGATCGGCATGCCACGCAAGCGTGGTTCCGGGCGGGCGCCCGAGTGGCGGGGCAGCACATAACGCTCGGTGGATCTCGTCGGCGGCACCACACGTGGGCGATGACCTCAACCCAGGCGCAGCGCGTGGATCGTCCTCGGCCGGTCATGGCAGCGCCGGTTCCGGGGCGTCTCTCACCCACGTCGCGATCCGCCCAACGGTCCGCTCGATTCGCGCCGGTGACGCATCGGCGAGGATGTCGGCTGCGATCTGCTCGAGACCAAACACGCGGTAGTGCGTGATGGCCCGGCGGTGTCTCAGTCGTGCCAGGCGAGACAGGCCGCATCAACCGCTGGATCCCATGCGGAGGCGAGATCCCAGTCGCGAACGCCCGCGACCGCATCACCGCGCCACCGCACGTTGTCACCCGCCAGATCCCCGTGGACAAGCGACGGCGGCGGAGGGTCGAGATCAACAACCGCCTCGATGCGGTCGTGGGCCTCCTGCTGGAGGTCAGCCGGCAGGCGGGGCACGACACGCCTGGGACATCAGCTCGTGCCACCGTGCGCCGCCGGCATACGCCCGCGGCGAAGCCAGCAAGCCGTCGAGTTGGGCAACGTCGATGCTCCGTAGTGCGTCGAGCAGGTCTCGAGCTCCAGCCACGCGTGGCTCACCCTTCGGGGCCGGCTGCCCTGCAACCCAGGTCATCGCGACTGCCGCACGCCCGTCGTGCTCCACCACATCGGTGAGGGGAACAGGGATCTGGAACGGCAGGTCGAACGTGGCCAGGCGTGTGCGCAGCGCTGCAACCCTCCTCATCTCGTCGACATGACCCTCCTGGCGGGCCACCCGGACCACCCCGCGGTTGGGAGCGGCGGCGACGATGTGGAACTCGCCCTCACTCGCAACCTCCCAATCGGATGGATCACCGCCCGGGAGCACTCCTGCGGCAGCGCCACGATGTCCTGCAAGACTGCTCCCGACCTCCGCGCTCCTCGCCCCTGACGATACGCACCATCAGGCAGAGACCGTGCTGGATGGCTCAGGAGTTCCGCTGAGGGCTGGCCTCCTCGGGTGAGCTGGTGGTACCGGTCCACTCCCGGATCCGCTTCAGTCGTGCGGGGAGCCGGTAGCTCCAGTGCTCCGGAACGTAACGGTGGACCATCAGCACAGAGCAGTCGGCCTCGTCGGCGACGAAATCGGGGATCGATCCGAACAGCACGTTGCGGAGTCGGGACTCCCGCGACGCGCCGATGACGACGAGATCGAAGGGGCCGTCGTCATGGAGGGTCTCGCGGATCCCGGCACTGACCTCCTGGCTTCGACGGACCCGGTAGGCCAGCTGATCGAGGTCACCGACCAGGGTGGTCACCTCGTCCCGCAAGCGTTCTTCCTCATCCACCGCGTCCACGTCCTCGCGGACGATGCGGAGGATCTCGACGACCCCGTTGGTGGCTCGTGCCATCCTCACCGCGAGTTCGATCCCCAGCCGAGCGTGGATCCCTCCGCCCCACGGCACGAGGATGCGACGGGGCTGTTCGGTGCCCCGATCCTTGAGGACGGCCAGGTCCGCCCGCAGACCGGCGATCACCCGTTGGATCGGCGAGTTGTAGATGCGTCCGGCGCTGAAGCCTCCGTGCCATCCCATGAGCAGCAGGTCGGCATCACGCCACTCGGTCTCGTTGATGAGCCCATCGAAGACATCGTGAGCGAGGCCGGTGGCCGTGTCGATGGTGGTCTCCGCAAGGGGAGCAGGTACCTCGCTGCTCGTGCGCTCGAGCTCCTCGCGGGCGGGAGGGGGACGGTTGTCCGCCAGCTGCTCCCTCGCGACGTCGAGCGATGTCTGGCGTGGGACGCGAACCAGGTGGATGCCGAGTACTTCGCCACCCTCGTCCGCGCCGGTCGCGAGCTGGCGCCCGAACCGCAGTAAGGAGACCTCGGTGTCGGGGTTGGCGAGCGCGACCACGACACGCCGGGGCCAGCGGGGCCCGGGGATGCGCTCGATCGGCGGTACCTCGACCGGCGCCTCCGTGCCTGCCGCTTCTGTCCCGAAGCGGGTCGCGGGAGTGAAGAAGGCGCTCAGACCGAGCCGTGCCCATCGGCTGCGGAGATCCGGGATCGCGTGCTCGATGTCAGCGCGTTGCCGCCCCCAGAGGGCGTAGAACGCGAGACTGCCCACGATCAGGGTCACGACCGCGATCTGTGCGAACGGCCCCGAGAAGAAGATGATGCTGATGCAGCCCCCAGCCGCGACGAGCTGCGTGAACGGATAGCCGGGGGTTCGGAAGGTCGGCCGGTACCAGTCGGGATTCGCAGCGCGAAGAACGACGCAACCGATGTTCAGGGCCGCGTAGCTGTAGAGCTGCAGCGAACTCGCGACCTTCGCCAACTCCTCGAGGTTGGGGATCGCCACGATCGCCAGGAGCGCGAGGACTCCGGTCAGCACGATGGCCCGGGACGGCGTGACGAACCGGCGGCTGATCTGCGCGAGCCACGTCGGGAACATCCCGTCGCGCGCCATCGCCAGGTTGATCCGAGACGACGCCAGGATGCTCGCGTTCGCAGACGACAACGTCGCCAACAGCCCAGCGAAGATGATCGCCTGCCCTCCCACGGTGCCGAAGAGACGACGAGCAGCCTGTGTCAACGGATCACGGACACCGACGATCGTCTCCTGGGTGAAGATCCCACCGATCGTCAACACGATCAGCACGTAGAGGACAGTCACGATCGCCACCGAACCGATCAGGGTTCTCGGCAGGTTGCGGTCGGGATCCTGCACCTCCTCCGCGACCGCGGCGATCTTCACGAAACCCAGGAAGGACACGAACACCAACGCGGTGGTCGACAGCACCGGCGACCCGCCGAACGGGAAGAACGGGGTGAAGTTGTCCGGCTCGAGTTCGAAGACCCCGGCGGCCACGAACACCCCGAGGATGAGCACGAGTGTCACGACGACGACGATCTGTGCGCGCCCCGACTCCTTCGCCCCGACGACGTTCAGCACGATCAGCAACACCCCGCCCGTCATCGCCCCGAAGACCGGAGACAGCGGCGTGATCTGTGCGAGGAAGTCCCCCATCCCGACGAGGTAGAACGCGATCGCCACCGTGAGGCTCAGCCAGATCCCGACACCGGAGATCGCGCCGAGAGCCGGGCCGAGCGATCGAGAGACGAAGAAGTAGTCACCCCCCGACGTCGGCATGCCCGTCGCCAACTCGGCCGCGCTGGCCGCGGTCATGAGACAGATCACCCCGGCGATGAGGTACGAGAAGATCGCGGCCGGGCCCGTCAGCTCCAGGGCGACGCCCGCGAGCAGGAAGATCCCCGCACCGATCATGGTTCCGGCGCCGATGGTCAGCGCACCCCAGAACCCAAGGTCCCGCTTGAGATCTTCCCGCGGTTGCATCCCAGGCCCTCGTCGGCGAACGCGAAGGCTACCGACGAGGGTCGACGACGGACACGGCCCCGTGAGATGTCCCGTTTCCGACAGCCCGGATTCCGCCGTGGACAGCGCGCCGCTTCGCCATGCCGTCCTCACGGCCGGGGGTGGCCCAGGTCCCGGCTAGGGACGAGTGAGCGGGGTGGTCAGCCACCGAGCCGATCCCGGGCGATCCGCCAGCCCTGGGTGACGGTGACCGGAACGAGCCCCAACAACCCCGCCACGACCCAGCCCTGCAAGGGGAGACCAGCGAGGCCGAGGACGTCACGTAGCGGCGGGATCGACAGCGCGACAGCCTCGAGGACGAAGGTCAGCCCGAGCGCTCCCCAGAGCCAGGGGTTCGCGCTGGCGCCGCTGAAACCGGAGCCGGTGTCGCTGCGAGCGTTGAAGACGGCCAGGGTCTGGCCCGCCGACATGGCGAGGAACGTCATCGTCCGGGCGCCGGCGGTGTCGAGGTCGTAGACGTTGAGCCCGAGGAAGAAGGCCAGCAGACCGACACCGGCGACCAGTGCCGCCTGGGTGGCGATGCGCCGGAGTATCGGCCGGTTGATCACCGGTTCGTCCGGGTCACGCGGCGATTCCCGCATGACGTCGGCGCGACTGGGCTCCAGCGCGAGCGCGAAAGACGGCAGAACGTCGATCACGAGGTTGTTCCACAGGATCATCAACCCCGAGAGCGGGGCGGTGAACCCGCCCACCAGCGACGCGGTGATGACACTGACCTCAGCGACGTGCCACGAGAACAGGAACTGGCCGAACCGGCGGATGTTGGCGAATATCCGCCGGCCCTCCTCGACGGCCGTCTGGATCGTCGCGAACCGGTCGTCCAGGAGCACGATGTCGGCCGCGTCCTTGGCGACGTCGGTGCCGGATCCCATCGCCACCCCGACGTCGGCCTGGCTCAGCGCCGGCGCGTCGTTGACCCCGTCACCGGTGACCGCGACGATCTCGCCCCGCTCTTGGAGCGCTTCGACGATCCGGAGCTTGTGCTCCGGATCGACCCGCGCGAACACCTCGAGCTCGCCGATCCGCTCCTCGAGGTCGGGGCCCTCACGACCGGCGATGTCGCTGCCTTCGAGCACACCTTCGTGCTGGGGCAGATCCATCCTGGTCGCGATGGCCTCCGCGGTGTCGGGACGGTCACCGGTGATCATGATGGTCCGGATGCCGGCCTGATGGAGGAGATCGATGGCTTCGGAGGCGGTGTCGCGGGGTGGATCCTCCATCCCCACAACGCCGAGGATCTCGAGGTCCTGGAACAGCTCGTCGTCTTCAGCGCCGTCGCCGGGGTGAGGGCGGCGCGCGATCGCCAGCGTGCGCAAGGCCCCATCGGCCATGTCGGCGGCTCGCTCCAGCAGCTCCGCATGCTCCTGCTCTTCGAGGAGCACGCCGGGAGCACCCTTCACGTGCACGGTGCCGTCGTTGACGGTCGCCATCCGCATCGTGTCCGAATCGAAGGGGACCTCCCTCGTGCGATCGTGGTCGTCGCGAACCTCACGCCAGTCGAGGCCGTAGGCGGCGGCGCCACGCAAGAGCGCGACCTCGGTGGGGTCGCCGACCGGGTCGTCGTCCTCATCGATGTCGCTGTCGTTGCACAACACCGCCGAGACCCACAGGTCTTCCTCGGCCGCATCATCGGCCAGGGCGACCTCGACCACCTCCATCTCGTTCTGGGTCAGGGTCCCCGTCTTGTCGGAGCACACGACGGTGGTCGACCCGAGCGTCTCGACCGCCGGGAGGCGTCGCACGAGGGCGTTGCCTCGAGCCATGCGCCGCATCCCCACTGCGAGGGTGAGCGTGGCGACTGCTGGCAGTCCCTCGGGCACCACGGCGATGGCCAGGGCGATCGAGAGCTCGATGACCTCGTTGAGCTCCCGACCGCGCAGCACACCGACACCGAACAGAACCGCGGCCCCGACGATCACCCCGACCGCCAAGCGACGCGACAACTGGTCGAGCCCCTCTTGCAACGGGGCCTTCGTCTGCTCAGCGGACTCGGCTAGTTCGGCGACCTTGCCCATCTCGGTCCCGGACCCGGTCGCGACCACCACGCCCCGTGCCCGACCGTCAGCCAGGGTGGTACCCATGAACAGCATCGAGCTGCGATCGCCGACGGCCGTGTCCTCCTCGACTGGCTCCGGGGATTTCGTGACCGGCTCGCTCTCACCCGTGAGTGCCGATTCCTCGACGCGGGTGTCTTCGGCTTCGAGCAGGCGGATGTCGGCAGGCACCTTCTCGCCTGCCTCGACGATGACGATGTCCCCGGGCACGAGGAGGCTGGCATCGACTTCGTCACGACGATCGTCGCGTTCGACATCAGCGAGCGTCGTCATCATCTCCCGCAACGACTCCATCGAGCGTGCTGCCTGGAGCTCGGTGACGAAGCCCACGATCGTGTTGACGACGAGCACGACGAGGATGGCGACCGCCTCGATGACCTCACCGATGACGAAGCCCGCCACCGCCGCCCCGAGCAACAGCACGATCACGGCTTCGGCGATCTGATCCCACAGCAGCTCCCACCACGGGGTGGACTGTTGCTCCCGCAGGCGGTTGTCGCCGTGCCTTTCCCGACGGTCCTCTGCCTCCTGCGAGGTCAGTCCGACCTCGGGGTCGACCTCGAGCCGTGTCAAGACTTCCTCGACGGCTGTCGAGTGTGGCTGCTCCACGGGTGGCGCCTCAGCGTTCATAGGCGGCAACCTAGAGCGGTCGACCTGCCGTCGCCCCTCGCGTCACTGTCCGCACGGGGGCTCCGCACCAGGGGCCCAGCCTCGCGGCCACGGTGGGACCGTCCGGCGAGGCCCTGACAGCCAGCACCCGGGAGATCAGGTGACCTCCCGGGTGCCGTGACGGTCGACAGACTCAGTCGAGTTCGAACCGATCGAGCATCATGACCTTGTTCCATGCAGCGACGAAGTCGTTCACGAACTTCTCCTCGGCGTCGTCGCTGCCGTAGACCTCCGACAGCGCGCGCAGCTCCGAGTTCGATCCGAACACGAGGTCCACGCGGGTCGCAGTCCACTTGACCTCGCCGGTCTCGCGGTCCCGACCCTCGAACTCCTGCACGTCGTCGACGACCGGCTCCCACTCCGTGCCCATGTCGAGCAGGTTCACGAAGAAGTCGTTGGTCAACGTTCCGGGACGGTCGGTGAAGACCCCATGCTTGGCGTCCCCCACGTTCGCGTCCAGAACCCGCATGCCGCCGAGGAGCGCCGTCATCTCCGGACCGGACAGGGTCAGCATGAACGCCTTGTCGAGCAGCATGTGCTCGGGCGGCACCTCGCCGTCCTTCTGGAGGTAGTTGCGGAACCCGTCCGCCATCGGCTCGAGGTGGCCGAACGACTCGACGTCGGTCTGCTCCTGGCTCGCGTCCGTACGGCCGGGCGTGAACGGGACCTCGACGTCGTAGCCGGCGTCCTTGGCCGCCTTCTCCACGGCGGCGCAGCCACCCAGCACGATGAGGTCTGCCAGCGAGACACGCTTGTCGCCGGACTGCGACTCGTTGAAGTCCTGCTGGATCTGTTCGAGCTTGCTGAGGACGCTCGGTACCCCCGAAGAGACGTTCACGTCCCAGCCGATCTGCGGATCGAGCCGGATGCGTCCCCCGTTGGCCCCGCCCCGCTTGTCGGTGTCGCGGTAGGTCGACGCCGCCGACCAGGCGGTGTTGACGAGCTCGGGGACCGACAGACCGGAGTCGAGGATCGTCTCCTTCAGCGACGCGATGTCGCTGTCGTCGATCAGCTCGTGGTCAACCGCGGGTATCGGGTCCTGCCAGAGCAGCTCCTCGTCCGGGACGAGCGGACCGAGGTAGCGGACGCTCGGCCCCATGTCCCGGTGGATCAGCTTGTACCAAGCACGCGCGAAGGCGTCGGCGAACGCGTCGCGGTCCTTCGCGAACCGCTCCGAGATCTCGCGGAAGCCCGGATCCTCCTTGAGCGAGAGGTCCGTGGTCAGCATCATCGGCGGGTTCATCTGGCCCTCGATGTGGGCGTCGGGGACGAGGTCTTCGTCCTCCACGTCCTTCGGGTGCCACTGGTACGCGCCCGCCGGGCTCTGAGCCAGCTCCCACTCGTACTTGAAGAGCAACTCGAAGAAGCTGTGGCTCCACTCGATCGGGTCGGGGGTCCAGGCACCCTCGATGCCGCTGGTGACGGTCTCGGCGCCGACGCCCCCCTTCCAGCCGAGTCCCTGCTCCGCGATGGTCGCCCCTTCGGGGGCGGGACCGGGCTCCTCGGCGGTGGCGCCGTGGGCCTTGCCGAAGGTGTGACCACCGGCGATGAGCGCGACGGTCTCCTCGTCGTTCATGGCCATGCGGCCGAACGTCACCCGGATGTCGTGCGCGGCTTTCAGCGGGTCGGGCTCACCGTTGGGTCCTTCGGGGTTGACGTAGATGAGGCCCATCTGGCTCGCGGCCAGGGAGCCGTTGAGCTCGCGCTCGTCGCCGCTGAAGCGCTCGTCGGCGAGCCACTCGGACTCGGGCCCCCAGAACACGTCCTCTTCCGGTGCCCAGATGTCCTCACGACCGAAGCCGAAGCCGAAGGTCTCGAACCCCATGTGCTCGAGAGCGCGGTTGCCCGCGAAGATCAACAGGTCCGCCCACGAGATGCGGCGGCCGTACTTCTTCTTCACCGGCCACAGCAGCCGGCGGGCGCGGTCGAGGTTGGCGTTGTCCGGCCAGCTATTGAGCGGGGCGAACCGCTGGTTGCCCGTCGACCCGCCGCCCCGGCCGTCGGTGACGCGGTACGTGCCGGCGGCGTGCCAGGACATCCGGATGAACAGCGGACCGTAGTGCCCCCAGTCGGCCGGGAACCAGTCCTGTGGCGTGGTCATGACCTCGTCGACGTCCCGCGTGAGCTCCTCGACGTCGAGCTCGGCGAACGCTTCGCCGTAGTCGAAGTCCTCCCCCATGGGGTCCGCCTTGGGATGTTCGGGGTGGAGGATCCGGACGTTGAGACGGTCCGGCCACCATGTCTGGTTCGACGGTCCGAAGCTCTCGGCCGTCCTGGCGCCCGTCACCGGGCATTCGCTCGTGTCTGCCACGTCGTACTCCTCGTGCTGCATCGGGGTCGGTGCCGCTGTTCGAATCGAACCCGACCCCGGGGACGCCTGCTTGCGTCAGCAGGGTCGGTTCTGACACATTAGAACAGTTCAAAGATTGGAAGCAAACGCTTCTTCGGTTAGTTTCCGGACAACGGACGGGAGGTTCCGAGCAGGTGGCCCCACTCCTCGAGCGGCTCCGTCACCGCGGCTGGCGGCTGACGGCGCAGCGTCGTGTCATCGCCGAGGCGATGGCCGGCGAGCACGTGCACCTCGCCGCCGACGAGGTGTTCGAGCGAGCCCGCGAGATGCTGCCGGAGGTCAGCCTGGCCACCGTCTACAACACCCTCAACGAGCTGGTCAGCATGGGCGAGCTGGCCGAGATCACCCATACCGACGGTCGCAAGCGCTACGACCCCAACGTCGCCGAGCCCCACCACCATCTGGTCTGTGTGGACTGCGGCGAGATGCTCGACGTGGTCACCGAGGATCCGCGCCTCCCGACCGACCAGCAGCACGGCTTCGAGCTCCTGGGGGTCGAGACGACCTTCCGAGGCCGCTGCCCGGACTGCGCTTCGAGCGCCTCGAGCGCCTGAACCGCGACCGGGAGGCGGCGCTACACCCGCCGTCACTGCTCCAGGAGCGCAGCCATCTTGGCGTGAACCAGGTCGAACGCCTTCTTCGGTCGCACCATGACCTTGAAGTCGATGATCTTGCCGTCGTCGTCCCAGGTGATCATGTCGACACCGTTCACCTCGATGCCGTCGATCTCGCTCGTGAACTCGAGCACGGCGTGGGGAGGGTCGACCACCTCGCGCACGTAGGTGAACGAACCGTCAGAGACCAACACCTGGCAGGCACCGGCGAGATACATGGCGGTCAAGGTCTTGCCTTCGACGGGCGTGAACAACACCGGCGAGCGGAACACCACGTCCTCGTGCAGCAGCTCGTCGAGGCCCGCGAGATCGCCGGTGCGCACGAGGTCGTGCCACCGATCGAGCGTGTCCATCTGCGTCCTCTCCACGGAGTCCACGTGTGCATCAGCCCCCCGACATCGCCCCGATGATGGCGAACGGCTCGTCGCCGGTGGCCACCTCGGCAGGCAGCGGGCGGTCCAGCGGGTCGTGGGAGATGTCCTGCTGGCCGACGTAGAACCGAACGAACGCTCGGCGCTTGCCCGTCGCGTGATCCCGGACGGTGCCCCGCAGCGCCGGGTACGCGGCCTCGAGTGCGTCGAGGACGCTACGAGCCGTCACTGGTCCTTCGACCTCGACATGGACGGTGTCGGTGACCTCCGCGAGGTTGCGGAGGTGTGCCGGCAGCTTGACGGTGATCACGGCAGCGTCTGGACCTCGACCGACAGGACCCTCGGGAGCCCCCGGACGAGGGGCTCCCAGCTGTCGCCCTCGTCAGAGGACCCGTAGACGTCCCCACCCGTGGTGCCGAAGTAGAGGCCGCAGGGATCGAGGGAATCCACCGCCAAGCAGTCCCGCAGCACGTTCAGATAGCAGTTGCTCTGCGGGAGCCCGCGGGTCAGCGGTTCCCAGTCGCCGCCACCGCTCCGGCTGCGGTAGACGCGCAGCGCCCCGTCCGGCGGGTAGTGCTCCGAGTCGCTCGTGATCGGCACGACGTACACGGTCTCGGGGTCGTGCGCGTGGACGTCGATCGCGAAGCCGAAGTCGGTCGGCAGGTCACCGCTGACCTCACGCCACGAGCCGCCCCAGTCGTCGCTGCGCATGACGTCCCAGTGCTTCTGCATGAACAGCACGTCCGGACTGGAAGGATGGACCGCGATCTTGTGGACGCAGTGGCCGACATCGGCCTCGGGGTCGGGGATCCCCTCGGAGCGGAGGCCCTGGTTGGCCGCCGACCAGGACGCCCCGCCGTCCTCGGTCCGGAACACCCCCGCAGCGGAGATGGCGACCATCATCCGATCCCGGTCGTCGGGGTGCAACAGGATCGTGTGCAGACACAAGCCACCCGCTCCCGGCTGCCATTTCGACCCCGATCCGTGCTCGCGGAGGCCGGGCAGCTCCTCCCAGGTCTGCGCGCCGTCCGTCGATCGGAAGAGCGCAGCGTCCTCGACGCCGGCGAAGACCGTGTCCGGATCGTCACTGGACGGCTCGAGGTGCCAGACCCGGGCGAACTCCCACGGATGGGGGGTGCCGTCGTACCACTGGTGGGTTCCCGGCACACCGTCGTAGGTGAACTCGTTGCCGACCGCCTCCCAGCTCGCGCCCCCGTCGTCCGAGCGCTGGATCACCTGACCGAACCAGTCGGTCGAGGGGGCGGCGTAGATGCGGTTGGGATCGACCGGCGATCCTGCCACGTGGTAGACCTGCCAGCCACCGAAGTGGGGGCCGGCAACCTTCCACTCGCCCCGCCCTCCGTCCGATGTCAGGACGAACGCCCCCTTGGCGGTGCCGACCAACAGCCGCACCCCGGCCATGCCGCCTCCTGCCTACGCCGTGTCCCCGCCCACACCAGCCTAGGCCGGCGATGACGAGATCCGGAGCGTCGGTCCATCCGGCTCGGGGGGCAGCCACCATGCCTCGCGGAGCTGCCACGTGAGCGAGTCACCGACCTGGAAGCGCGCGGGCCCATCCTGGCGCGCGACCAGCTCGCCCGCAGGAGTCGACAGACGGTACTCGGTGTGGGGGCCACGGAAGGCGACGTGCTCGACCGTCCCCGGAGCCCCCTCGGGCCCGCACGACACCCACTCGGGACGAACCAGCAGCTGGGCCTGGCCTCCGCCCCGAACCTCGGCGACCCCGACACGGAGCGACACCCCTGCTACCTCGACCTCGAGGCGGTTCCGGTCCACACCGCTCACCGCGACGTCCAGCACGGAGGCCACGCCGGTCAGCTCGGCCGCCCACCGGTCGACCGGCTGGCTGTAGACCTCCTCCGGCGCCCCGACCTGGACCAGCCGGCCGCCACGCACCAGGGCGACTCGGTCGGCGACCGCCAGGGCCTCGCCGGCGTCGTGCGTTGCGTAGACCGCCGCAGCGCCGGAGCGTTCCCGCACCGCGGTGATCTCCTGCTGCAACGCCCCGCGGAGCGCGGCATCCAGATGGGCGGTGGGCTCGTCCATCAGGTACAGCCGGGCTTCGCGCGCCAGCGCTCGGGCGAGACCCACCCGCTGTTGCTGGCCGCCGGAGAGCTGGTCGGGCTTGCGGTGCTCGAGCTCGGCGATGCCCATGAGCGCGAGCAGTTCCCGCGCCCGCAGTTGGGCCGACGAACGCTCCACGCCCCGACGCCGCAAGGGGTAGGCGACCGTCTCGAGTGCGGTCAGGTGTGGCCACAAGGCGTAGTTCTGGAACACGAGACCGACCTCACGGTGCTCAGCCGGCACGGGCCGCCGACCGCGACCGCTCACGGTGACCCCGGCGATGTCGATCCGTCCTTCCGAGGGCGACACGAACCCAGCGACTGCGTACAGCAGGGTGGTCTTTCCCGACCCGGACGGTCCCAGGACCGCGACGGTCTCGCCGGCGGCGACCTCGAGGTTCAATCCGGT
>JAWVZB010000063.1:0-18967 GCA_033722375.1 Nitriliruptorales bacterium | reverse complement strand
TCCAGCAACTTCATGATCCCCACCGAGGTGGAGGGGTCGAGGTTCCCCGTCGGCTCGTCACAGAGCATGATCTTGGGTCCGTTGACGAACGCGCGGGCGATCGAGACCCGCTGCTGCTGGCCCCCCGAGAGCTCGTGCGGCATCGACTCGGCCTTCTCGGCCAAGTCGACCAGTTCGAGCACCTCGGGCACGCGGCGGCGGATCACCGCCGCCGGCTTGCCGATCACCTCGAGCGCGAACGCCACGTTCTCGGCGACGGTCTTGGCCGGGAGCAGCTTGAAATCCTGGAAGACGTAGCCGATCTGGCGCCGGAGCATCGGCACCTTCCAGCTCTTGAGCGTGTCGAGGTTCTTCCCGGCGACGTAGATCTCGCCGACGTCGGGCTGCTCCTCGTGGGTGAGGAGCTTCATGAGCGTCGACTTGCCGGACCCGGACGGCCCCACGACGAACACGAACTCGCCCTTGGCGACGTCGATCGACACGTCCTTGAGCGCAACGACCTCGCCGCGTTCGCCCTTCTTGTAGGTCTTGGTGACGTTCCGGAGAGTGATCACGGTGTGTGCACACCTGTCGTCGAAGACGGTCGGGGCGCTGCGGGGACGGGCCCCGGGCGAGGACCGGTCCCCCGCGGCCGGTGCCTGCCTGTCCGTCGATTGAGCGTAGCAGTGAGGGCTCCGAGCGTCCCGCAAGCGACAGCGGATAGCACGGCGACGCCGGTCAAGTGTCGGGGTCCTCGCTGGCACGCCGCCGGAGCTCGTGCTCGATGAAGTCGTCGAGGTCGCCGTCGAGAACCGCCTGGGGGTTGCCGAGCTCGAAATCGCTGCGTTCGTCCTTGGCCAGTGAGTACGGATGCAGCACGTAGCTGCGGACCTTGGATTGGGAGCCGAACCCGACGGTCTGTCGGCCGCCACGGAGCTCGTCGAGCTCGTCCTGTCGCTTCTGGCGCTCGAGCTCCGCCAGCTTGGCCTTGAGCACCCGCATCGCCGCGGCACGGTTCTGATGCTGAGACTTCTCGTTCTGGCAGCTCACCACGATGTTGGTCGGGAGGTGGGTGATGCGGACCGCGGAGTCGGTGGTGTTGACCGATTGCCCGCCGGGCCCTGACGATCGGTAGACGTCGACGCGGACCTCCTCGTCCGGGACCTCGATCTCGTCGTCGATCTCGGGGAGGACCGGGACCACGTCGACGAGCGCGAACGAGGTCTGTCGCCGGGCGTTGGCGTCGAAGGGCGAGATCCGCACGAGCCGGTGCACCCCGTGCTCGGTGGACAGGAGCCCGTACGCATCCGGGCCGCTGACCTCGAACGTTGTCGACTTGAGGCCGGCTTCTTCGCCGAAGGTCTCGTCGTAGACCTCGGTGGCGTAGCCGTGATCCTGCGCCCAGCGGACGTACATCCGCTGCAGCATCTGGGCCCAGTCCATCGCGTCGACCCCGCCCTCGCCGGCGTGGATCGACACGATCGCATCGAAGTGGTCGTACTCGCCCGACAGGAGCGTTGCGACCTCGAGCTTGTCGATGGCGCCACGCACGTTGCCGAGGTTGCGGGCGACCTCGTCGGCGGTCGACTGGTCATCCTCCTCCTGTGCCAATTGGTTCAGGACCTCGAGATCGTCGAGCCGGTCCACCAGGTCGTCGTAGCGCTCGAGCTCGTCTTCGATCCGCGACAGCTCGGTGGTGACCTTCCGCGCGTGCTCGACGTCGTCCCACAGGTCCGGGGCGGACGCCTGCTGCTGGAGCTCCTCACGGCGGTTGCGCTTGGCGTCCACGTCGAGGTAGCGGCGGATCTTGTCCACGCGGTCGCGGAGCTCCTCGAGGGAGCTCGAGTGATCGGTGGGCATCGCAGGACCTTCGGTCGATGACGAGGCTACCGGCGCCCCTTGGCACTCAGGGGGCGCCGAACGGGCCGTCGCCGCCCACCTGTCCGGAAGGACACGAGCGTCGCCCGGATCTCCGGCAGGAGATCGGAGGGCCGGTGTCGAAGACATCCAGTGCTCCCCGATCCGGTCCGGGGAGATCATCACCGGCGGGTGCCCTCGGAGGGGAGGGCACCCGCCACTGTTTCACAGCCGCAGCGATCCGTCGTCGAGCCGGGCCGGCGGGCTGTCCGCCGGCCGAGCCCCCGACCGCGGGTCGTACGCCGGCGTCCCGACCGCCGTCACGGTGGCCGCCTCGAGCGCCGTATCGAAGAACCGTGCGACGTCCTCGTCGTAGAACGTCAGCGCCGTGGCCCCGAGGCCGAGCGTGTGGGCCGCCAGTTGCAGACGGCCCGACGCGATACCTCCCTCGAGCTGGACGGCGCGGTACGCCCGCTCCCCGCCCTTCTCGAGGATGCGTTCGAGGTCGGCCAGGTGGAACGCGGTGTAGGCACCCTCGCCACCGAGCTGCTGCTCGAGGCACAGCGCGGTCGCCTCGCCCCGGAACGAGCCCGGTCGCCGGAGCTCGGGACCATGGGGGGTCCAGCGGTACGCGCCCGGCTGGACCCCGGCCACCTGGTGCACCAGCAGGTGGTGGCTCAAGAGGGTCTCCCCCTCGAGTAGGAAGTCGGCCGGGGATGAGCCCGCTGCCACCGCTACCGGCCAGACCAGGGCTTCGGTCGGTACCCGGGACTGCGCGAACCGGCGCGTCGAGCCCCGACGGAGGATCACCTCCTCGAGGGTGTCGAAGGGCGCCAGAGCCGGTGGATGCGAGATCACCGTCGCCGGCCCGACGCGGAGGTCCTGCATCGACTGTCGCCAGTCCAGCACGGCCCGCCGAGTGGGCAGGTCAGCGACCCGGTGGACCGCGAGCAGGTCGTGGTCGACCTCGGCTCTCCGCACCGGAACGCTTGCGTGCCGGGGTCCCTCGGCCGCCGCTCCCCCCCGTGCATCGTCGCCGGGTGTCCCCACCGGCACCACGACCAACGGCAGCTCGCGCTCCCGGTCGAGGCCGAGCAGGTCGCTGACCTCGCCGTCGACGAACCCGGTGAGTAACCGGGCAGGCTGCGAGGTCGCCTGCGCCTGGGCCAGGAGGTTGGCGAGCATCGTCCCGGCGTCCCACCAGAGATGCCGGTAGCCCCGGAGCCGGTACTTCCAGGTGGTGCGGGTCGGCAGGCCGGTCAGAACGACGGTGATCGGCGCCGACGACACAGCGGGCTCCACCGCGGCCTCCGCGAGGGCGCGACGGTGGTCGCCGTCGCGCAGGCGCCGCAGCCCGAACTCGAGCGGCTCGAAGTGGTAGATCCCCGCAGACAGGTGGTCGTCCAGCTCGCCGCAGACCACGTAGGTCTCGACCGGGTAGAGCGCCCCGGCGGACGACGCCGCGCGGAAGTGCAGGTCACGCCCGTTCCGCGCCCAGCGGCGGGTCACGCCGGCGGTGTAGAAGAGCAACGAGGCCAGCCACTGGAGGTCCAGGAGCGGGGTGTTCGGCGGTCCATCCCCGCTCAGCGCATCGAGGGCCGGCCAGTCCGACTCGCGGAGCTGGACCGGCAGCTCGATCAGCGGCAGGTCCGGATACAGCTTGAACGGCAACGGACGATCGGACCAGTCGAGATCGTGGCCGGCCGCACGCACCGACCGCCACGTGTGTGACGTGCGCTCGTGGAAGCTCCTCGCGACCTCTGCCGGCATGGCGGCACCCTACTGCCCGCGCGGTCGCCACTACCGTGGCTCCCCCTCTGCCCCAGGAGCACGCTGTGGACCGTCTCGCCGCTCTCGTGAGCCCCGGGAGATCCTTGGAGCGCGCCCAGACGCGCGCGGGTCTCGTCGAAGCGCTCGGCTACGAGCTGGTGCTCGACAACCACATCTTCAACCGCGACGGCCTGTCGACCGTCGTCGCCTACGGGAGCAGCACCAGCTCGATCGACCTCGGCACCGGGGTCTACCCCATGCTGCACATGTCTCCGGTCGCGCTGGGCCAGCTCGCGGCCTCCATCGACGAGCTCGTGGGCGGTCGGCTGGTGCTCGGCATCGGGACGAGCCATCGTCCCACCATCGAGGACGTGCACGGCCTGGAGTTCCCCGACAGCCCCTTGACCGCGATGCGGGATGCGGTGACGATCCTCCGCGCGATGTTCCGGGAAGGCGAGGTCCGGCACGATGGCGAGGTCTTCAGTGCCGGGTTCTCGTTCCGAGGCTTCACGCCACGCCCCGACATCCCGATCTACCTCGCGGCGCTGGGCCCGAAGATGCTCCAGCTCGCCGGCGAGCTCGCCGACGGCGTGGTCCTGTGGCTCTGCAACCCCGACTACATCGAGAACAGCGTCGTCCCGAACCTCCGGACCGGCGCCGAGCGGGCGGGGCGCGATCCGGGGGCGATCGAGATCGTCCCGGCGATCACCTGCTCGGTCACCGACGATCCCGACGACGCCCGGTCCCGCTTCAAGCGCCAGCTCGTGCCCTACCTGTCGCTGCCGTTCTACCGCTCCATGCTCGAAGATTCGGGCTTCGGCGACGACCTCGAACGCTTCGACGAAGGGATGACCGAGGGAGACGTCGACCGCGCGCTCCAGGGGGTGAGCGACGGTCTGATCGACTCGCTCTCCGGCATCGGGACCATCGAGGACGTCCAGGCCGCGATCGAGCGCTACCGCGAGGCCGGAGCAACGCTCCCGGGTGTGGGGCCGCTGGGCGGGGAAGACGGCGCGATCGAGAGGACCTTCGCCGCCGCAGCGGGGAGAGAGGTCGACGCGTGACCGACGACCCGGGCGACGACTCGCCAGCCACTCGGGGTCAGCGGTCGTCAACGACGTCCCGGATCACACCGCTCGAGTGACTCGAGGCCACCCTGGCGGCCGAACCCGCGCTCATCCCTGGTCGCTGAGCTCGCCGATCCTGCGGACCAGCTCCTCGGGGTCGAACGGCTTGATGAAGTAGTCGTCCGCGCCCGCGTCCATGCCGGTCCGAACGTCCTCGGCACGGTCGCGGGCGGAGATGATGAGGATCACCGGCGGGTCCTCCCGCGCCGCCAGCTCCCGACACAGCGCGAAGCCGTCGACGCCGGGCATCATGACGTCGAGCAGGACGACGTCGTAGGCGTTGGAGCGCAGCAGGTTCTGCGCCTCGCTGCCGTCGGCAGCGAGCGTGACCTCGTGGCCCTCGTCGGTCAGTCGGAAGTCCACCATGGCGGCCACCGAAGCATCGTCCTCGGCGTACAGCACGCTGGCCATCAGCGACACCCCGCTGGGGTGACGACGACGGCGTTCACGGATGCTCCAGGCGCGGGTGTCGCGAGCAGCGTAGTCCCGTCGCGGGTGCGCCTATCCTGAACCGCAGCCGGTACCGGAGTCCCGCGTGGCGAAGATCCCCGACCCTGAGCAGTACCGGCGTGCGTGGAGCCAACTCGGGCTCAAGGACCGGCGCCGCATCGTGCGCGCGGTCAACCGCGGGGAGGCGCTCGACAAGCGCAAGGAGGCCGCGCTCGCGGTCGCGACGGCCCGCCGTCAGAAGCGGTTCTGGTCCAAGGCGTGGCTGTTCGGACCCGTCGGGGCGCTGTTCACGCTGCTCTCGGAAGCGAGCTGGCAGATCTACCTCGCGAACGCTGTCGTGCTGACCCTCATCATGGCGCTCATGTCGTGGTTCTGGCTGCGGCGGGCGAACCGGGCCGAAGACGCCAACCTGGCGGTGGCCACCGGGAAGCAGCGCCGGCCGAAGGGCAAGAGCAAGGGCGGGGGCAAGCAGACGCGACGGGGCGGCGAGCACCTGCCGGATTAGGCGCACTCGGGCGTGCTGAGGATCAGCCTTCCAGCAGGCCCCGTGCCTCCCGAGCCACCCGCTCGGCGGTGAAGCCGAGCTGTTCGAGCACGACCGCGCCGGGTGCGGATGCCCCGAACCGGTCCAGCCCCACGGTGACACCGTCGCGGCCGACCCACCGCTCCCATCCCAGCGTCGCGCCGGCCTCCACCGACACACGAGCCGTGACGGCGGACGGCAGGACCGACTCCCGGTAATCCTCGTCCTGTGCCGCGAACCGCTCCCAGCTGGGCATCGAGACGACTCGCGCGCTGATCCCGTCGTCGGCGAGGTCTCCAGCCGCCTCGACGCAAAGCTGCACCTCGCTTCCCGTGCCGACGAGGATGACGTCCGGAGCAGCTTCGCTGTCGCCCAGGACGTATGCGCCCCGCGCCACCAGCTCGACCGGATCGCCGGGCTTGCCGTCCAGTGCCGGCAGCCCCTGGCGGGTCAGTGCGATCACGGACGGGCCGTCGTGGTCCAGCGCAGCAGCGAACGCCCCGACCGTCTCCTCGCCGTCGGCGGGGCGCAGGACCTGGAGGTTCGGGATCGCCCGGAGGGACGCCAGGTGTTCGACCGGCTGGTGGGTGGGACCGTCCTCGCCCAGGCCGACGGAGTCGTGGGTCATCCACCAGATCGTCTTGAGCCCCATCAGTGCCGACAGGCGGATGGCGGGGCGGGCGTAGTCGGTGAAGATCAGGAAGGTCGCGCCGTACGGCACGAAGCCGCCGTGGAGCGCGATGCCGTTCACGGCGGACGCCATGGCGTGCTCCCGGACCCCGAACCGCAGGTTGCGGCCCGACCGGTCGTCCGCCGAGAAGGTCCCCCCGCCCTCCACGTCGGTGTTGTTCGAGCCGGCGAGGTCGGACGACCCACCGAAGAGCTCCGGCAGCGTCCCGGCGATCGCGTTCAGGGTCTTGCCCGCGTGCTTGCGGGTCGCGTTGTCCTCACCGATCTGCGGCAGTGCGTCTTGCCAGCCATCGGGGAGCTCGCCCCGCATCCGGCGCTCGAACTCGGCCGCGAGCTCGGGGAACTCCTCGCGGTAGGCGTCGAAGCGTTCCCGCCACGCACCGTGCGCCTCGCCACCCCGGTCGCGCTGACCCATGTGCTCACGGACCTCGTCGGGCACGACGAAGGTGCCGTCGTAGGGCCAGCCGAGGTGCTCCTTGCTGGCGGCGACCTCCTCCTCGCCGAGCGGGGCGCCGTGGGTGTCGGAGGTGCCGGCCATGTTGGGTGAGCCGTACCCGATCACGGTCCGGACCGCGATGAGTGACGGCCGGTCGTCGCCTTCGGCCTCCTTGATCGCCCGTCTGACCGCTTCGACGTCGGTGCCGTCCGTGACCTGTTGCGTGTGCCAGCCGTAGGCGTCGAACCGTCTCAACACATCCTCGCTGAAGGCGAGGTCGGTGCCGCCGTCGATCGTGATCTGGTTGTCGTCGTAGAGGTAGACCAGCTTGCCGAGCTCGAGGTGGCCAGCCAGCGAGGCGGCTTCGGATGCGACCCCTTCCATGAGGTCGCCGTCGGACACGATCGCGTAGGTGCGGTGGTCGACGATCTCGTGGCCGTCGCGGTTGAACTCCGCGGCGAGACGCGCCTCGGCGATCGCCATCCCGACCCCGTTGGCGAACCCCTGGCCCAGGGGCCCGGTCGTCGTCTCCACCCCCGGAAGCAGGAAGTTCTCCGGATGCCCCGCGGTCGGGTAGCCCCACTGGCGGAAGTTCTGGATGTCCTCGAGCGTCGGCCGGTCGTAGCCCGACAGGTGCAGGGCCGCGTACAGCAGCATCGAGCCGTGCCCCGCGGACAGCACGAACCGATCCCGATCCCACCACGCCGGATCGGCGGGGTCGTGCGCCATCGCCTCGCGGAACAGCACGTAGGCGAGCGGGGCGGTCCCCATCGGCATGCCCGGATGCCCCGAGTTCGCGGCCTGAACCGCGTCCATGGCGAGGGTCCGGATGGTGTTGATCGAGAGCTGTTCGAGGTCTGACATCGGGGCTCCGGGCGGGGCGCGGTCTGCACGGCGGGTCGCGGGGAGCATACGGCGCCCCGCGGGCAGTTCGCGGCCAAGGCCACAAGCCCTCCTCGCCCCGACCCGCGTGGGTGGCGCAACCACTTACCCTCGCCCCGACGACGCGGTGCGGGGCGGACCCGCGACCCGCTCTCTCGAGAGGACCAGATGCCACCCCTCACCCAGCGTGTGACCCTCCGGATAGGGCTCGAGAACGCCCCCGGCATGGTCGCCAAGGTGTCTGACGCCGTCGACGGCTGCGGGGCCGAGATCATCGCCACGGAGCGGGTGGAGGGCAAACGGCACGTCGTGGTGCGCGACATCACCGTCGACGTCAGCGACGAGCACCACGCCGAGGAGGTCGCCGCTGCGCTGCACGCGATCCCGGGCGTCGAGCTGCTCGCGATGATCGATGACATCATCGAGGCGCACCAGGGCGGCAAGATCGAGCTGAACAACAAGCGGTCGATCGAGGACGCCCGCGACCTGTCGCTCGTCTACACCCCCGGTGTCGCCAAGATCTCCCGCATGATCGCCGAGGATCCGGTGGCCGCCTACCGCCTCACGATCCGGTCCAACAGCGTGGCCGTCGTGACCGACGGCTCGGCGGTGCTCGGTCTCGGCGACATCGGGCCGCTCGCCGCTCTCCCGGTCATGGAGGGCAAGGCGATGTTGCTGAAGTCGTTCGGCGGCGTCGACGCCTATCCGATCCTGATCGACGAGCAGGACCCCGACGGGTTCGTGGAAACCGTCACCCGGATCGCCAGCGGGTTCGGCGGCATCAACCTCGAGGACATCTCGGCGCCCCGCTGCTTCGAGATCGAAGGGAAGTTGCGCCAGGAGCTCGACATCCCCGTGTTCCACGACGACCAGCACGGCACAGCGGTGGTGGTGCTCGCAGCGCTGATCAGCGCCGCCCGACTGGTCGAACGCGAGCTGCCCGACCTCCGCGTGGTCGTGCAGGGCGTCGGCGCAGCCGGCGTTGCCGTCATCAACCTGTTGATGTCCGCTGGGGTCAGCGACATCATCCCGATCGACCGCTCCGGGATCCTCGAGCCCAAGCGAAAGGGCACCGACCCGATCCGTCGGCGCGTCGCGAAGCAAGCCAACCCACGGGGCGTCACCGGTTCACTCGCCGACGCCCTCGATGGAGCTGACGTGTTCATCGGCGTCTCCGGACCGAAGTCGCTCCCACTCGAGCTGGTGAAGACCATGAGCGACGATCGCATCGTGTTCGCGCTCGCGAACCCGACCCCCGAGATCATGCCCGAGGAAGCCGAGCCCCACGTCCGCGTCATGGCGACCGGCCGCTCCGACTACCCCAACCAGATCAACAACGTGCTGTGCTTCCCAGGCCTGTTCCGGGGACTGCTTGACGCCGCCGCCACGCGCATCACCGACGAGATGAAGATCACCGCCGCGGAGGCCATCGCCGCCATCGTCGAGGACGACCTCTCCCCCGACTACATCATCCCGTCGCCCTTCGACCGATCCGTGGCGTCAGCCGTCGCCGACGCGGTGGCCGAGATGGCCCGCCAGCAGGGACACGTCCGCCCCGGCTCCCGCGGCAGCCTCGAGGAGGAGACCGAAGCGCAGGCCCACGAAGCCGCACGCCGCGCCGTCCGCCGGGCCACCGAACGGCGAGAGGAAGGCAAGGAAGCCGAACGCGAGCGCGCAGCACAGACCCGCGACGACGGCAGCGCCGATGACGACGGCGACAACGACGACGCCGACCTCCCGCGCCGCATCGGCGGCCGCAAGCGCCAACGCCCCCTCGACGCCCCCGGCGACACCACGACGGGTGGCGTCCCGATCTAGTCGAAGGGGTGTCTCCAGCTAGTGCCGTCGCCCGTACTCGCGGGCGGTAGATTTCGGGGGTGGACACCGCAGTTGTAGGCGTTGCCTGCTTTCGGAGCGCCCACGAAGCCACGCTTGCCGAGCGAGGCCTGGGAGATCGAAGTTCCCCGCTAGGCGTGGGCCGTTTGGTGTTCCGCGGCCTGACTGGTCGAGTCGAGCCGTCGGATGTTCCATGCAATGAAGATCCACCAAGCCATCATGACGGGCACGAAGATGCGCTGGGTCAACCCGACCGGTCCGTCCATCGGGGTGCCGAATGAGACGACCATGGTCACGGTGTAGGCCGTCGCGAACCACATCTGAGTTGTCGCCAGATGGTTCCATGAGGGATCACGGTCGAACACTCCCCGCAGGAACCAAACTGCGATGAGCAGACTGAAGAAGATCAGCAGGGAACCAACCACGTGCAAGATGCCAGCAGTGGTGAACTCCGTGGCATCTGACGGATCTGTCTTGGCTATCGCGAGTAGGTATCCGAGCCCAGCAACAAGGAGCAAGACGATCGAGGCAGTGACGCGCTTGCCAGGTTCCAGCGACTTCCGCAGTCCCCCTGCGGTCGCGATGGCTCCGATGCCAGCGCCGAGGAACGCTGATTGCATCAGCCAGCCGTACTCCCCGTTGGCGTAGTCGCTCATGAAGTCGTTGATCCGGCTGTACTCCGTGTCTATCACGTTGAGAATCAGAACCGACACGATGAACCATCCCGCGCCGATCATCCCGACGACTCCAAGCTGTCTGGCAGACATTGCAACCTCCAGGTCGCCCCAGTCTCGAGGGGGATGCGTTCCGACACGGTCCCCCAACCGCGTCAGGGCAGCTGCCCGACCAAGACACGACCCGATACTGCCACCCAGACCCGTTCGACGCCATCGAGACCGTCGATGAGCGCCGAACGTTCCCGCCCTAGCGACCTTGGCCGTCCTGGTCACTCCCACACTGGATACCGCCGGATACCGACCGTCACCCAGCCTTGAGCCGGCCACGAGATGTAGGGGTCACAGGAATCGGCCGGAGACCCCCTGCTCGTCGATCACGACCCGTCGTGGCGCCCGCGGCTCAGAGGAGGTCGCGGAGCGCCTTCCGGTCGATCTTCATGACCGGGGTCAGGGGGACCTCGTCGACCACGTGGATCTCCCGCGGGTACTTGTAAGGGCCGAGCCGCTCCTTCGCCGCGGACTTCAGGGCTTCGGGGTCGAGCTCGAACCCGGGGGCCGGGGACACGAACGCGACGATCTCCTCGCCCACCTCGGCGTCGGGCCGTCCCACGACGCCCGCGAGGGAGACGCCGGGCTGGTCGAGCAGCGCGTCCTCGACGTCGCGCGGGTAGACGTTGAACCCGTTGCGGATGATCAGGTCCTTGAGGCGGTCGACGACGTAGAGGTAGCCGTCCTCGTCGAAGCGGCCGATGTCGCCCGTGTGCAGCCATCCGTCGCGGAAGGTCGACTCGCTCGCGTCGGGCGCCTTCCAATAGTGGGTGGCACAGCCACGGGACCGCACGACGATCTCGCCCTCGTCCCCGACCGGGACCTGGTTCCCGTCTTCGTCGATGATCTTCACCTCGTAGCCCGACAGCGGACGACCCACCGATCCGAGCCGTGACTCGCCCGGTGGCGTCGACGAGATCACCCCACCGGACTCGGTGCAGCCGTAGCCCTCGAGGATCTCGGCGGACGGCACCTGTCGGAGGAACTCCTCGGCGACGTCCGTCGACAGCGGTGACGCCCCGCAGGTGACGTAGCGCAGGCTCGACAGGTCCCGGTCCTCGAGGTCCTGCGCCAGCCAGAGCTGGATCATCGAGGGGACTACGGCGGCCCGGTTCAGCTCCAGCTCCTCGATCAGGTCGAGCGACCCAGCCGGATCGAACCAGCGCATCAGCGCTCCGGTACCGGGGATCGTCGCGTGCATCCCCACCACCGTGACGATCTGGCCGTAGGCATGGGAGAGCGGCAGCGGCACGAGCGTGTGGGACGCCTCGTCGTCGAGACGGCTGACCTGCTCCGCCTGCGCCCCGCAGAACCACAGGTTGTCGTGCGTCAGCGGCACCCCCTTGGCACGGCCAGTGGTGCCGCCCGTGTACATGAGCGTGGCCAGATCGTCGTCGCCGCGCGGCACCAGCCCCCCTGGCGAGGCGTCCTCGAGCTCCGCGAACGCCACGGTGCCCTCGGGCGCGTCACCGACGCAGATGACCACGGGCTCCACGTCGATCTGGCCGATCGCGGTCTGGACGTTGGCGACGAACTCCGGGGTGGTGACGACAGCACGAACCTCCGCGTCACGGAAGATGTGCGCGAGCTCGTCGGGAGGGAGCAGGAAGATGATGGGGTTGCTGACCGCGCCGGCCCGCCAGATGGCCTGATAGGTGATCCCGACCTCGGGACAGTTCGCCATCACGACCGACACCCGCTCGCCGGGTTGGATCCCGAGCTCCTGGAGGCCACCGCTGACCCGGTGTGCTCGGCCGTGGAGGTCAGCGCTCGAGTGCCAGGTGCCCTCGAAGTACAGCGACTCGCGGTCACCGTGCCGTTCGAATGCCTCGTCGGCCAGGACCGCGAGATTGTGCTCCTCAACCGTCATCGTCATCCTCCTCGTTGCTCGACCAGCGCGTCACGGATGTCCCGCAGCAAGGTCACCTCGTCCGGCTCCGCGGGCACCTCCTCGGGCTCCGGCTCGGCGTGGAGTCGCTGGAAACGGTTGTAGGCCTTGACCACCAGGAACATCACGAACGCGACGATCACGAAGTTCAGCAGCGCCCCGACGAACGCACCCACCGAGCCCGCCGGGACACCGGTGTCTGGGTCGACCTCTCCGAACGTCCACATGCTGGACAGATCGGGAACCGAGAACACGAGGGCGATGAGTGGGCTCACGACCCGGGTCGTGAGCGCGCTGACGACGGTGCCGAACGCTGCCCCAACGACGAACGCCACCGCGATGTCGACGAAGTTGCCCCGGTTGATGAAGTCGCGGAACTCCTGGATCATGCTGCCCTCCTGGATCGTTGTCAGTCCAAGCTGCCCAACCACTCCTTCACGACCGGGCCCAGCCGGGCCGTGACCTCCTCTGCCCGGTGGACCTGATCGTCCTCGGACGCACGCTTGCTGATGTGCAGGCTGTGGTCGCCGCCATCCACCACATGCAGGCGAGCCCGCCGGGGGAGTTTGGTGAGGTGCCGGTCCAGCAGGTCGAGGGTCGCGAAGGGGTCGCGGGTGCCTTGGAGGAACAGACACGGCACGTCGATGTCCGGCCAGTGATCGACCCGCAAGCGCGCCGGCTTGCCGGGAGGGTGCAGCGGGTAGCCGTAGAACAGCAGCCCGGCGGCATCGAGACCGTCCGCAACCGCGAGCGAGGCAACCCGGCCTCCGTAGGACTTGCCGCCGAACACCCACGGCCGGCGGGGACCGAGCTCCCGACGGGCGCTGTCCGCCAAGGACCGGAAGCCGGCCACCGCCCGGTCGGCGCGGGGTGGTGCCTTCCGTCCCGCCTCCCGGTACGGGAGGTTGGCGCGAACGACGAGCTGGCCGAGCTCGGCGATCGCGTCCGCCAGGGCGACGAGCGGGGCGCTGTCCAGATCACCACCGGCACCGTGCGTCAACAGGAAGGCCGCGCCTCGAGGCCGTGACGGGCGATGGACGACGGCGCGAACGTCGTCGACCGCCCCCTCCGTGACAGGGAGCCGCGTGTCCTCGCGATCCACCCTCACGTGTCCCCCACCTCTCCCACCGACAGGTGTTCGTTCGCGAGTTCGGTTGCCGTCCCCCGCGCCACCTTCCCGTGGTTCCCGCGGGGGATCTCCTCGACCACGGCGACCTGACGTGGGCGGCGGTACCCGGCGACGTGCCGCTCGGCCCACTGGAGGAAGGCTTCGGCGTCGAACCCGTCCTCGGGTACGACCAGAGCGACGGGACGCTCGCCGAGACGGTCGTCGGGGATGCCGACCAGCGCGACCTCCCGCACGTGTGGTGCCTGACGGAGCTCGGTCTCCACCTCGGCGGGGAAGACCGAGAACCCGCCCACCTTCAGCCGGTCACGGCGCCGCCCCGCGAAGGCGAACAACCCGCCGGGCCAGACCCGCCCGTGGTCGCCGGTCGGGAACCAGCCGTCGTCGTCGGGGCCCTCCTCGTGGCCCTCATAGCCCTCGAGCACGCCGGCTCCACGGAACTGCAGCTGGCCGACCTCCCCCCAGCCCACGGGCTCGCCGTCCTCGTCGACGGCCCGCACCTCGATACCGGGTAGGACGGTGGCCAGGCTCGGCAGCTCGAACCGACTGATCGGGGAGGGTGGGTAGACCCGGACCGCCGCGGCTCCCGAGAGCTCGACCATGCCGTAGATGTCGAGGAACCACGCCGTGCCGACCCCCTTGCCCTTCAGGCGGCCGGTGGCGCCGTAGCGCTGGAACCGCCGGGCTCGGTCCTCGGGCATGGCATCGGCGGAGCTGATCCACAGCTGGATGCTGCTGAGATCCCGTTCGGCGGCGCCGGCTTCCTCGAGGTCGGCGTACATGGTGGGGACGCCGACGAACACGTTCGGATGCTGCCGCTCGATGGTGTCGAGGATCCCGTCGGCGTCGAAGCGACGACGATGCAGGAGCTCCACTCCGGCGCACAGGCTCGCGAGCGCCACCGCGTAACCCATGATGTGGGTCAGCGGCAGTGCTGCGAGGGCTCGGTCGCGGTCCGCGCGGGGACGGCGCTGCCGCCCCACCGGCGCGGCGACGAGCCGACCGATACTGGCGAGCAGCCCGTGGCTCGTCAGGGCTGCCGCCTTCGGCATCCCGGTCGTGCCCGATGTCGTGGGGAGCAAGACGGTCGCCTCGGCATCACGCTCGACCGCTTCGCAGCGTTCGTCGGGGTGTGCGGCGAGCCAGCCGGCGATACCGACACCAGCATCCTCGTCGCCGGCGTCGATCCACCGCAGGTCCCCGACGGCGTCGCCGTGACGATGGTGGACCTCTGCGTCCACGATGGCCGCGTCGGCGGCGGTCGCGGCGACGACCGCCACCACCTCGTCGGTCTTCAGGCGCGGGTTGACAGGTGACGCGACCGCCCCGATCCGTGCGAGCGCCCAGGTGTGGAGCAGCACGTCGAGACGGTTCTCCACGAGCACGAGGACGCGGTCGCCCTCGTGAACGCCGAGCCCGGCCAGGGCGGCGGCGAGGCGCGCGGTCGCCTCCTCCAGGTCCGCGAAGGTCCGGGTGCCGCCCTGGTGGAGCCGCGGCGTCGGGGCCTCGTCGTGGATGGCGGGGCGCTCGCCGTAGCGCTCGGCCAGGACCGCCGGGAGCGAGCCGAGGTGGACTCCCCGCCCCGCGACCAGTGACACCACATCGGTGGCGCGGTCGAGCATCGAGGTCTCCAGCGGGCGGGGCGGCCCACGCTAGCCGCCATCCCAGCGACACCACATCCCCACCGAGGACACAGACGGACAGGCGGACAGCAGAAACGGACCACCGTGGGGCCGTACTGTCCTTGGTGAACGGCGAAGGAGCCAGCCCATGGGATCGGTCATCCGAACAGTCCTCGCCATCTTCGCAGTGGTCGTGCTCGCTGCCTGCGGAGACGGCGGCGACGGCGCAGCGGGTGACGGTGCGACCGACGGCGGCGGAACCTCGGGCGAGACCGCCACAGTGGAGCTCGTCGACTTCGCCATCGAAGCGCCGGACTCCGTGGCGTCCGGGACCGAGGTCACGGTCACCAACACGGGTGACGCGCCACACACGTTCACCGCACAGGAAGGTGCCGACTTCGACACCGGCACCATCGAGCCAGGTGGCGAGGCCACGGTCACCATCACCGGTTCGGGCAGCGTCGACTACGTGTGCACGATCCATCCGGACCAGATGAGCGGCAGCCTCGAAGTCACCGGCTGAGCCCGGGTCACAGTCCGCGGGCGTTGACGCGGTCGGGGCGGATCTTCAACACCACTCGCTCGGACGTGATCTTGTCCGCGTCGTAGTCCCGGCCGCGGTAGCGCTGCGAGCAGGCATCGATGTGCCTGCGCGCCTCCTCGCCGTGGACGGTCTCGACCACCTCGCCCCGCACCTCGACGTAGGTGTAGGGGTCGTCGCGCTTCCAGATCGTCACCGCCACGCGTGGATCCCGCTCGACGTTGCGGTACTTCGCTCGATGCACCTCGGTGTTGATGAGGATGTGCTCCTCGTCGGCGTCCACCCACATGACCTGCGTCTGTGGACTGCCGTCGTCGAAGAGCGTGGTGAGCATGGCGAAGTTCTGGCCGGTGGCGAAGTCACGGACCTCGGGGGTCAGCGGCATCTGTTCTCCTCAGTTCTGTCGGGCGTTGTGGACTGCTGCGACGATCTCGCCGGGGGTGGCGTCGTCTGGGATGGTGAGTTCCACGTCCGGGCGGAGCCCCTCGCCGAAGCCGTCGCCGTCGGGGGTGACCCACTGGGCGATCGTCAGCTTGAGCGCTCCGCCGTTGTCGAGCGGAAAGGTCTGCTGGACCGTGTCCTTGCCGAAGGTGCGTTGACCAACGATCGTGGCCCGGCCTGCCTCGCGCAGCGCCGCCGCGACTACCTCCGAGGCAGAGGCGCTCCCGCGGTTCACCAGCACCACGACCTCGAGGGAGGGGTCGGTCGCGAGGCCGCCCTCCTGCACCCGGTACTCGCGGTCGCCCTCCGGCGATTCGGTGCGGAGCACCAGCCCGCCCGACAGGAACTCGCTGGCGATGTTGACGGCGGCATCGAGGGCGCCGCCCGGGTTCGACCGGAGATCGAGCACGAGCGCCCGCGGGTCCTCGGCCGTCAGGTCCCGGAGCGCGGAGCGGAACCGCTCGTCGGAGTCGTTCGTGAAGAGGGTGAGGCGGAGGTAGGCGGTGTCGCCGACCATCTCGGACTCGGTCACTGGGATGTCGACGGCCGCCCGCGTGATCGTCACCTGCCGGACCTCGCCGTCGCGGAGGATCCCGAGTTCGACGTCGGTCCCGGCCGGACCTCGCACGTCGGCCACCACCTCGTCGATGTCCTGGCCGGCGATGTCGTCCCCGTCCACGCTGACGATGACGTCGCCCTGTTGCAGTCCGACACGGTCGGCCGGCGCCCCGTCGAACACCGCGACTATCACGAGACGACAGGTGTCGGAGAACTCCTGACACCGGGTCCCCTCGGGGTCGTCGGACGCCCGGTCCTCGGTGGTGACGAGCGCCCCGATCCCCTCGACCTGTCCGCTCTGGTCCTCGCGGGCCTGGGCGTACTCGGCCGGGTCCTGGTAGCCCGAGTTGGGATCGAGCGTCCCCCTCACCATGCCGCGGATCGCCGCTTCGATCGTGGCGTCCCCCGGCCCGCCCGCGAGCGCGAAGGCGTCGCAGAGCGCACGGAAGGCGTCGGCCGGCAGCGCACAGGTGAAGCCCTCAGCGGGACTTCCCCCCGACGGCTCGACGCCGTTGGCGGCCGCCTCTGCCAGTGCGGAGAGCTGGGGCGGATCCACGTACTCGGTGCGGATCAGGTCGGTGATCTCGCAGATCAGCTCGAAGGCATCCGGCGGTTCCACACAGTCGGCGGTCTCGTAGGACAGGTCGAATGACGGGGACGGCGTGGGGGTGCTGGACGGCGACGTGGGAGCGGCGGTGGCCGGTGGGCTCGTCGCGGTCCCGTCGGAGGAGCCGGCCACCGAGCAGCCGGCGATCAACACGGATGCGAGGAGCGCCCACAGCAGGATCCGGCCGACGGGGGCCAGACGGCGTGCCACGTTCACGGGAACCTCTCGTCAGCGCGGGGCGCTGCAGTCGGCGGATGGATGCGCGGCGAACGGTACGGCAGACGGGCAGGAAGGATCCGTCGCCGTTCGAGCGAGCCGGCGGCTCGTTGGCGTGGCCGGAATCCCGGCACGAGGACCGAACGGTCGGCCCCGCGGGTCGTTCGGCACTTCACGTACCACGTGTCTTGCGCAATGATGGGGGCCAGGAGGTCACCATGCGGCTCGTCTACGTCCGTGATGCGGAGGGCAACCTCCGCGAGCACCTCGAACCGGTGGACGCCGCCGCGTTCGAGGCCATCGACCTGGAGGCGAGTCTGGCGCTGCTGCGCCGCAACACGGTCGGACGGGTGGCGTTCTTGAGCCAGGACCGCCCCGTCATACTCCCGGTGACCTACGGCGTCGACGAGAACGACGCCATCGTCTTCCGCACGGCCCCCGGCTCGAAACTCCACATCGCCGAAACCGAGATCCGGCCGGTGGTCTTCGAGGTGGACGAGTACGACCACGACACCGGGCGTGGGGCGGGCGTGGTCGTCCACGGACCGATGGACGCGGTCCTCAACCAGGTGGAGGCCGCCCATCTCGACTCGCTCGACGTGAAGCCCTACGCCGATGCCATCCCCCGTCAGCAGTGGGTGCGGATCCGGCCGAGGAAGCTGCAGGGCTGGTCGTTCGCCCGTCCGCCGCGTCAGACCACTGCCTGAGCCACCGGAGCCCTGCCGCGCGACGGGGCGGACCGAGCTGGGTCAATCCCGGTCGGGGATCCGCCGGCCGCTGATCTCGTCGGGTCGCACCCGGACCCACTGTTCCCAGCCGGCTTCCTCCGCGGACGGCTCGAAGCCGGCCTCGTCGAGGAGGGCCGCGGCGTCAGCGGCGTTGAGGTCGTCGGCGGTGCCGCGCACGAGGACGCTCCAGCCGGTGCGCTCGTCCTCGTCGTAGGCGTCCACCTCGAACGCGACGGGCCGACTGAGCGCGGCGTCCGACAGCTTGGCGCCGTGGGTGGTGCGGAACACGATGCTCCGCCCGTCGAGGAAGTAGTTGACGGGGAGGATCGTCGGCTCGCCGGCTTCGACGAACGCGATGCGGCCCACGGGCTCGGCTGCCAGGAGCTCCCAGCACTCGTCCGAGGAGAGCACCTCGAGCTGCCCCTTGTCGAGCGGGCGGTCAGTCATGTGTCGGTCCTGTCGTCCTCGGGACGGTGGGCAACGGCCACGAGATCCAGGGCGGGGCGCTCGGCCCCGTCGACCGGCCGCTCGATGACCTCACAGCGGTCGATGACGAGATCGGAGAGCTCCTCCTCCACCTCGGTGCGGCTGGGCAGCAGGTTCGGGTCCTGGGGGCCGCCCGTGCCTTCCTCCAGGTTACGCCGGGCGTGCGCCACGAGCACCAGGCTTCCGCCAGGGCGGACCGCGGCTGCCGCCTCGCGGTGGAGGCGGCCCCGGTGCGGCTGTTCGAGCTGCACGAACGAGAGGAGGACGAGGTCGAACTGTCGTTCCGGTGGCGTCCAGTCGCGCAGGTCCGCGTGGATGGTGGTGATATCCCACCCTTCGCCCCAGGACTCCTGCCGCAGCGTCTCGAGTGCCACCTGGGAGATGTCGACGGCGGTGACGCGCCAACCCTGCTCGGCGAGCCAGTGCGCGTTCCGACCCTCGCCGGCACCGAGATCCAGGACGTCGCCGGGCGGCATCGC
>JAWVZB010000062.1:0-19216 GCA_033722375.1 Nitriliruptorales bacterium | reverse complement strand
CCCCCGCGGTAGGCACCAACGGTCTCGCGGGCCAGCGAACGGTGACCAGACGCGGCGTGGGTGGTGGTGGAGATGGTGCGACTCCGGAGTAACGATCACGGTCGAACGTGTGTTCGATTACTACGGTGCCGAACGGCCGTCCGGATGTCAAGCGTGTAGTCACAACGGTGTAGATAACCCCGAATATCGCACGACACTGTCCGTTATGCGCGCAACAAGCGAACACTCCACCCCACGCGAACACGCCCCGATCACCGGGACGTGCCAGAGGTCAGCGCCCCGCCCGCTTCCGGAAGCGACGAGCGGACACCACCCGCAGACCGGAGGTGTCGTCGTCGGCCATGAGGTTGAAGTGCGTCTTGCACAGGTTGCGGTCCACGCGGCCGGTCCGCCACACCTTGAAACGCACACGCCACAGTGCAGGACGGTCACACCCATCGACCCGACAGGTCCGGATCATCCGTGCCTCCCTCGCTCGTCGCATCCAACACCACGGGGTGGGGGTTGGCAAGAGACGGGCCCGCACGTCACCCTTCGGGCGAGCCCCTCCCGTCGAGTCATCCTGTGATCTTCGCCCGCAAGCCCGAGCCCGACGCCCCGACCCTCGAGGCGTGGCGGGCGTTCCTCGACTGCGCGGAGGTGGTCGAGGGCGGACGACGGCTCCTGCTCTCGACGCTGCCGACCGGTCGGGTCGAGCCCGCCCCGATCGGGGTCGGGATCGAGGCCATGCGCAAGGCGATCGCGGATGCCGACGGCTGGATGGATCGCTGGAAGGTGGATGAGCTCGAGGACGCGTGGGATGAGTGCCGCGAGGGACTGCAGGAATCCGAGGCGGCACTGGGCGAGCTCGAGCACACCGCAGCGACGACCTCGGAGCTCGAGGAGCTGCTGGAAGCGGTGGAGAACGTCGTCGCCCCGCTCGATGCGTTCGCGGACGCGGAGCGTGAGTGGCGGAGGCGATGGCGCCTGCCGAAGTAACCGCCCCGACCTGCGGCGGGCCGAGACGGGCCGCCCTGGGCAGGTAGCGTCACGCCGATGACGTCCGACGCCCCGCCGCGCAGCTCCCGCGAACGGCACCGGCGCATCCTCGCGCTGGCGGTCCCGGCGATGGCGACGCTCGTGGCGGACCCGTTGCTCGGCTTCGTCGACACCGCCGTTGTGGGTCGTGTCGGGGCGTCCGAGCTCGGCGCGCTCGGCCTGGCCGTTGCCGTGCTGGCGGCGTTGTCGTGGATCTTCAACTTCCTCGTCTACGGCACCACGGCGGCGGTGGCGCGCGCCGCCGGCGCGGGGGACGACGAGGCGGCGGGGCGACGGGTGGCGCACGCCGCCCAGTTCGCGGTGGGCCTGGGGCTCGCGTCGGGGCTGGCCGTGTTCGTGGCTGCCCGTCCGCTCCTGGAGCTGGTCGGGGCGGTGCCCGAGCTCGTGGACCCGGCCGCGAGCTACCTCCGGATCCGGGCGCTGGGCGTGCCGTTCTTCCTGCTCGCGTTCGTCGGCCACGGGGCGTTCCGCGGGGTGGCCGACACCCGCACACCGCTGGTGGTCGTGGCGGTCGCGAACCTCCTGAACGCCGGGCTCGACGTGCTGTTGGTGCTGCGGTGGGGATGGGGGCTGGACGGTGCCGCGTGGGCGACGGTGGCGGCGGAGGTCACCGCGGTGCTGCTGTTCGTCCTGCTGCTGCGGCGCGTCGGGCTGCCGCTCGCGGGCCACGGGCGCCCCGATCGGTCCGAGCTCGCGGCGCTGGTGCGGGTCAGCCGGGACCTGTTCGTCCGGACCGGCGGGCTCGTGCTCGGCCTCCTCGTCGTCCACACCGCCGCCGCCCGGATCAGCGCGGTCACCGCCGCGGCCCACCAGGTGCTGTGGCAGGTGTGGATCATCGTCTCGTTCTTCATGGACGGGTTCGCGATCGCCGCGCAGGCCATGGTCGGCAACGCGCTCGGGGCGGGGCGTCCTGCGGCGGCCCGGGAGACGGCGCGCGATCTGCTCCTGTGGGGCGTCGGGGGCGGCGCGGCGGTCGCGGTGGTCCTGCTGGCGGTGGCCGGCCCCCTCCCGAGGGTGCTCACCGACGAGCCCGAGGTGCTCGCCGTGGTGGCGACCGCCTGGTGGCTGGCGGCCGGCGGACACGTCCTGAACGGCACCGTCTTCGTGCTCGACGGGGTGTTCATGGGGGCCGGTGACTTCGCCTACCTCCGGACGTGGACCGTCGTGGCGGCGGTGGTGGCGGGGGTCGGGGCGCAGGTCGTGGCGTCGGCCGACCTCGGACGGGGGGACGCACTGGTCTGGCTCTGGGTGGCGATCGAGGCCATGATGGTGGTGCGGCTCGGGTCGCTCCTGTGGAGGTTGCGGGGCGACACGTGGAGCCGCACCGGAGACAAGCTGCCGGCGGAGGTCAGGTGAACGGGCGGATGAACGACGACGGACGGGTGCAGGCCGCGGTCCCCTTCGAGCCGTACACGGAGGCGTTCCTCGACGACCCCTACTCGGTCTATTCGGCGCTGCGCGAACGCTCGCCGATCTTCTACGACGACGACTGGGGTCTCACGTTCTTCACCCGCTGGGAGGACGTCAACGAGATCCTGCGTGATCGGCGCTTCGGCCGTGACGTCCACCATCGCCTCGACGTGGAGCGCGACGTCGATCCCGACCTGTACCGCCGGATCTATCCGCCGGAGTATCCACGCTGGGTCGAGACGATCCGCGGGAGCTTCATCGACCTCGAGCCGCCCGAGCACACCCGCCTCCGGCGCCTCGTGAACAAGGCCTTCACCCGTCGGGCGTCCGAGAGCTACCGGGCCGCGATCCGTGACACCGCCGACGCCGCCCTGGACCGCATCCTCGACGAGCGCGAGGTGGACGCGATCGCCGCGTTCGGCGTCCCGATCCCCGTGGGGATGATCACCGATCTCTTGGGGATCCCGCCCGGCCACGACCGCCAGCAGCTCCTCGACTGGTCCCACGCGATCGTGCGTCTGTTCGACCGCGACGTGACCGACGAGGAGGGGCAGGCCGCCGAGGAGGCCGTGGAGGAGTTCACCGCCTACGTCCGCGAGCTCCTGGACCTGCGCCGCCGGGAGCCCGGCGACGACCTCGTGACCGCGATGCTCGAGGTCGAGCACGAGGGTGAGCAGCTCACCGAGCAGGACATCGTCAACACGACCATCCTGGCGCTCAACGCCGGCCACGAGGCCACGGTCCACGCCGTCGGCAACGGGCTCTTGGCGCTGTCCCGGCACCCTGACCAGTACCGGCGGCTCACGGCCGACCCCGCTGGGCTGCAGTCGACCGCCGCGGACGAGTTGCTGCGCTACGACAGCCCGCTCCAGATGTTCGAGCGGTGGGTCCTCGAGGACCTCGAGTGGAACGGCGTGCCGCTCGAGAAGGGCACCAAGGTCGGGTTGCTCTTCGGCGCGGCCAACCGCGATCCAGCCGTGTTCGACGACCCCGACCAGCTGGATGTGACCCGCGAGGACTGCCCGCACCTCTCGTTCGGGGCGGGCATCCACTACTGCGTCGGCGCCCCGCTCGCGAGCGTCGAGCTCGAGGAGGCGTTCGGCCGCTTCGCGGCCCGTGTGGCCGCGTTCGAGGTGACGGCCGACGAGCTCGACCGCATCCCCTCGCTGGTCTTCCGTGGCGTGAGCGAGCTCCCGATCGAGGTGACACCGGCCTGAGCGGGGCGGGTCCCGGTAGCGTGTTGAGCCTGACTCAACGAAGGCTCGCGCGTGGGGGAGCAGCGCAAGCGGCTGTCGCGTGACGAGCGGCGGGCGCAGCTCATCGAGATCGGCCGGCACCAGGTCGAAGCGTCGTCGTTCGACGAGTTGTCGACCGACGCGGTCGCCGACGAAGCGGGGATCTCCCGTGGCCTGCTGTTCCACTACTTCCCGACGCGCCGGGACTTCCTCGTCGCTCTGGCTGAGGACGCCGCCGGGGAGCTCCTCGACCTGACCGCACCGGACGAGTCGCTCCCTCCGCTCGAGCGCCTGCGCGCCGGCCTCGAGGCCTACCTCGACTACGTCACAACCCGGAGCGATCTGTACGTCGCGCTCGTGCGGGGCGCGGCGGGCGGCTCGACCGGCCTCCAGGACGTCTTCGAGGCCACGCGTTCCCGGCTCGCCGAGCGCATCCTCGACGGCCTCGCGCTCGGCGGTGGCGAGGTGGACGACGCGCTCGCGTTCGCTGCCCGTGGCTACGTCGCACTCACCGAGGAGGTGGTCGTGTCCTGGCTGCGGACCGACCAGCGCATGCCACGCGAGGAGCTCGTCGACCGGCTGGTGCAGTGGGCCCTCGCGGCCCTCTCCTCGGCGGGCGCCCCCGACGACCTGCTCACCTGAGGGGGCGGGACCCGGTCACCATCGCGGGAGCGGCTGAGGTCAGAGATCGACGCACGACGGACCCCTGGGATCGGAGGACTCGAACCGGGGCTGTCGGGGCCGGCCTGGGACGTGGACGGTGAGGTCGACCGCGAGCATCCCCCCGTCCTCGACCGACGCGCCGAACCGGTCGAGACCTCGGGGCGCCGGTCCGGTCGTCCACTCGCCCCACGCGTTCCACTTCGAGCCGTGACAGGGATCCTCGAACCAGCCGGAGGTGGTGCAGTAGAGGACCCGGCAGCCCTGATGTGTCGAGATCAGCGACAGCGCCATCAGCCCGGTGGCAGCGAAGATCGGCTGCCCCTCGCCGTTCTCCCCGTACACGTCGCGCGCGGTCAACCCCTCTGTCGTGGCAGCGGGATCCCAGGTCACGATCGCCACCCGGGGCGTCTCCACGGGCAGCAGGATCGGGCCATCAGCGGCCACGCGCTGCACGATGTCGCTCGCTGCGCCCACGCGGAACGTCGCCTCCGGGAGTCGGGCGGTGGGGTCCGGCTCCGACGCCCGACTCGCCAGGACCGCCCCGCCCACGAGCCCGAGGGTCACCCCGCCAAGCCCGGCCAGCACCGCTCGTCGGGTCGTCGGCCCGCCAGCGTCGTCGGCGCTCGACTCCGCTGGGGTCGGGAGCGGCTCCGAGGACGCCTCGTCCCCCACCTCGGTCCGCAGGCGTTCGCGCTGCTCCGTGGGCAGCAGCGCCCCGCAGCGCCCGCAGAACCGGGCGCTCGGTTCGGTGGCTCCATCCCCGCAGGCGGGACAGGTTCGCTCGGGCGTCATCAGCTCAGCCGACTCTACTCAACCGCCTGTTCCGCCCCTTCCCTGTCGCAGAGCCAGCGTGACCCGCGCGCCCCGCGCACCCTCACGTTACGTCAGACTTGAGCCTCACGTAACGTGAGCCTGCAATCTCCGGGCATGGAAACAAGCGAGAACCGCGATGCCACGAACGGTCGGCGAGGTCGCCGAGCTCGCGAACGTCACGATCCGCACCCTCCACCACTACGACGAGATCGGGCTGGTGAAGCCGAGCGGACGGACCGACGCGGGCTACCGGCTCTACGACCGCGGCGACCTCGAGCGGCTCCAGCAGGTGCTGTTCTACCGCGAGCTCGGGTTCGCGCTCGAGGACATCAAGGACCTCCTCGACGCGCCGGACTTCGACCGCGGTCGTGCACTGCGCGACCAACACGAGCTGCTGATGGCCGAGGCGGGGCGTCTCGGGCAGATGATCACCGCCGTCGAACACGCCATCGCCGCCCACGAGGAAGGAACGACCATGTCTGAGGAAGCGATGTTCGAGGTGTTCGGCGAGGAGCAGCGCCAGCGTCGGCAGGAGGCCGCGGAGCGTTGGGGCGAGACCGACGCCTGGTCCGAGAGCCGCCGCCGCACCGCCGACTACACCAAGGAGGACTGGGAGGAGGTCAAGGCCGAGAGCGAGGCGATCATGGTTCGTATCGCCGAGGTCTACACGACCGGCGCCCCGCCCGACGCCGAGCCCGCGATGGACGCGGTGGAGGCCCACCGGCGCCAGATCGACGAGCGCTTCTACCCGTGCTCACACGAGATGCAGGTACAGCTCGGCGAGATGTACGTCGCCGATCCCCGGTTCCGCGCCACCTACGAGGAGCTCGCCGAGGGGCTGGCCGAGTGGGTCCGCGACGCCATCGTCGCCAACGCCAACCGCGCCGGCACCCCCTGAGCCCCGCCCCGTGACGGAAACCGTCGTATCTCGCGGTTTGTGTCGTGGGCGGGGCGGGCTCCTACAGGATCTGGCTGAGGAACAGCTTCGTGCGCTCCTCCTGGGGGTTCTCGAAGAAGTGCTCGGGGGTGCCGACCTCCACGATCTGGCCGTCGGCCATGAACACCACGCGGTCGGCGACCGCGCGGGCGAAGCCCATCTCGTGGGTGACCACGATCATCGTCATGCCGGACTCGGCGAGCTCGACCATCGCGTCGAGGACCTCTTTGATCATCTCGGGGTCGAGCGCGGAGGTCGGCTCGTCGAAGAGCATCACCTTCGGCTGCATGGCGAGCGCCCGCGCGATCGCGACACGCTGCTGCTGACCCCCGGAGAGCTGGCCGGGGTACTTCGGCGCCTGCTCGGGGATCTTGACCCGCTCGAGCTGGGACATCGCCTCCTCTTCGGCCTTCGCCTTGGGCCAGTTGCGGACCTGGCGGGGCGCGAGCGTGACGTTGTCCAGCACGGTCAGGTGGGGGAAGAGGTTGAACGACTGGAACACCATGCCCACCTCGCGGCGGATCTCCTGGATGTTCTTGAGGTCGTCGGACATCTCGACGCCGTCGACCACGATCGTGCCCTCGTCGTGCTTCTCGAGCCGGTTGATGCAGCGAATCAGCGTCGACTTGCCCGACCCCGACGGGCCGATGACGACCACCACCTCCTGTTTGCCGACCACGAGGTTGATGTCCTTGAGCGCCTGGAAGTCGCCGAACCACTTGTCCATGTCGTGGATCTCGATCATGACCTCGCCGGTGCCGCCTGGCTCCATGGCGGCGCGGGTGAGGTCGTAGTTCGTCTCGGTGCTCATGAGGTGCCTCCGGTGCGTGGCAGTACGGGGTGGGTCATCGTTCGCCCACCCCGAGCCGCTTCTCGAGCCGCTGGCTCTCGCGCGACATGGTGTAGGCGAGGACCCAGTAGACGAGCGCGGCGAAGAACAGCGTCTCGGCCAGGAGCCCCTGGCCGGCGAAGTCCCCCTGGTTGGTGATGCGACGGGCGACGCCGAGGATCTCGAACTGACCGATGATCGCGACCAGCGAGGTGTCCTTGAGGAGGCTGATGAACTGGCCCACGAGCGCCGGGATCACGTTGCGGAGCGCCTGCGGCAGCACGATCAGCCGGGTCTGCTTGAGCGGGGACAGGCCGACGGCCTGGGCCGCTTCGATCTGTCCCTGGGGGACCGACTGGAGCCCGCCCCGCACGATCTCGGCCACGTAGGCGGCGGTGAAGAGGATGATCGCGACAAGCGCCCGGGTCACACCGGCGGGGCTGTTGAAATCCGAGGGGAGGAAGAAGCCGAGCATGATGCTGGCCATGAACAGCAGCGTGATCAGCGGGACCCCACGGATCAGCTCGATGTAGGTGACGCAGATGGTGCGCACGATGGGGAAGCTCGACCGGCGGCCCAACGCGAGTCCGACCCCCAGTGGGAACGACAGGATGATGCCGCCGGCGGCGAGGAAGATGGTGAGCATCAGCCCACCCCAGTCGTCCCAGCCGTGGCCGCCGAACCAGGTGAGGGTCCCGAACGCGGCCAGGAACAGCAGCCCGGCGATCAGTCCCGTCCGGTCGGCGACTGCCTTGGGCAGCCGCAGCGCGAGTGCCCGGAACGCGAGGAGGTCCACCACGACCAGGAGCTCCATCAGCCATGTCTCGGGGGAGCCCGAGTACCAGCCGATGAAGACGAGCAGCATCACGAAGGGCCAGAAGCGCCCGAGCACCCGCAGCGCGTTCTCGCGCCACGAGAGCTCCTCGATCGGTTCGCCGGCCTCCTCGGCGACCGTGGCGGCGACCCGCACCGCCCTGCCGGCCAGGAGCCCCACGGCCGCCACCATCAAGAACAGAGCGACCCAGGGCCGGAGCAGGTCGGGGCGGTTCGGCCACAGCCAGACCATCAGGTTGGTCATGTTGCGGTCGATGATCTCCCAGCGCCCCGTCACGAACAGGAACCGCAGGCCGCGGTAGATCGCGAACACCAGGCCGGCCCCGAAGACGACCGTCATCAGGGTGTCGTACCAGGTGCTGAAGAGGTTCTCCCGGACCCACTCCATCGGCGTGAGCCGCGCGACCTGCGGCCGCTCCGGGGGATCAGGAGGACCGGGCATCGCCGTCTCGGCGGCCATGTCGCGGTCAGCGGTCGTGTCGGCCATCAGGACCGCCCCACGTACTGGATGCGGCGGTTGTAGAGGTTGGTGAAGAACGAGATGGTGAGCGAGAACGCGAGGTAGACCGCCATCGCGATCGCGATGTTCTGCGGCGCGGGGCGGCCGTTGCCGATGACGGTCTTCACGACCTGCATCACGTCGGCGTAGCCCACCGCGATCGCCAGTGAGCTGTTCTTGGTGAGGTTGAGGTACTGGTTCGCGGTCGGCGGCACCATGATCCGCAGCGCCTGCGGCAGGATCACGTACCGCATCCGCTGGAAGCCGCTCAACGCCAGCGCCTGGGCCGCTTCCTGCTGGCCCTTCGGAACCGCGAGGATCGAGCCACGAACGATCTCGGCGATGTGGCTCGCGGTGTAGACCACGAGGCCGATCAGCACCCCGAGGTAGGGGGTGGACAGCGCGAAGCCGCCGGTGACCGCGAAGCCCTCGCGAGCGGGACGGTCGAGGCCGACGTCAACGCCGGCCACGACGAATCCGATCGCGAAGACCACGATCGCCGTGAGGAGACCCCAGATGACGCGATGGTGGGGTTGACCGGTGCGGACGTTGCGGCGCGTGCGCCACCACGCGACCGCGATGCCGGCCAGCACCGCTACGAGGCCCAGGAGCCACAGGGTCCCAGCCCCGCCGCTCGGGGTCGTCGGCCCCGCGACGCTGATGGCGCGGTTGTTGGCGACGAACAGGTCGCCGGTGACCGACTCCTCGACGACGGGGAGCACCGGCAGCAGCAGCGCCGAGAAGAAGAAGATGATCCACACGAGCACCGGGATGTTGCGAACGGCCTCGACGTAGAGAGCCGACCCCTTCCGAACCAGCCAGTTGTTCGACAGGCGGCCGATGCCGATCAGCACCCCGATGACGGTCGCCAGCACGATGCCGACGGCAGACACCAGGAGCGTGTTCTTGACTCCGGTGAGGATCACCTTCCAGATCGGCGTCGAGGAGGTCACGTCCGAGTACTGGACGATGAAGCCGCCGGGCTGGGACAGGTAGTCGAAGCCGGTGGGCAGGTTCCGGCTCTGGAGGTTGTCGGTCAGGTTCCCCCAGATCCACCACAGGAAGGCCACGGTCAGGATCGCGAACGCGATCTGGCCCACGACCCGCAGGACCCGCACGTCGCGCCACAGCGGCGGACGCGGGCCCCCAGCCGTCGTCGAAGCTGCCATGCGTGTGACCCTAGTCGGCGATCGGCGTGGAAGGCAGGAGCCCGGGACTCGCGCCCCGGGCTCCCTGGTGTGTGCGGCCGGTCAGGCCACGTCGATCAGCGGTACGGCGGGGCGTACAGCAGCCCGCCCTCGGTCCACAGGTTGTTGAGACCGCGCTCGAGACCGAGCGGCGTGTCGGGACCGACGTGGCGGTTGTAGATCTCGCCGTAGTTGCCCACTGCCGAGATCACGTCCGTGGTCCAGGTCGTGCTCGGGAAGCCGAGACCCGGGTCGAACGCCTCGCCCTCGGATTGTCCGAGGAAGCGCTGGACGTCGGGGCTGTCGGAGCTGAAGCCCTCGACGTTGCCCTGGTTGATGCCGAACTCCTCGGCCTGGATCGTGGCGATCACGACCCAGTCGACGATCTGGCTCCACTGCGAGTCGCCGTCACGGGTGACGGGCCCGAGTGGCTCCTTCGAGATCGTGTCCTCGAGGATGACGAGCCCGTCTGGACCGCCCTGCTCCTCGGGGAAGTTCGACTTCACGGCGGCGAGCTGGGACTTGTCCGAGGTCCACGCCTGGCACTGGCCCTGCTCGAAGGCCGACTGGAGCGTCTCGTTGTCCTCGAACGTCTGCGGGGTGAGGTTCAGGCCCTCGGCCTCGGAGAGCGTCGTGAGGTTCAGCTCGGTGGTGGTACCCGAGAGGACGCAGACGGTCGCACCCTGGAGGTCAGCGAGCTCCGAGACCCCAGAGTCCGCCTTCACCATGAGGCCCTGACCGTCGTAGAAGGTCGTGGTCGCGAAGGTCGCGCCCTCGGACCCGTCACGGGTCGCGGTCCAGGTGGTGTTCCGGATCAGCACGTCGATCTCGCCGCCCTGGAGCGCGGTGAAGCGCTGCTCGGCGGTGAGCTGGCGGAACTCCACCGCGTCGGGGTCACCGAGCACGGCTGCCGCGACGGCGCGGCAGTAGTCGGCGTCGAAGCCGGTGATGTTGCCTTCCTCGTCGGCGAAGCTGAAGCCGGGGACGGCGCCGTTGACGCCGCAGACGAGCGTCCCCCGGTCCGTCACCGTCTGGAGCGTGTCGCCAGAGGCTTCGCCCTCCTGACCGGTGTCGGTGCCGCCCTCCGTGGCGGTTTCGTCCTCGTCGGGCCCGTCGTCGCTGCTACAGGCGCTCGCGAGCAGCCCGATGGCGAGGACGATCGCCGAGAGCTTGATCCATTTCCTGGTACGCACGATGGGCTTCCTCCCACTCGATGATCGGAGACCACGGTCCCCCGCCCCCGGTCCCCCGGCGTATCTACTACCGCTGTCGGACCTTAGACGACGGCCACGCTGCTGTCACGCCCCCCGCCCCGCGACAGGAACGCGCCGCATCTCGGGGTTGCCGTCAGTGCGAGGCCGCTGCCAGGTCCAGTTTCGCGACGACCTCGACGTGGTGGGTGTGCGGGAACAGATCGAGGGGCTGGGCGCTCGTGAGCCGGTAGCCGCGCTCGACGAGCCTCCCCGCGTCCCTAGCCAGCGCGGCGACGTCGCACGCGACGTAGACGATCGTGGCGGGCGCCAGGTCGGCCAGTCGGTCGCACACGTCCTCGCCAGCGCCGGTGCGGGGCGGGTCGAGCACCACCACGTCCGGGGGGTCGCGTCTGGCCGCTGGACTCGCCACGAACTCTCGTACGTCGGCAGCGACGTCACGGATGGTGGCGCCTGCCGCCTCGGCGTTGGGGGCCAGCCAGGCGGCTGCGTCGTCGTCGCCCGCGACGGCGACGACCTCGGCGCCAGCCAGGGCCAGCGGGATGCTGAACAGCCCCACGCCCGCGTAGAGGTCCCACACCAGCGCCCCGCGCAGCTCGCCGGCGGCGGCCAGCGCCTCGGAGACCATCGCCTCGGCGCCGAGCGTGTTGACCTGGAAGAACCCGGCTGCGGGGAACCGGTAGGTGATGCCACCGACCGTCTCGGACAGCACGCCCTCGCCCCGCATCGTGACGCTGGTGCCGTCGGGTTGGAGGAGCAGGAGGTCGGCGTCGGCGTCGGCGAGCTCGAGCGGCCCCTCGCCGGGCTCGATCACGATCGCCGCCCCGCCCTCGTGGCCGCGGACCTCGACCTCTCTGGCACCGGACTCGTCGCCGACCGCTTCGCGCAGTGCCTGCGGCACGGGTGCCAGGATCAGGCACCGGTCGACGGGAACCACCTGGTGGGTGCCTTCCTCGTGGAAGCCGAGTCGGCCCTGTTCGTCGGCGTGGAATCGGGAGCGGTTGCGGTAGGCGGCGTCCGGTCCCACGACCCGGATCTCGGCCACCGGGGGGTCGGTGATGCCGCCGAGCCGCTCGAGCTGCTCACGGACGACCCGGGTCTTCAACAACCGCTGCCGGGCGGGGGTGATGTGCTGGAGGTCGCAGCCGCCGCACTGGTGCTCCCGCTCGGGATGCACGTACGGGCAGGGCGGCAGCACCCGGTCGGGGGAGGGTGCGAGCACCTCCAGCAGTTCGGCTCTGGCCCAGCTCTTCTTGTCCTCGACGACCTGGACGCGCACGGTCTCGCCGGGGATCGTCCCGGGGACGAACACGGCCTTGCCGTCGATCCGGCCCACCCCCTCGCCGCCGTAGGTGAACCCGTCGATCTCGACGTCGGTCGGCGTGGTTGGGAGCGGAGTGCGCTTGGGGCTCATGTCGCGCCCCGCCGCGCCACCACCGCGGTCCAGCCGTCCCGCGACCGCCGGCCCATCACCTCGAACCCCTCCCGACCCAGTGCGGACACCGTGGAGCCGGCCCGCTCGTCGGCGATCCCGCTCGCGATCAGCGCCCCGCCCGGCACCGTGGCGGCGGCCAAGTCGGGTGCGAGCTCCCGGAGGGTGTCGCTCGTGAGGTTGGCGAGCACGACATCGAACTTCCCGTCGACGTCCCCGAGGGAACCGTGACGCAGGTCCACCTGCACGTCGTTGCGGTCGACGTTCTCCCGGGCGGCGCTGATCGCGTCTGCGTCGACGTCGACTGCAACCACCTCGGCGGCCCCCAGTCGGGCCGCGGCGATCGCGAGCACGCCGGTGCCGGTGCCGAGGTCGAGCACCCGCCAGCCGGCGGCTCCGATCTCCTGCAGCATTTCGAGGCAGAGGCAGGTGGTGGCGTGGTGGCCGCTGCCGAACGCGCGTCCGGGATCGAGCACGATGACGACGTCACTTTCGCCGGCGTCGTGCTCGTCGGCGAGCCAGCTCGGCACGATCTCCACCGCCCCCGCCCGCACCGGTCCGATCGTGGCCTTCCACTCCTCCTGCCAGTCGCGGTCCTCCTCGACGATCCACGCCCCGCCAGGTGGGACCTCGACGGTCGGGGCGTCGAACCAGCCCACGATGCGGTCGTCCTGCACCCAGACACCGACGGCGCCGGCGGCGAACAGGCGAGCGGACTCGAGATCCGGGTCGCGCCTGCCGTCGAGCGGCAGCGTGTAGCGATGTCGGCCTCTCACGGTCGCCGCCAGGGGCGTCGCCGCCCGTAGCCGGGTTCTCGTGGCCAGTCGACACCGGCCCGGTCGGCGAGGACCAGCGTGGCGAGGAGCGGCAGGAGCGCCACGACCGCCCAGCGGGCCTCTCCGGACAGGGCCGTTCCGAGGAGACCGGCAAGCGCCAGGCCGCCGGCGCCGACCCCCGCCCACACCGGATCCCGTCCGGCCGCCCCGTAGACCCCGGCGGCGACCGACACGGCGATCGCGAGCCAGAGCCAGCCGGGGTCGATGCCCCGCCCCGCCCCGCACAGCACCGGCAGGTCCGGTAGCTCGACCGCCTTGGCGAGGAGCGACAGCTCGAGCACCACGAGTCCCGTGACCTCGGCGCCCCGCCCCGCCTCGAGCCGCCAGCCGGTGAACCGGAAGACGCTGCCGGCGACGACCGCGGCGAGCCCCAGCAGGAGCAGCGGATCGATCCGGGGGACCGGCACGGCCACCTCCGTCGCGATGAGGCAGTGCCGGAAGGGTGCGGCGTCGGGTCCCGGCTGCACGAGAACGAGTGCCCACTGGAGCAGGCCCAGAGACACGAGCCGACGCTCGTCGAAGCCCACGCCGACGGCCACGAAGAGCCCGCCGGCGACCGTGAGGAACAGGTCCAGGTCGTCGCCCGTCGGGTGGAGCTGGGCGCGGATCCCGACCACGAGCAGCGCGCCCCCCACGACGACGGCCGACGTCGCCAGCGCCGAGTGGCGGTCGTCCCGGAGGTGGAACGCCGCTCCGGCGATCAGGAAGAGCGCCCCGGTCGTGGTCGGCAGGGCGGCGCCCGCGTCGGCGATCGCGGTCACGACGGCGACGACGAGCGCGATGGTGGCAGCAGCCAACAGCCGGACCCCGCGTCGCAGGAGCTCCGGCAGACGGCGCGGTGGCTCGGTGGTCAGGAGGTGGTCCCTTCGGTCGCTCCGGAACGGGACGGGGCGCGGAGCCGGAAGCGTACGACTGGTACGAATGGTGCGACCCCGTGCGACGGGGGGACACACGGGGCCGCGGCGACCCAAAAGGGCCGCCGTCCGACTATACAGACGACTGCCGCGCAGCAATAGCCCGGAGGTGACACGGTGCCGACGACGCCCATCGCGGTCTTCGACGTGGATCGTGCCCTGCTCGAGCGGCTGGAGGCCGCGCTCGGTCCTCCGCTCGACTCGTACCTCATGGGCTGGCAGGTGTGGCTCCACGAGGTGGATCCCGAGGTCGAGCTGGAGCTGCGTCTCCACCCGCCGGCCGGGTTCGAGCAGCCGGACGGGCTGTCGCACCACGACCTGTGGGACGCGGTCATCACTCAGGCGGCGGAGGGGGCGGAGGTGTTCCGGCTCGGCGACGAGCAACGTGAGCTCGCGTCGCTGTGGCAGGTCCTCGAGGTCTTCCCCGCCTTCGGCGAGGCCACCGTGGCCGACGTCCGGTCGTGGTCGGAGGAGCTCCTGGGTCGAGAGGCCGTCGGCGCCGCCGAGGTCGACCACGAGCGGCTCGGGGGACGCTGGAAGCGGAAGGGGCACGACTTCGACCTCGCCGGTGCGCTGCGGGCGGCGGTGGCCGACACGTGACCTGGCAGCGCTGGCTCGCCGTGTTCATCGGCAGCGCGGTCGGAACCGGTTTGCGGGTGGCGGTCAGCCTGCTGAACGCCGGTCCTGGCGGCTGGCCGTGGGGCACCTTCGCGGTCAACCTCACCGGTGCCTTCCTGCTCGGCTACCTGCTGGCGCGACTCCAGGGCCGCCGACCGCCCCGGACGAGGCTCCTCGCGTTCCTCGGGACCGGGCTGCTGGGGAGCTACACCACGTTCTCGGCGTTCGCCGAGGAGTCGCGGGCCCTGCTCGCGGATGCGGAGGTCGTGCTGGCGCTGGCCTACGTCCTCACGAGTCTCGTCCTCGGAGTGGCGCTGGCCTGGGCCGGGATCCGGGCCGCCCGGTTGCGGCCATGAGGATGGTTCTCGTCGTCCTCGCCGGCGGACTCGGTGGGCTCGCTCGCTACGGGGTGGTCGGGCTCGTGCAGCGCTCCGGCCGGTCGGACCTGCCGTGGGGAACCGCGGTGGTGAACCTCACGGGAGCCGCGGGGCTCGGAGCCCTGGTCGGGCTCGATCCCGGAGGGATGATCGTCGAGGTGGTCGGGGCGGGCTTCCTCGGGGGGTTCACGACGTTCTCGACGTGGATGGTCGAGTCGGTCGGGCTGGCGGAGGGTGGGTCCGCGCCGCAGCCACCGTGGGTCGCGATCACCAACCTCGTGGGGATGGCCGTCGTCGGGGTGGCGGTTGCGGCGCTGGCGCACGTGATGGCGGGCTGAGAACCGGTCAGTAGGCTCGTGCTCCCCCTTGGAGGAACGGATCGTGACCACCGAGGATCCGGTTGCCAGCAGCCCGGCGCTCGCCGTGGCGCTGGCGGAGCTGTTGCGCCAGAGCCTCGCCGCGGGCACGGGCCCCGACGAGCTGACCGCCATGCTCGAGGCGCTCGCGGACGTGCGCGACTACGACGTCGTCATCCTGGCGCGCGGCGAGGGCGAACATCTCGAGCTCGTGGCCTGGACCGGCCCGGACGGCTTCGAGCTGCCCGTCAGCCGTCTGCACCAAGCCCACGGCATCGCCGGGTACGCCTACCGGACCGGCGAGACCGCGGTCACCGAGGACGCCGCCGATGACCCCCGGTGGTACGACATCTCCGATGGCACCCACCGCTCCGGGATCGCGGTGCCTCTACGGCTGCCCGATCGCATCTGGGGCGTCATGGTCGCCGAGGCCCGGGAGCCGGGACAGTTCGACGACGAGGACGTCGCGAGCCTCGTCCCGGTCGCCGACGAGCTGGCGTGGGCGCTCGAGACCATCCGGCTCAAGGAGGAAGCGACCGAACGGGCTGCCCACGAGGAGCGACTGCGACGTGGACTCGAGGCCACGGCGGCGGTCATCACCGCTGGGCTCGAGGCGACCGAGCTGGAGACGGCCCTGGACCGGATGGTCCGGGAGATCCGCGACCAGCTCGGATGGGAGGCGATCTCGGTGCTGCTCGTCGAGGGCGACCACACGATCCGCGTGGCCGCCCACCATGGCTTCGAACAGGACGTAGCGGCCCAGACGTACTCGACCAAGCGGGGGATCCTCGGCCACGTCGCGGTCACGGGACAGCCGTACCTCACCGGGGACGTCACGGCCGACCGGTTCTACGACGAGGTCGTGACCTCCACCCGCAGCGAGCTCTGTGTGCCGATCGTGTTCGCCGGCGAGGTCCGGGGCCTCATCAACGCCGAGAGCCCGGAGCCACACCGGTTCGAGCACGAGGATCTCGACATCCTCACCCGGATCGCCGATCAGATGTCGCTCGTGATGCACAACCTCGAACTCCTCGGCAGCCGCGAGGAGACCGTCCAGAGGCTCCACGAACTCGACCGGCTGAAGACACGGCTGCTCACGATCGCGAGCCACGAGCTCCGCACGCCGTTGACCGTGGTCATGGGCTTCGCCGAGGTGCTCGAGACCCACGCCGCCGCGCTGCCTCCGGAACAGCTCCAGGAGTACGCCGAGGCGATCGTGCGCCAGTCGGCCGAGCTCTCCCACCTCGTCGACCAGATGCTGCTCGCTTCCCGGATCGAGCAGGGCCAGATCGCGGTCCGCCCCAAGCCCATCGCCTTGGCCGAGGTCGTTGACAACGCGCTGGGTGCACTCGCCGGCCGCATCGAGGTCCTCGAGGGCATCGCCCAGGCCCGCGTGGTTGCCGACGCCCAGCGGTTGCAGCAGGTGCTCGAGAACCTCTTCGAGAACGCCGCCAAGTACACCGACGAGGACGGCCGCATCCAGATCGACGCCCGTCCCGTCGGCCCTGACGTCGTCATCCTCCTCCGCGACGAGGGGCCGGGTATCCCCGGCGAGGAGCACGAGCGGGTGTTCGAGGCGTTCCACCAGATCGGTGAGCACGGGGTGGCGGGGCGCCGGGGTGTCGGGCTCGGGCTCGCCGTGGCCCGTGACCTCATGCGGCTGATGGACGGCGAGCTCGAACTGGCGTCCGCCGAGGGGTACGGCGCCACGTTCCTGCTGCGGCTGCCCGCTGCAGCCTGAGCCGCCTCAGGTCCGTCCCAGCCGGAAGGCCTTGGGGTCTTCGTCTTTGGTGAGGCCGTGCTCCATGACCTCGTGGCGCTCCCCGACGGCACTGACCAGACCCGCGACGACCGCGGCGGCCGGGAGGGCGAGCAGCGCTCCGGCCGCCCCGAGCAACGCCGCGCCGGCGAGCACCGACAGGAACGCCACCGCGGGATGCAGCGACATCGTGGCCGAGGTGATGCGGGGCGCGATCAGGTAGTTCTCGATCTGCTGGTAGACGACCACGGTGACGAGCACCCCGACGGCTGCGAGCACCGAGGTCGGCAGCGCCACGATCAGCGGCAGCGCCCCGGCCAGGTAGGTCCCCACGACCGGGATGAGGCTCGAGATGATCCCCACCCAGATCCCGAGCGCGGTGGCGTACTGGATGTCGAGGAGCATGAAGGCGATCGTGTGGACCACCGCCGACACGATCGCGGTGAGCACCCGGCTGTAGACGTAACCGCCGGTCTTCGAGATCGCGAGCTCCCAGATCTCGAGGAACTCCTTCTGACGGTCGGGTCGGACCCGCGCCACGAGCGTGCGGCGCAGCCGCGGCCCGTCGGCGACGAGGTAGAAGGTGACGAGCAGCGTCGTCAGCAGCTGGAACAGCCCGCCTGCCAGCGTCTCGCCGACACCGATCACGCCCCGACCGAGCGTGTCCGCGAACTGGGGGATCCGCCGCGGAAGCTCGGTCCGCTGCTCCCGCAGCCATTCGGACACCGCGTCACCGAGGTCCCCCGGCAGCCGTTCGGCCTGGTCGGACAGGCCTTGCAGCAGGCTCGGGGTGTTGTCGATCAGTGAGGACACCTGGTCGATGATCAGCTGGGCCATCACCGCGATGAATCCGACCAAGAGCAGCCCCGCGGCCAGGAACACGAGGAAGGTGCCCATGCCTCGGCGGATCCCACGCTCCGCCAGCCACTGCACGGCCGGCTCCATCGCGAAGCTCAGGAACAGGCTGACGATCACGATCACGATGAGGGTCGACAGACGGGACAAGAGCCCACCGACGAAGTTCGCGAGCAGCAGCCCGCCCGCCACCCCGAGCATGAGCGTCGCCGCGAACGGAAGATCGATGTGGTCACGGCGCCGACGGCGCTCGCGCATCACGGGCGGCGCGTCGCCCCCCGGCTCGGCGGTGTCCGCCGCCGCTCCGCTCCCATCCTGGTCAGACCCCGCCATGGCCGTGAGCCTAGTCGGAGTGGCTCTGGCGCCCGTTCGATCGGGAGACGCACTCCGTTGGTCGTCGCACGCCGATCCCGCATACGGTCCGCGGCATGGCCGCCATCACCACCTCGGGCCTGAGCAAGAACTACGGCTCGGTCCACGCGCTCACCGACCTCGAGCTCGAGGTCGGTGACGGCGAGCTGTTCGGCTTCCTGGGCCCCAACGGCGCCGGCAAGACCACCACGATCCGGCTGCTGATGGGGCTCCTACGGCCGACCGCCGGCCGCGCCGCGGTCGCGGGGCGCGACGCCTGGGGTGACGCGGTGGAGGTCCACCGCGCGGTCGGCTACCTGCCTTCCGACCCGGTCTTCCCCCGCAAGGTCACCGGCTGGGAGTTCCTCCGCCACCTCGGGAGCCTGCGGGGCGGGGTCCCCGACGCGCGCATCCGTCATCTCGCGGACCGCTTCGAGCTCGACCTCACCCGCCCCATCCAGGCGCTGTCGCGCGGGAACCGGCAGAAGGTCGGCGTCGTGCAGGCGTTCATGCACGAGCCCCCGATCCTGATCCTGGACGAAGCCTCATCGGGCCTCGACCCCCTCAAGCAGGCCACCCTGAACCGGCTCCTTCGCGAGACCGTGGACGCGGGCCGGACCGTCTTCCTGTCCTCGCACGTGATCGCCGAGGTCGAAGAGGTCGCCGACCGCGTCGGCATCATCCGTGACGGTGTGCTCGTCGCGCTCGAAGGGGTCGACGAGCTCAAGGCCCGTGCCGTGCGGCGGGTCGAGATCCGCTTCGCCGACACCGTCGACTGGGAGCCCTTCCAGCGTCTCCCCGGCGTGGAGCAGATCGAGGTCCGCGACCGCACCCTCCGGCTCGTTGCGACCGGCAGCATGGACCAGCTCGTCAAGACCGCTGCGCGGTTCGACGTCGAGACCTTCACCTCGGACGAGGCCGACCTGGCCGAGGTGTTCCTGACCTACTACCGCGACGACGGCGACGGCGGTGATCACCCGTGAACGCGCTCCGCATCGCGGGACGATCCCTCGACACCTACCGCCGACCGCTCCTGATCTGGGTCGCGGCGGTCGGGGCGAT
>JAWVZB010000061.1:0-19334 GCA_033722375.1 Nitriliruptorales bacterium | reverse complement strand
GTTGCGCGCTGGGAGGGATTCGAACCCCCGGCCGCCTGATCCGTAGGTACAGCATCTGGCTCGAACCTGGCGAATACCAGCGAACTGAGGCAAATGAGAGAGCCCCGCGACGTCCGCAGTTGGCACGATTTGGCATGACTTGGCATGCACATCCAGCAACCCGACTCCACGCGAGCGGGGGCACACCATTGTCTCTACCGAACCCGGGGATGCTAACCCGCCTACCGAGCAGGTCGGTAGTTGGTCCACACGCCTCGGTCAAGGCGTTCGGCGCGGTCGTTCGTGCCGAGATAGGACAGTGCTGAGGCAATGTCCTTCCGAGACTCCTCGCGGCCTTCTGCTCGGAGAAGCTCCTGGATGTCTTGCGGCGAGAGGGGACCATCCGCATGCTCAAGAAGCCGTTCGATGGCGGAGACGCGACTCTCATTGGACGCCGAGGAGCTCTTGATGCCCATTCTGGGGGCATCGGGTATCGCCTTGCGGGTGATGGTCTCGAGAGTTGAAACCAGGTCTTCGAGAGCGAGGATTCGATCTTCGATTTGTTGTCGCGCCTCAAGGGCTTCCTCAAGCTCGCAAACCGCAGCGTCATGAGCCTGTCGGACGGCCTCGCTTGCCCCGGAGACGGGAGCCTTTGCCGCAATCACGCCATCCTCCAATGGTGGTCACGTCCATTCTCCGTAGTGCGAATCGATTGCTCAAGCTCTCGCGTCTGAGCTGGCCCGGGCAGGGGACTTGGGGTTCAGGGCTGGCCCGAGGGCCACCACACCACGTCTTGAGTCGCGCAGGTTGGACGGAAGCTAGTCGCATTCGGGTCGGATGACCACGCCCGCTGGATTCTCGTGCTAGCGGCATAGACATTCCCGAGAGACCTGGATGCGAGGCTCGCCTGACCGGCTGGGTGGGACAGGTGAATTTGAACAGAGACTCTGAGATCGTCGGCAGGGTGGCAAGTGGGGTCGACCGTGATCCGATAACAAGAATCCGGACTGAAGAACAAGCGAGTCTTCGGCTGTGCTGGCCGGGCCGTGATAGCGGCCACATCCCTGGCGCTTGGGGTGCCTTGCGAGTTCGGGGGATGGGTTTGCGCCTCCGAGGTATTGCCCAGGTGCACCGACAGGAAGGAGAGGAGGCTCGGGCGACTCGATTAGAGCTGCTCGCTCAGGCTATTGAGTTGCTGAGTTCGCGACTGAACTCCGGACATCTTGACGAGCTGATCGTGGAACTGACACGTGAGGTGGGTCGTCCCGAGAGCGGAATGGGTACAAATGATGTCTGACGGATAGTCGGCCGCCGTGTCTTCTCTTCGCAAGAGCTAGTCTCCCTCCGTGCTGGGGGTTCCACGATCGGCTAGTTGTTCGTACAAGGAGTCGGTCTCGGCCGAGCTAGCCACGTACGCCTGCGTGGCGCCCCCGCGGAGATCCACGACAATGGCCCCGCCAGCGTCCAACCGCGCGCGTTCGCTAGCGCCGATCGAATCGAGCCTGCTTAGGCGTAACCGTTCCGCGGCGACGGCTTCCGGATCGTCCGGCATGATCTCTGCTGGTGTGTGGCCTGCAGGCCAGAGCATCAACTCGATCGCGCCGGTCGGCGGCCCGTAGCCGTCGAGACTTGTAACCGCCTGGTCTGGTGCTAACAAGTAGGGCCCGATGAACCCAGCGCCTTCGATGTATAGGGCGACCCATGACCACTTCCCTACTGCCACGGCGTCGTAGGCGACGGCGACTTCCCAAGGAGCCAATTCACTGAGACCGAACTCCGCTGCCAGGCCGGGAGGTGCGTCGGCAAGTTGCTGCGGTAGCTGTCGTCGCTCCGGCGGTGCGTCAGTTGCGTGCTCGTGATCAACGGTCGAAGCACGACGGGCGGCCATGAGGCGTGCCTCGCGATCTCCGTATGACGGTTCATCGATCGGCTCTCCGTCAGCCGAGACGCGGGGGGCTCGCTCCCTCTGGTAGGCAACGATGGTTTGGAGAGGTGTCTCTCCGGCTTCAGCAATGAGTTGGAGGTCTTCTCGTAGCGAGTCTGGGGTTCCAGGCACGAAGTCGTCTTGCTGCAAGTTCAGCACGTACTTGGCTTGCCAAGGCCACTCCTGCTGTTGTGCATCGTCCTCAAAGTACGGACGTCCGATTGCAACTGCATACTGGGTCTTGGTCTGAAGCTCGAGCTCGGGAGGGAAGGAGACCTCAACGCGATCCCCGACCTTCGGAATGTCAGTGCGTTCCACGGCTCCTGAACCGAGGTAGTAGTGCGTTGACCTCGCGAACGGAAGCGCGACCACTTCGAGTGCGTAGCGCGTGTTGCTCTTGAACTTGGTGTCTGGCATCGGTGCCTCAAGATCGCCAACTATAACGGCATCCACCGACAATGTTTCGAGGTGAAGGGGGGCTTCGTCGACGATGGTTCGCGAGTCGATGAGTCGTGCGGCGCCGGCTATCGCAGCCGTTACCACGAGGGCTCCCGCTACCAGAATGGCGGCCGTCCGCCGCGTTATTGCCGTCATGGCTCTCATCCAATCTTAATCATCGATAAGAATGCGCGTGCGGTCGAAACGGACGCGCTGTGGGAGTTCTACGCCGTCGATAGTCCACTTCATGCGGTTGTACAGAACTACTCGAGCGCGGATCACGCGATAGTTTGCGCCCCCGTAGCTGAGCTGGCTCGTGGTGCAGTAGTTCCATGTCGAGGTGGGGTAGCAGACCTTCGACGTGGCGTACCACCCGCTGATAGACGTGAGACCGTTCAACTTGCCGCAGCTGCTACCAGAGTGGTTGTAGGCTTGGTGTTTGTAGGTGACTTTGACGCTTCCGTAGTCACCGGAGGAGTACTTCTTGTAGTTGGCCCTGGCCTTGCCGATGAGTCCGTTGTCTGCTGTCACATACGTGTCGCTGTAGGCCGCCGCGTTCGATGCCCCGTTACCTTTCATTATGGCATACCAAGGGGATCCATCGACCCCGCCACCAGAGCTTGATGCGAAGAATTCACCAAGCGATTGGGGCTTCCACCACCCGATATGGCTCGCCTCGTTTTCTTCGAAGGAGCTGTTCGCCGTAGCTGTGTCGAAGATGCCATCTACCGACTCATTCTGCGAGGTGATGGCTGCCTCGTCGTCGCTGGAGAGTGAGGCGCGGCTGCTTGCTGAGGTGCACGTCGCCATTGTTGGCGGCCCTCCGTTGCCGCTAGGTACGTCAAGGGTGCCCACATGCCCAAGGCCGAAGGCGTGCCCCCATTCGTGGGCCGCGACTGCGTGAAGGCTCAGGCTGTTGTCTTGGTAGTCGCCTAGCCGCTCAGTGTTGAACTCGATGTTGTTCAATCCAAGGATGCAGACTGTGCGAGCATGAGTACTTGCGCTCCCGAGGTCATCCCATCGGGCCGACCAGTCCTGTCCTCCGTTTGTGACGAGGTACCCGCCCGACCAGCGTTCGACGTCTTGAGACCAAGATTCGAAACCGGCAACGAAACGGGCCTTCAACGTCGAATTCCACTCGCTCCCATCGAAGTGCCACTGGCCCTTGTTGGTGTCCGAACAGAGTCCCGCGGTCTGGCCGTACTCGACAAACTTCCGATTCACGGCATGAGCTTGGGCGGGGGGCAGGAGCAGGATGAGGATGACTGCTGCCAGTAGCGTGCGGTATACGTGCTGGCTCGACGCTGCCGTTCGAGGGATCCGATGCTCTTCGCAGGTATTGAGAGCCTGGACTCTCGCGTGGGCGAAGGGCTTTGTCAAGCCTTATTTCCAATCTGTTACCGATTGCGAATTCCATGAACGGATCCGCGGTGACTAATTGGTGGCGTGAGGCCGTAGCAGAATGGGATGATGGTTCGGAACCTGTAGGTCGGTGGGAATCCCCTCGCCGAAGTACGTTCTATAGAGCCTCACGAAAGGAGCGCGTAGCGCTGGAGGCCCCGCGTACTTCATGGTCGCAGTCGTGCGGGTGCGGTTACGGCCCGTGAGGTCATCTAGGCGCACGACTGCCCCTCACCCAGCGAGCCGAAGCCACCAGTGACTGACCCCATCCGGAGAGCGTTCGCGCCATCGCGAAGCCATTTCCTCAGCGCGTCCTGGACGTTCTGCGACGGGGGGCCAGCTGCGACGAGCGGCAGCCATCAACGAGAGTCGATGGCCATGGGCCGCTGCCGATGGCCCCGCTCGGATACTCACCCACCTCGACCATCCTCAAAGGGGACCGGCGAGCGATCCAGAAACCCGCCTCGACGGCGGCGTCGAAGATCGCAGTACAGGTGCGGTGGACGTCGTCGGCAGTTTCCGGTGTCGCCTGCTGTGCCACCTGGCTGAGGAGCAGGCTGACGTCGGATGGGATGACCTTCGCTAGTTCGCAGCGTCCCAGTCGTGGCACGACGTAGCGCTCCAGATGAGAACGCTGACGGTCCCGGTCGGCAGACATGATGTCGGCTGGGCTGTCGAGCCAACGGTGCACGAACTGCTCGACACTCATGCGCGGCAGGAGCTCGCCAGTCACCGCCTTGGCTCGCTTCAGGAGCAGCCACTCCTCGGCTTCATCCCTCGTTGGGAACGTGGCTGTGTATCGCTGACGCGCGACCATGACGCGGGCGCGCCAGTTGCCCGAGGGGAGCCGGTCGATGCTCATCGGTCACGCCTTGGCGTGGACGACATGGTGACGGTAATACCGTCCCTGTGATTTGTCACGATTTGGCATGAGGCCGATTGCGCGACACCCAGGATCGCAACGGAGAAAGTGCCGAATTCGAGCAGATATGCTGCTCAATCTGCTGTTCTGGTGTTGCGCGCTGGGAGGGATTCGAACCCCCGGCCGCCTGATCCGTAGTCAGGTGCTCTATCCGGACTGAGCTACCAGCGCTTGCCGCGGAGGCTGAGGGATTCGAACCCTCGAGGGGGTAAAGACCCCCAACGGGATTAGCAATCCCGCGCCATAGGCCAGACTAGGCGAAGCCTCCAACGGGACCGCGGACCCGAGGTCCGCGGCGCGGCGAGGGTAGCGAGGCACCACACCGGCTGCGACCGGCACGGTCCTACGCTCCGAGTGTGAACCCCACCATCCGCCGTCTCGTCGAACGCAGCCCTGCGCCGCTGCGGGCGCCGATCGAGCTCGTTGGCCGCATGGCGGTCGACACCTTCGAGGATCGCGTGCCGGGACTCTCTGCCGAGATGGCCTTCTACCTGGTGCTGTCGTTGCCACCGCTGCTCATCACGGTGTTCGGCGCGGTCGCGCAGCTCGGCACGGTGTTCGACGTCGAGTTCGTCCAGGAAGCCAGGATCCAGCTCGACATCGTGATGCGGGCATTCCTGACCGGAGACGCCGCCGAGGACCTGAACACGGTCCTCGACCGGGTCCAGAGCCAGTCACAGACCGCCCTCTTGTCCTTCGGGTTCGTCGTCACGGTCATCTCGGCATCCCGGGCGCTGCGGGTGACGACGATCGCGATCACCATCGCCTACGACCTCGAGGCGACGCGACCGGGCTGGAAGCAGGCCGTCTACGGGGTGCTGCTCACGATCGCGGGGATCGTCATCGGGATCGTGCTGCTGCCCATGCTCGTGGCGGGCCCCGAGCTCGGGAAGCTCATCGCGCGGCCGCTCGGGCTCGTCGATCTGTTCGGCCAGATCTGGGAGATCGCCTACTGGCCGCTGGCTGCGATCACGATGACCCTCCTCTTGTCGGTGCTCTACCACGTGGCGGCGCCATGGTGGACGCCGTGGAAACGTGACCTCCCCGGAGCGATCCTGGCCATGACGATCGGGCTGCTCGGCAGCTCGCTGCTGCGCTTCTACGCCACACGGACCATCGGGGGGTCCGAGAGCATCTTCGGGCCCCTGGCGGCACCCCTCGTCGTGCTCTTGTGGTTGTACGTGATGAGCTTCGCGGTGCTGCTCGGGGCCGAGCTCAACGCCGAGATCGAGAAGATGTGGCCGACCAAGCACCCCGATCAGCCCGAAGCACGAGAGGAACGCCGCGTGGCGGAGGCCGAACGGGAGCGGGTCAGCTGATCGCGGATCCGGCCGCCTGATCCCGGGCCAGCGGCAGCCGGAACCCGAACCGCGCCCCGCCCTCCTCGCGGTTCGACACCTCGAGGCGGCTCTCGTGGCCGAGCAGGATCTGCTGGACCAGGGCCAGTCCGAGCCCCATCCCGGGGCTCGGACGCCGGGAGTACACCGCCCCACGGTAGAACCGTTCGGTCACGTGCGGCAGCTCGTCCTCGGGGATGCCCGGCCCGGCGTCCTCGACCACCAGGCGGGCCTGCTCGCCCTCCACCCACACGCGGAGCCACACCGGCGTCCCGCGTGGCGTGTGCTTGGCGGCGTTGCCGAGCAGGTTCTCGATCACGTGCTCGAGGAGACTCGCATCGCCATGCACCGGCGCCGGCTCCACTTCGACCTCGAAGGGACGGTCGTCGAGCAACGACGCGAGCCGCGTTGCGGCCAGTTCCGCGAGCTCACCGAGATCGACCGTGGCGAGGTCGGGGCGAACACCGTCGGCCTCGAAGCGAGAGAAGTCCAGCATCGCGTTGATCATCTCGCCGAGCCGGGTGGCGTTGCCGACGATCCGAGCCAGGAGATCCCGTCGCTGATCGCTATCGAGCGAATCGACGCGTCTCGCCACGGTGTGGCCGAGCCCTTCGATCACCGTCAGCGGTGTCCGCAGCTCGTGCGAGACGTTGGACACGAAGTCGTTCTTGAGTGCGTCGAGCCGACGCTGGTGCTCGACCGCTCGCTGCTCCGCCTCGAAGCGGCGGGCGTTCTCGATCGCGCGTCCGACCTGGTGGGCGATCACCTCGATGACCTCTCGCTCGGCCGGCGGGACCTCGCCAGTAGTCCGGCGGCCGCCCTGGAGGACGGCGACCCATTCACCGTCAACCGCGATCGGGACCGCGATGCCGGAGTGAACCGCGGCCCGTCCCGGCAGTCGGCCGTCGAAGGCGTGGTAGTCGGCCACGTCGAGGGTCCGCCCGGCCTCCACGGCGCGGCCGGCGAGCCCCTTGCCGACCGGGATCGGCTCGCTGCCGATCTCCTCCTCGAGCCCGACGCTCGCCAGCGGGACCATCTCGAGCCCGTCAGCGATCACGACCGCCAACGTGGCGATGTCGAACCCGAGCCGGTGCATCGCCTGGACCGCCGCCTGGGCAGCCTGCTCGATGTCGAGGTCGTGGATGTCCGCGGTCGTTCGCAGCAACTGCTCTCTGCGTCGCACCTCGGAGGTGGCGGTCGCTTCACGGCCGATCGCGTCCTGGAGGTCACGCGCGAAGATGGCGGCGAGGTACGCGACGACGAGGTAGAGCCCGGCGGGAAGCAGTGTCGCGTCGAGCGGATGACCGGTCGACAGCAGCGCCACCACGAACGCCGCCACGGTGACGACGTGGATCGCGATCTGTCCCGTTCGAGGGAACATCGACGCGCTGACCACCGCGAGCAACGCGTAGGCGATCGCGAACCGCTCTGGCTCGAGACCAGCAGCGAGGAGGAACGCGGTGAGCGCCCCGGCACCTCCGAGCGGCACGAGGTAGTACACCGCAGTGGGCGCCTGTGACGCGTTCCGGCGCAACGCCTCGAGGCCGGAGAGGAAGATCGCCGCGGCGCCCACCAGCGCCACCCAGTAGCCGGCACCGGCTCCCTGGATCACGCCGTAGAGGCTCAGCACGACAAGAGCCGCGGCCGTGCCGGCGAACACGGTGCGAACGAGCCCCTGGGGCGTGAAGGGACGCCAGCGTCCGATGGCAGCGGGGCTCGGTGTCACTCCTTCCCCCCGGTGTTGCCAACGGCAGAGGCCGGGACGAGGTCGTGGAGCGAGAAGCTGACGGTGACCTGCTCCCCGTCGCCGTCGTCGAGGTCGATCTCAGCGCCGTGCGTGGCCAGGATCTCCGACGCCAGGGTGACCCCGATCGCCCCGCTGGCCTGAAGCGTCCCGGTGCGGCGGAGCCCGATGGATACGTGGACGGCATCGTCGGCCGATCTGCCGTCCACACGCACCTTCCGGGGCTCGAACGCCGTCTGCAGCTCCTGGAGGAGGTTGCGGATGGCCCGGTCCAGGAGCCGTCGATCGCCGATCGTGATGGTCGTGCCGACGGCCTCGACCTCCACGCTTGGGGGCGCGGCGTCACGCGCTAACACGGCGAGGTCGACCGGCTCACCTCGTAGCTCGTAGCGCCCCGACTGGAGGCGGGTGAAGTCGAGGAGGTCGTGGATCTTGTCCGACAGTGCTCGCGCGTGGGCGTTGAGACGCTCGATCAGCGCCCGGTCGTCATCGAGGAGATCGGGGCGGTGGTGCAACGTCTCGCCGAGGCCCTGCACCATGGTGAGCGGGGCACGCAGCTCGGAAGACACGCTGGCGAGCAGCGCGCTCTTCGTCTCGTTCAGTTCGGCGAGCCGGGCGGCGGTGGCCTGTTCGGCGTCGTAGCGCTCGGCGTTGGCGAGCATCCTCCCGGCCTGACGGGCGACCGTCTCGACCACCTCGACCGCTAGCGGGGGCACCGCGCCCCGCTGGCTCCTCACCCCGAGGACCACACCTGCAGGCCGGCCGTCTCCGGGGATCGGCGTCGCCACGACCGAACCGACCTCGGGGCGGTGGTCCAGGGAATCCGGGTCAGCCTGGTAGTCCTCGATGACGGTGGTCCGGCCCGCCGCGAAGGTGCGCCCCGCCACCCCCTCGCCGGGCGGCAGCTCACCCGGCGGACGGTCGTCGGGGAAGCCGACGTGTGCGTGGGGGACGAGCCGTCCGTCGTCGAGCACGTTCACCGCGGCCGCGGCGAACCCGAGATCGCGCAGCGCCTCCACTGCGGTCTGCATCATCTCCTCGCTGTCGAGCTGGGACAGGGACGCCACGGCCTGGAGGAGCTGGGCCCGACGTTCGGCGGCTGCGCGCGACCGGGCCGCGCGACGCCGCGCGGCTCGCAGGTGGCCCGAGACGAGGCTCGAGACGAGCGCCACGGTCCCGAGGAGCCCGGCCTGGAGCAGGACGCTCGCTCCCAGATCGTCCACCCCGGCCCAGGCGAAGCCGAGCACGAGGCTCGCGAACGCGAGCCCGTACATCGCGAGCTGCCCGCGGAGGGGGTAGCCGACAGCGCTGGCAACGACCGCGGCCGCCAGCACGAGTACGAGGCGATGGGCCGCCGAGGGTCCGACCAGCCCGACGTAGACCGCCCAGCCGATCATCCCCGTCGTGGTCCACAGGTAGGGGAACGCGGTCCCGAGTGGGGACGTGGCGATCGCGGCCCAGTCCAGGCGATGTCCGGCCACGCCGGCCAGGGCGATCACCCCGAGCACGGCCAGGGCCACCGGGCCCGGAACGGCGGATCGCAGCAGCATGTCGATGACGACGAGCGCAACCAGGCCCACCGTGACGTCCACACCGGCACGGCCAGAGGTGACCACATCCGGTGGTCGCCAGTCTCGCCAGTCCATCAGCCTCCCGTCGACCATGGCCAGGGAGATTGAACCAGCGACGACGCCTCATGCCGCGCGGGGCGCGGAGGATGCTTCCCGATCGACTCAGAGTTCGACGCCGATGCGGTGCTCGTAGCACCACGCCCAGTCCTCGCCGGGTTCGAGCGACCGCACGACAACATGACCGGTCCCGTTCGCGTGCTGCCGGGCGTGGCGGTTCTTCGAGTCGTCGCAGCAGCCGACCTTCCCGCACGTGTTGCAGTACCGCAGGTGGACCCAGGTGTCACCGGCTTCGCGGCAGTCAGGGCACCCCTCGTCGTAGGACGGTCGATCCCCGTCCATCGGTGCCTCGAGGTGCTCACAGATCGAGACGGGCATGTCGTCCTCCTCGGTCGCAGCTTGCAGATCGGTCTGGTCGATGGGCAGGGTGACCCGGAAGGTGGTGCGCCCGGGTTCCGAGTCGACGGTGAGGTCGCCGCCGTGCTCGAGCACGACGATGCGGTAGCTGATCTGGAGCCCGAGGCCGGTGCCCTCGCCGGGGGCCTTGGTCGTGAAGAACGCGTCGAAGATCTGGTCCTGGATCTCCGGGGGGATGCCAGGGCCGTTGTCCTCGACCTCGACCACCACTGAGGCGTCGCGCTCGCGTGCCCGGAGGGTGAGGGTGGGGACGCGGTCGTCGACCTCCTGGAGGGCATCACAGGCGTTGTCGATGAGGTTGGTCCACACCTGGTTGAGCTCGGTACCGAGAGCGGTGATCGCCGGCAGATCGTCGGCGAACTCGCGCACGACGCGCACGTGGCGGGTCTTGTGGGCGAGCAGCACGAGGGTGTCCTCGAGCCCTCGGCGGACGTCGACGTCCTGGACCGGCGCCTGGTCGAGGTAGGCGTAGCCCTTCAGCGCCCGGACGATCGCCGAGATCCGCCCCGCCCCGTCTGCGATCTCACGCGCCGTGCGTCGGAGCGCGGTGGCTGCGGCCGCGAGGCGCAGGGTCGTGGCGAGCTCCGCTCCGGAGCGGTCGGTGTCGAGCCCGTCGAGCGTGGCGGTGTCGATCCCGGCGTCGACGAGATCCGCGGCGAGCTCCCACGGCTCATCGATGCCGTGCCGCTCGAGCCAGTCCTCCACCTCCGACTCGAGGTCGCTCCGGGCCAAGGGGTCGGTCGGCGGAGCTGCGGCATCTCCGACCAGGTCGGCGTGCGCCGACGACGCCGACGACGCCACGAGTTCGGTGAACGAGGCGAGCTCGTCCTCGAGACGATCCGCGGCGCGCCCCACTGCCGCAGCAGGGTTGTTGAGCTCGTGTGCGACGCCCGCGGTCAGCGTCCCGAGCTGCGCCATGCGCTCGCTCTGCTTGAGCTGGTCGTTGGTCGCCTTGAGTCGGGAGAGGAAGGTCTCGAAGATCGCCCGTGCCGCGCGGGGGCTCGCATCGAGCAGCTCGTCCAGCGCCTCCTTCGGGATCGTCAGCAGGTCGACGGCGGTCCGTGCCCGGACGGTGGCGCTGCGGGGCTCCTGCTGGAGCAGCGCCATCTCCCCGATCACCTCCCCCGCCTTGCGGACGGCCAGCAGGACCTGCCGACGCTGGCTGGCCTTGAGGATCTCGACGTCGCCCTCGGTGACGACGTAGGCGCGGTCGCCCCACTCGCCCTCGTGGAAGAGCACTTCCCCGGACTCGAGGTGCACCTCGGAGACGTCACGACAGATGCGCTCGAGATCGTCGTCGTCGAGGCCGTCGAACAGGGCCACGCTGCGGAGCCGCTCGAAGGTGTCGGCCATCACGCTGCCCCGAGGTACTGGTGGACGAGAGAGATGCAGATCGACCCCTGACCCACCGCCGACGCCACCCGACGGACCGCGCCTTCGCGGACGTCACCGGCGGCGAACACGCCGGGAACGTTGGTCTCGAACGGGAACGGGTCCCGCTCGAGGGTCCATCCCCGCGGCCGCTGACCGTCCACGGTGAGGTCTGGCCCGGTGAGGATGAAGCCCTTCGGCGTGCACTCCACGACGTCGGCGACGAAGCCGGAGTGCGGCACCGCGCCGGCGAAGATGAACAGCCCCGTCCCCTCGCGGGTCTCGGTGGTGTCGTCGGCGTTGTTGCGCAGCACGAGCTCCTCGAGGCTGCTCTCGCCATGGACCTCGTCGACCTCGGTGTGGAGGAGGACCTCGATGTTGTCGATGTCGGCGATCTGGTCGATGAGGTACTGCGACATCTTGGCCTCGAGCGAGTCACCCCGCACGAGCATCGTCACCGAGGCCGCGTAGCGCGAGAACAGCACTGCCCCCTGCCCGGCCGAGTTCGCCCCGCCCACGACGAAGACGTGCTCGCCCTCGTAGGCGGCGGCCTCGCTGAGCGTGGCCCCGTAGTAGACACCACTGCCGGTCAGCCGCTCGTAGCCAGGGACGTCGAGCTTGCGGACCGTCATGCCCGACGCGATGACGACCGCGTGCGAGGCGACCTTGGACCCGTCGCTCAGTTCGATGGTCCGGCGGGGTCCCTCGACCTCGAGACGGACGGCATCCACCGCCGTGAGGATCTCGGCCCCGAACTTGCGGGCCTGCGCCGCTGCCCGCCGGGCGAGGTCCGCCCCGCTGATACCGGCAGGGAACCCGAGGTAGTTCTCGATCCGGGAGCTGCTACCCGCCTGACCACCGACGGCTTGGCTCTCGACCACCGCCACCCGCAGTCCTTCGGAAGCCCCGTACACCGCCGCCGCCAGCCCTGCCGGGCCCGCTCCGATGATCGTGAGGTCGTAGAACGGGGCGGACGCCTCGACCTGGAGGCCCACCCGCGTGGCGAGGTCGCGCGCGCTCGGGGCCGGCAGCGCGTCCCCTTCGGGGAACACGACCACCGGCAGAGTGCGATCCTCCTCCGGCACGACCTCCAGCAGGCGCTGGGCGTCCGGATCCCGTTCGATGTCGAGGAACCGGTAGGGGATCTGGTTCCGGGCCAGGAAGTCCTTGACGTCGTGGGTGTCCGCCGACCATCGGGTGCCGAGGACCCGCACGCCATCGGCGGGGGCGGGGCGGTTCGCCAACCAGTCCTCGAGCACCTCGTCGAGCACCGGATACAGCGAGTCCTCCGGCGGATCCCACGGCTTCATGAGGTAGTGATCGAGCCCGACCTCGTTGATCGAGGAGATCGCGGCCTCGGTGTCGGCGTACGCGGTCAGCAGGACCTTCTTCGCGTCGGGGAAGTGGTCCTTGGCGGCCAGCAGGAACTGTGTCCCCGACATCTGGGGCATCCGTTGGTCGACCAGGAACAGCGCAACGGGATCGCCCCGCAGGGCGAGCTGTTCGACCGACTCCAGTGCGGCCGCCCCGCTGTCGGCGGCGACCACGCGGTAGTCCTTGGCGTAGCGGCTGCGCAGGTCGGCCCGAACGGCCGACAGGACCTGCGGGTCGTCGTCCACCGCCAGGATCGTGGGCTTCGCCATGGGTGTCCTCGCCGCTACGTCACGGCAACGTAGTTGTGCGCCACCCCATCAGGTCCGACGTCGACGATCCGGAACCCGGACGGGTCGTCGCCGAGCGGGTAGCCCACCGGTCCGGTGACGGCCACCTCGAGCCCTCGGTAGCGGCCCCCGCCGTTGCGGTGCCAGTGACCGCAGAAGTAGGTCGAGACGTCGTGATCGGCGAGTAGGTCCAGAAGCAGCCCACGCCGCGCCGCCGGGACGTTCCAGTAGCTGTCCGGCTCATCGAGATCGGTCGTGAACAGCGGGTGGTGGCCACAGACGATCACCGGCCCCGAACGCCCCGCTGCCTCCTCGAGCGCGCCCCGCAGGAAGCCGAGCTGACGCTCCCACTCGTCGGGGACCTTCTCGGCGTGCACCCAGACCGCGGTGTCGACCACGATCAGGGTCGTGTCGTGGTGCGCGAACGCGTAGTGGTCCGCCCCGAACCGCTCGCGGTACCGGGCCATGCTGTCCGGGCTCGGGACGTCGCCGTCCTCACCGATGTCGTGGTTGCCGGGGACCCACTGCATCGGTGGGTCGAGCCGGGCGGTGATCCGCAGCACCTCGCGGTACTGCTCGGTGCTGGCGGGATCGTCGACCATGTCGCCGCCCATGACCACGAACGCAGGATCGAGCTCGTTCGCCATCGCCACGGCCTTCTCGTACTGCCGCGCGTCCCACTCGAAGCCTACGGCCCTAGGGAAGATCTCGACCTGCATGTCGCGTGCCGCGAACCGGGCGACGTCCTCCTCGGTCATCCCCGAGAACGTCGCGTAACAACCGAGCTGGCAGTCGGCCATGAACAGGAAGCGGAACGGTTCCACCGCTCATCCGGTCACGGTGTTGGTGCGCAGGAACTCGCGTCGTTCCCCGGCGTCCTCGAGCCCTCCGGCGATGTCAGCGACGGTGGCAGTCGCATGCTCCCGCAGCTCCGCGGCGGCGGCGTCCAGTCCGGCCGCGGCGTACAGATCGGCACCGGTGCGTTGGATGACGAGCTCGTCGATGCGCAGGACCCGGTCGATGGCCTCCTGCTCGGCTTCCTCGAGCAGGGCGCGGAACTGCTCCTGATCGCCCTCCACGCTCGCGACGACCGCCTGGCCCAGTAGCGCCCGCGGCCGGAACAGGTCCAAGCCGGACTCCTCGACCACCGCCATGGCGCGGTCGTAGAGCTCCGCGGCCTCCTCGGTGTCGCCGCGGGCCATCGCCAGCCCACCCCCGCAGAGCAGGACCTCGGGCGCCATGAGCTTGGAGGTCGCCGAGGGGACCTCCTCCGCGATCCGGAGCGCCGATTCGGCGGCGTCGAGCTTGCCTGCCAGGAGGTGGTCGAACCCCATCTGGGAGAAGATCGCGGCGGTCGACGCCCGCGCGATCGGGGTGGTGTGGAGCTCTCTCGCCTGGTCGAAGTACTCCTCCACCGAGCTCGCATCGGGCCCGTGGACGAGCTGCTCGATGGTGCCGAGGCCGACCAACGAGGCCGCTGCCGGCCCGGTGTTGCCCGACGCCGTGCCCTTGGCCACTGCGGTGTGGAAGTGCTCGCGAGCCAGATCCAGCTCGCCACGGCTCAGCGCGGCGCTGCCGGCCACCCAGGCGGTCATCGTGAGCCCTCGGATCGCTCCGATCCTGGCCCCGAGCTCGAGCGGCTCCTGCAGCTTCTGTCCTGCGGTGACCGGATCGCCGCACACGAAGTCGACCATCGCGTCACCGGCCATGGCCTCCGCGAGGTGCTCGAGGTCACCGTCCAGCTCGGCCTGCTCGCGGGCGCGGGCGAGCGCCTCCCGGGCCTCGTCCAACCGGGTCTGGTAGATCAGGGCGTTGGCGAAGTGCACGAGCCCGAAGTTGCGGTGGTGCGCGTCCAGCGAGAAGCACACCTCCGCCGCCTCCCCGAGGTAGCGCTCAGCGCGGTCCAGACGACCCTGCGACACGTTCAGGAAGCAATAGCCGACGTGGAACTCCGCGACCCCCGTCTGGAGATCCTCCCGCTCGGCGAGCTCCTTCGCGGCGAGCATGAGCTCCTCGGCACGATCCACGGCGCCGAGCCCCGCGAGCGCTGCGAAACCGGCCTTGTTGAGCGCAGACACCTCGGCTGCCGCGTCACCGTGCTCGCGGGCGAAGTCGAGCATCTCCTCGAAGGTCGCCACCGCGTCTGCCGGGCGGCCCAGGTAGAAGAGGGCGTTGCCGAGTCCCTCGTAGGCGCGCCTCGCGAACGCGATGTCGTGGGTGTCGTCCCAGAGCTCGAGCGCACGCCGGAAGAAGCTGACCGCGTCCTCGCGCGAGAAGGCACCGAAGGCCTTCTCCCCGGCTGCGACCAGGTATGGCACCGCCTTCATCGGTTCATCGGCCTCGTCGAAGTGCCGGGAGAGGTCGAAGACCCGGTCGGGGTCGCGCTCCTCGATCAGCTTCCCGACGATGCGGTGGAGGTCGCGCCGAACGGACAGGAGCAGCGTCCCGTAAGCCGTGTCGCGGGTCAGCGCGTGCTTGAAGCGCAGGGTGCGGTCCCGATCCCCGCTATCGGCCTCCACCAGCAACTCGCGGCGCAAGAGGTCGGCGACGACGACGTCGAGGTCGACTCCGGGGTCGACCAGCGCCGCGAGCGTGCCGAGCGAGAAGTCCCGTCCCAGGACCGACGCTGTCTGGACCACCTTCCGAACCGGGGCATCGAGCCGATCGAGCCTCGTGGCCAGCACGGCAGCGAGGGTGTCGGGGACCGAGATGTCGTCGACGTCCTCGGTGGCGATGAACCGATCGTTCTCGCGGACGATGATCCCGGCGTCGAGGAGCGAGCGGATCACCTCTTCGACGAAGAAGGGATTGCCCTCCGACTTGCGGAGGATGGTCTCGCGAACGCGGGGCGACAACCCTTCGACGCGGAGCAGGTGACCGACGAGTTCCCGGGCGTCGTCGTCCGGGAGCGGGTGCAGCTCGACCGGGACGTAGCGGTGGGCGTGGTCCCTGGCGGCCACCTCGTGCACCCGCCACGACGGTTCGTCGCGCCGGGGTCGGAACAGCAGGAGCAGGAGCACCCCGTGGCGCTCGGTGACGGGGAGCAGATGCTCGAGCAGTTCGATCGACGTGGCGTCGGCCCAGTGGAGGTCCTCGAGCTCGAGCACGACGGTCCCACGGGCGGCGAGCGCCCCAACCAGCGCGGAGACCGCGTCGAAGATGCGCCCGCGCAGAGTGGCCGGGTCGAGGAACGCGACCGCTTCTCTGTCGTCCGCCGGGACCGGGAGCCCGAGCATGCTGCACAGGTACACCGCGTGGTCGCGATGCTCCTGCCCCATCAGGTCCGTCGCGGCTTCGATGAGGGCGCCCGCCCGGTCGCGCGGTGGCGTGGCCACATCCAGGCCGAAGCAGTCGTGGAGCGCCGATACGAACGGGGCGTAGGGGGTGGCGTCGTCGTACGAGTGGCACTGCCCCGAGATCCACTCCAGCCCGTCGTCGTCGGACGCCTCACGACGGAGCTCGGCGGCCAACCGCGACTTTCCCAAGCCCGCCTCGGCCACCAGCGACACGATCCGGCCCGCCCCGCCGCGGACCGCTCTCAGGGCGCCCTCGAGCTCCGCGAGCTCGTCCGCGCGACCCACCAGCGGGGCGCTGAGCCCCTCCACGCCCCGAACCTGTCCAGGGGTGCCGAGGGCGGCGAGCACCTCGTAGGCGGCGATCGGCTCGGACCGTCCCTTGACCTCGATCGACCCGACCGCCTCGACCTCGAAGAGCGGGGCGATCAGCTTGTAGGTGGGTTCGGCGATCCGGATCGTGCCGGGCTCGGCGGTCTGCTCCATCCTCGCGGCGACGTTGGCGGCGTCCCCGAGCGCGGCGTATTCGCCGTAGGTGTCGGAGCCGACCTCGCCGACCACCACCAGCCCGGTGTTGATGCCGATCCGGACGTCGAAGTCGGTGCCGTGCTCGTCGCGGACGCGCTGGCACAGGTCGCGGGTGTCATCGCGGATGGTCAGAGCCGCCAGCAACGCCCGCTGCGGGTCGTCCTCGTGAGCCTCGGGGGCGCCGAAGTAAGCGAGGACGGCGTCGCCGAGCAGCCGCGCGACCGTCCCGCCGTAGCGCTCGACCGCGCCGGTGAAGCACGCCATGGTCTCGTGCATGATGACGGTCCAGGCTTCCGGGTCGAGCTTCTCCGCCGTGGCGGTCGAGTCCTTGACGTCGCAGAAGAGCATCGTGACCGTGCGACGCTCCCCGGCTCCCGCGGTGACCTCGGCCAGTTGCGCGGCGATGCTGTCCGTGACGTCCTGGGTGCTACGGCCGGGCTCCGCGGCGGTGGAGCCGGCCTCGATCTCGTGGCCGCAGGCAAAGCAGAAGCTGGCGGCGGGGGGCAGCTCCGTGCCGCAGTTCGCACACGGGACCTCGAGCGAACCGCCACAGCTCATGCAGAACCGGGCGACCGCGGGGTTCTCGGTGCCACAGCTCCGGCACGTGGCGAGGGCGGTGTCGGTCATGGCCGAACTACCCGTGGTCCGGGAGTTCGGTCACCTCGACGAGGGTCCGCTGCATCGAGTGCGGATGGAGGAGCCCGCGACGACCCTCCTTCCCGAAGTCACTGATCGGTCGGATGAACTCGATGCCGGCCGCTGCGAGCTTCTCCGGCAGACCGTCCAGCGGACCGTCGATCCCGATGTGGTGGAGGCCCGGTCCTCGCCGCTCGAGGAACCGGTGCAGCCCTGTGCCCTCGCCCTTGGGCTCCATCAGCCAGAGGTGGAAGTCCGACTCGCGGGTCTCCATCACGGCGCAGGCGCGGTAGTGGAGCTCCTCCTCACCCGGGTACTCCTCGACGATGTCGTCGTAGATCTGGTAGCGGACCAGGCCGATGGCCTCGTAGGCCTCGACGGCCTGCTCGAGATCCTCGACGACGATGGCGACGTGGTCTACGTGCATGAGGGGGCTCCCGGTCACGAACACGATACGTGCCGGTGTCCCGTTCGTGAAGGTCGTGGGTTAGAGTCGAGACGCGCACCATCGAGGTCGCCCATGCAGTGCCCCAGCTGCGGACACGCCAACGCAGCCGACGCGAACTTCTGCAACCAGTGCGGCACGGCACTCTCCGGGGGGGCACCGCCACCGACCGCGGTCGACGATCTCACCCGCTACGTGCCCGAAGCGCTGCTCGAGCGCATCCGGGCCGCCCAAGCCGGACACGCGATGCGCGGAGAGCGGCGCACGGTCACCATGCTGTTCGCCGACCTCGAGGGATCGACCGCCGCCGCCGAGCGACTCGACCCCGAGGAATGGGCCGAGATCGTCAACGGTGCCTTCGGGCGGCTGATCGAGCCGGTCTACCGCTACGAGGGGACCCTGGCGCGGCTCCAGGGTGACGCGATCCTCGCGTTCTTCGGCGCCCCGCTCGCCCACGAAGACGACCCCGAGCGGGCGGCGCGGGCCGGACTCGACATCCTCGCCGGGATCGCGCCGTACCGCGAGGAGATCGAGGCGCGCTACGGCATCCCCATCGCGGTACGGGTGGGGATCAACACCGGCCTGGTCGTCGTCGGCGAGGTGGGTTCGGATCTGCGGGTGGAGTACACCGCGCTGGGCGACGCCATCAACGTGGCCGCGCGGATGGAGCAGACCGCCCAGCCGGGCACGGTGCGGGTGACCGCCGACACCGCCGCCCTCCTGGGTGATCCGTTCGAGGTCGAGCGCATCGGCCCGGTCGAGGTCAAGGGCAAGCGCGACCCCGTCATCGCCCACCGGGTCGTCGGGGTCTCGGACGCCAGGTCGGACCCCCAGGCCGGGGGCGAGCTCGTCGGACGCCGACGCGAGCTCGACGAGCTCGAGGGCATGGTCCAGCGTGTCCGGCAGGGCAGCGGCGGTGTCGGCACGATCGTCGGCGAGGCCGGTATCGGTAAATCGAGACTCCTCACGGCGTTGCGAGCCCGCGCGGGCGACACCGCGGGCGTCGCCAGCACCTGGAGTCAGGACGGGAGGATCGGCTGGCTCCAGGGCCGCGCCGAGGCCTATGAACGCAGCGTCCCGCACGCCGCGTTCGTCGGGTTGCTCTGCCGCTGGTGGGACGACGCCGACCGGCAGGACGACTGCTTCGGCGAGGTCGCTCGTGCGGTGGCGGCAGCCACCGGTGCCGAGGACCGCGACCTCGCCGGTCTCCTCACGCACCTCGCGGGCGGGGCGCTGCCCGACGACCAACGGACGCTGATCGACTCGCTCGACACCCCGATCCTGCATCAGCGCACCACCCAGGCCGTGGCTGACTATCTGACCGCAGCAGCCCGACGGCGGCCGCTGGTGCTGGTCCTCGACGACCTCCACTGGGCGGACACCCTGTCGCTCGCGCTCATCGAGCGGCTCATGGACCTCACCGCCACGGAGCCGCTCGTGCTGTTGCTCGTCATGCGGCCGAACCAGGAGGACCCCGCGTGGCGCCTGGTCGAGACCGCCGCGCACGAGCACGCCGACCGTCACACCGCGGTCGAACTCGAATCGCTCGACGTCGGCGCCACGGCGGAGCTGCTCCGGCGGCTGCTCGGGGGCCTGGAGCTGGATGAAGG
>JAWVZB010000060.1:0-19774 GCA_033722375.1 Nitriliruptorales bacterium | reverse complement strand
TCGTCGGGCTGACGCCGTCCGAGGCGACCGTTCGCCGCCTGGCCCTCAGGTGGGGCACCGACGGGGCGCTGGTCCCCGAGAAGGACCACTCCCGGGCGCTGACCCTCGCGGCCGAGGAGGTCTGTCTGACCAACGGCTACGGACAGCGTGGCGACACGGTCGTGATCGTGTCTGGCATCCCGGGGGGCCACGGTGGTACCAACCGGCTCATGCTCCACCGTCTCGGTGAAGCCCCCGACTGATCCCGCTGTCCCGAGCCCGCCACCGACCGCCGACGACCGCCGACGAGCGACGATGACCGATCTTCCCGACTATCTCCACGACGAGCGCTACTGCTACCTGACCACACAGGGCCGTGTCACCGGTCGGCGCCACACCGCCGAGCTGTGGTTCATCCCGACCGAGGGCGGGGTCTACCTGATGAGTGGGTCGGGCGGGCTCACCCAGTGGTGTCTCAACCTCCAGGCCGAGGAACAGGGGGTGGTCCGGGTCGGGGGACGTTCCTGGCTCGGGCGCGCCTCGTTCCTCTCCCTCGACGACGACGAGCGTGAGGACGCCCTCCAGGCCTTCCACGACAAGTACGACCCGCCCGGCAAGGACCGGTTCCAGCCGTGGCTGCGGTCCGCGACCGTCGTTCAGATGGTCTTCACGCGCGAAGTCGCCGCCTGACACGGTGTCCCCGTTCGGCCACGATGACCCAGCGCCACGGCTCGACTATGCCGATCGGCCTGCGACGGCGTACCGTGTGCGGCAGCGGCCAGACAGTCAGACAGGAGGTCCAGCCGGATGACGTACGTGATCGCCGAGCCCTGCATCGACGTGAAGGACAAGGCCTGCGTCGAGGAGTGCCCCGTCGACTGCATCTACGAGGGTCCCCGGATGCTCTACATCCACCCCGAGGAGTGCATCGACTGCGGCGCGTGCGAACCGGTCTGTCCCGTCGAGGCGATCTTCTACGAGGACGACGTCCCGGACGAGTGGTCCGAGTTCTACGCCATCAACGTGGACTGGTTCAACGACGACATCTCGGGCCTCGGATCTCCCGGCGGCGCGGCCACGGTCGGGGCGGTCGACATCGACCATCCCAAGGTCGCCGAGTGGGACGCCTGACCACCGGGCGTCGGTACCCTTCGCTTCCCGCGGTGCTCGAGGAGCTTGACCTGTGACCTACGTGATCGCTGAGCCATGCATGGACGTCAAGGACCGTGCGTGCGTCGAGGAGTGCCCTGTCGACTGCATCTACGAGGGGGAGCGGATGCTCTACATCCACCCCACCGAGTGCATCGACTGCGCCGCGTGCGAGCCAGCCTGTCCGGTCGAGGCGATCTTCTACGCCGATGACGTCCCCGACGAGTGGTCCGAGTTCACCGCCGTCAACGCCGAGTTCTTCGAAGAGGACGTCACCGGGCTCGGCTCCCCTGGCGGGGCGGCCGAGGTGGGGGTGGCACCACTCGACCACCCGAAGGTCGCCGCCTACGAGATCCCCGAATCCGGGGTCTGAAGACCCGCAGCCGGCCGAAGGCCAGTACTCCTCCGAGCGCGACGCTGCGTCGTCGATGCTGACGCTGCGTAACTGATCGGCTGCTCGGTCGTTGTGCCCTGTGAACGACACAGGGAGACCCCACGATGAACGTGCACCCGACGACCTGGCGGGCGGTACTCGCGATCCGGGAGGGGGGCGAGCTGTGGTCGGTCCGGTCCGGTGACCGCGGTCAGCCGATCGCCTTCCCGTGCGGCGATGCCGCGGAGCGCTTCGCGCGCATCCTCAGCAGAGCCGAGGACACGAGCTACGAGCCCATCGCCCTGCGGGGCGATCGCCTCGAGCGGTGGCTCGACGCCCTGTCCTTCGTCAACGCAGAGGTCACGGTCGAACCCGAGTACGTGCACGGGGACGGCGTGATCGGCGATCAGGTACCGGTCGGCGAGCTGCGTGCCGCGCTGACCGAGCTGGCTGCCGCCTGAAGGCTCAGCCTGGGCCGCCCCCTCTCGGGCGGGCCCAGCATGCGGCTACGCATCCACCTCGTGGAGGGCTGGCGGGAGCTCGTCCTCCACCGACTCCCACAGCCCGGCGGCGCCCCGACGGGCGAACAGCCGCGCCAGACCGACGGCGGCCCCGACGAACACGGTCCACGCGATCGCCTCGCCCCAGCCCGTCGACGGGTCGGCGGGGTTCGCCGGAGGGTCGACCCCACGCCGTCGCCGCCACAGACTGGTGGCGGTGTTCCGCGCTGCGAGGCCGGCGGCGACGCTGGCCAGCCCTGCCGCCACCTTCCAGAGGGTGTCCTTGTCCATCCTCGCTGTGCTCCCGATCGTCGTGGTTCCACGCTAACCAGGGTCGTGACGGGCACCCGTGGGATCACCCGGTACGAACGGGCGAGCTGACCGCCGGTCAGGTCGCGATGGGGAGCAGGCCCGGACGCCGGTGGGGGTGAGGAAGCTCGTCGATGGGCCAGCGCTCCCGCGACTTCGCGGAGAGGCGGTCGAGGAGCTTCATGGCGACGTCGTCGTCCTCGGCGGGCTTGGCCTCGATCAGGCCGGCGTCGATGACCTCCTTCATCCACTCCTCGCCCCGCTCGGTCCGCACGATCGTCAGGGTCCAGTTGTCGTCCTTGCCGATCCCGCCGGTGGAGATGTCGGCGTGCTCTGCAGCGAAGTCCGGGCAGAGCTTGCAGCCGGGACGGGTGTAGGGGTGGAGCTCCTTGAGGGGGATCTCGTGGTAGTCGCCGTCACGGGTCCAGACCATGTAGCGACCCTTGACGTTGACCTTGGTGACGTCGGCGACGTCGATGCCGTGCTCGGCCAGCACCTTCTCCTGGCCCTCGTAGGTGAAGGTCTTGGAGCACAGGAGCCCGATGGTCAGCGCGACCTTGCGTTTGTACTTGTTGACCCCGTAGGCAGGGAGGGTCCCGTTGATGGACGCCTGGCAGCTCATCCCCACGAGCGCGATCTGACTGAGCTTGAGCTCGTCGGCCTCGGCCATCGCGATCGGGTTGGCCGAGTACGTGTAGCGCGACCCGGCGGTGGCGAGCACGTCCTCCTTGGTGCGTGCCAGGAACGGCTCAGAATCGAACGGGCCGCGCTTGTCGACGATCTGGGAGGTCAGCGCCCCGTCGATCTTCTCGTTCTCGAGGCCCCAGATCAGCAGCGTCGACACCAGCCCGCCGTCCTGGCCCTGCTCGTGGACCGCCTTGTCGGTGGCGCGACACAGCAACAGCGAACGGGCGATGCCGTAGACCTCGTCGATCTCGCGCTCCCGGCCGAACAGCTCCTGGTCCAGGTCCGATTCCCAGGCCCGGAACCGGGGGCACGCACGCGTGCACACGTCACAGCCGCGGTCACCCACCGCGCACTGGTCGAACGCCATGCCCTCGCCGATCTGGACCGGGAGGTAGTCGTCGGTGTAGCCCAGCACGTCCTGCGGGCACGCCATCACGCACGCCGCACAGCCGGTGCAGAGCCCGGTCTCGACGACCTCGTGATGCAGTTCACGCCAGTGGACCTCGCCCACGGGCCGTTCCTCTCGTCGGCAGCAGCCGGCGTCCCGCCAGGAGCCTACGGGACGTGTCCATCAGCCCGCGATTCGAGCGCGATCAGCCCTCCTGGGGCATGGCCTCGAGGAGGACCGAGATGTCGTCGTCGAGTCCCTGCCGGACCGCCTCGGCTGCCATGCCACGCAACCGCCGCTTGGTGCCGGCGTAGGCGGTGGCCGGCAGCTCGCCCAGCTCGGTGGCACGCCCGATCGCGCGGTCGAGAACCTCGTCGGGCGGGGCGAGCTCGTCGGCGAAGCCGGCCTCGACCGCATCGACCGGACCCACGATCGCGCCCGGCAGCAGCAGATCCTCGAGCCGGTCCTGGCGCAGGTTGTGACGGGACAGCGCGATCCCGAAGTGGGGGAGCTGGAAGCCGATCTGCGTCTCGGTCAGCCCCCACCGGAAGTCACCTTCCGCCGCGACCGCGTGATCGCAGGCCATGGCGAGCATCGACCCGGCAGCGATCGCATGGCCGTTCGCCGCACAGACGGTGGGCCTCGGCTCGAGCCAGATGCGCATCAGCGTCTCGCCGAAGACGACCAGCAGTTCGTGGAGCTCGTCGGCGGATGCCTGTTGCATGAACTTGAGATCGAGGCCGGCGGTGAAGATGTCCTCGCGCCCCGTCAACACGATCGCCGACGCGTCCTCCTCGACGTCATCGAACGCCCCCGCGAGCATCTCGAACCCCTCGATGTTCAGAGCGTTCTTGTTCCCGTCGTCCATCGTGAGCACCGTGATGGCACCCTGGCGCTCGGCACTGATCTGCATCTGTTGCTCCCTTCCCTGCGGGGCAGCGTAGGCGCCCCCGCAGCCCACGAGTCACCCATGTGACAGCCACCGGCCGGTGCCGCCGTACGCTCCTGCGGACCGCCGGGGAGGAGACCGTGGACGACGACGATCCCACGCTCCTTCGCCGCGAGCCGCTGACCGCTGACGAACGTCGCCGAGCGGCACTGGTCGGGCTCACGCCGATCGGCATCGCGTTGCTCGTGCTCCTGCCGGTCGCGCTGCTCGGATCGGCCTCGGTGGTCGAAGCCGTCGTCGCCGCGGCTGTCTACGGGGGACTCCTGGGCCTCGCGGCCGGATTCGTGTACGTCGACCGGGTCCAGGCCCGCCAATGCCCGCGGTGCCGCCGACGCCGGGTGCGGGGGGAGCAGACCTGCGACCGGTGCGGGTACGACCTGGAGGGCGAGCCACGCTTCGCCTGTCCGGAGCGGCACGACGTCTACGTCGAGCCTGGACTCTGTCACTGCGGCCGGAGGCTCGTCGCGCTAGACCCGCCCCGCGGGATCGGCGGGGAGATCACGGCGATGCTGAAGGTCGGGGCGTGGCTGCTCGCGTTCCTGGTCGGCGTGGGGCTGATCCTGCAGTTCGTGAACTGACTCAGGCGGACTCGGAGGTCAGGTCCAGGACCGGCAGACCTTCGAGCCCGTCGAGCAGGCGAACTCTGACACCCGCGACCCGCAGGTAGTCGCGGACCTCGTCCCAGCCCTCGTAGCGGCCACCGGAGGCGACGACCTCGCTGATGCCGCTGTTGGAGATCAGCTTCGCGCACCCGAAGCACGGGGCGCCGGTGCAGTAGAGGGTCGCATCCTCCCGCTCCTCGGGGCTCGAGAACAGCAGCGCGTTGGCCTCGGCGTGGATCGCGATGCAGCGGTCGTAGTCGTGGCCCTGCGGGGCGGTCGATGCCGCGCGCGGACAGGCGCCGTCCTCGCAATGCGGGTAGCCCGACGGACCACCGTTGTAGCCCGTCGCCACGATGCGGCGGTCCTTGGCGATCACCGCCCCGTGCTTGCGGCGCGAGCAGGTGGCGCGGGTCGAGGCGGCCCGGGCGAGCTCGAGGAAGTAGTCGTCCCAGGAGCGCCGCTGCGGGTCGTTCGACTTCTGAGGATCCCACGCGTTGGTCACTGTCGCCGCCTCCCGATGGCATACGGACACCGTCGACCCCGGGGAGATGCGACGACACGTCGCGGGTCGTTCCGAGACTATCGAGCCCCATCGCTCGCGTCTGCCCGCAACGGAGATCAGCGGCGGTCGGCGTGGGCCGGTTCGTCCTGGACGACGTGGCGGAGCCCGGGGAACTCCGCGCCCGGCGTGGCGACGAGCACCAGCTCGTCGGTCGTCCGGGTCACCACGACGTAGAGCTGGTGCGCCCCGACCGCTGATTCGTCCACGATGCGGTCGGGTGCTGCGACGACCACTGCGTCGAACTCGAGGCCCTTCACGGTGCGTGGCTCGTGCAGATGGATGCGCTCGGTCAGGTCGGCACGGACCGACTCGGGCTGCTCCTGGAGGACGTCTTCGAGCCTCGCGGTCGCCTCGGCGACGTCGGCTTCGGGGCTGACCACTGCGATGACGCCGTCGCGGCGTCGCCCCGCCCGCACCGCCTGGTCGATGGCGTGGCGCAGCACGTCGTGGTCGCGGATGAGGCGGGGTGGCTGTCCGGTGTCGCGGACCGCCTCGGGTGCTGCGTTCGGATCGTGTCCGGCCGCCTCGAGAACGGCGCGTGCGAGCTCCATGACTTCGCTCGGGGTCCGGTAATTGACGGTGAGCTCCTCGACGTCGACCTGCCGGCGGCCGATGAGACGCGCGATGTCCTCCCACGACTCGGGTTCGGCGATCCGCGACCGTTGTGCCAGGTCACCGACCACGGTCCAGGAGGCGCGCGGGGCGTGGCGGGCGACCATGCGCCACTGCATCGGGCTCAGATCCTGCGCTTCGTCGACGACGACGTGGGCGAAGTCGCGGTAGCCGGGATCGTTCACGTCGGGGAGGTCGATCCACACGTCGCTCTCCTCCGTGGTGAGTCGGATGCCGGGGTCCTCGTCGCCGTCAGCCGTCTGGGTGACCGGCCCGAGGACGTGGGCGACCTCGTCGGCGATCGCCACGTCGTCGATCGTCGGGAGCGAGCCGGTGCCCCAGGATCGCGACAGGAGCTGGATCTCGTCGGGCGACAGGAGGCCGTCGGCGAGCTGCTCGACCGGCGGATCGCCGGCGACGACCCCGCGGACCAGCTCGGCGGCGTCGAGGTCGGGCCACAGCCGGGCGGCCGCGGCCTGCAGTCGCGGATCGCTGCGCACCGTGGCGTCGAACCCCGAGCCGAGCCGTTCGTCGGGGACCGCCCGGGGAGTGGCTTCGCGGGCGGCGCGCCACCGCTTCCAGGCCTGGTCCAGGAGCGCATCGAGCAGGGCGCCCCGGCGGGCGTGGTACCCGCCGAACCCGTCGACGTCAGCCGGGCGGGTGCGGTCCCACACACGAGCGCGGACGCCTGCGACCTCCTCGGTCCCGAGTTCGACCTCGATGCCGTCGAAGGCGACCCGCACGGGGCGGTCGACCGCGGGCAGAGCGGCCCCGACGATCCGCCGGGACACCTCGACCATGTCGAGCGCACCCTTGACCGCCGCGACATCCGGGGGGTCCCAGCCGCTCGCCCCCAACGAGGGCACGAACCGCTCGAGGCTGCGCAGCGACGCGCGTTCCTCGCCGAGCGATGGCAGGACGTTGCCGATGTAGCGGGTGAAGACCGAGGTGGGTCCGACGACGAGCACGCCCCGCCGGTCGTAGCGGTCGCGGTTGGTGTAGAGGAGGTAGGCGACCCGGTGGAGCGCGACGACGGTCTTGCCGGTCCCGGGTCCACCGGAGACGATCAACGTGCCGGTGGCGGGACGGCGGATGATGCGGTCCTGGTCGGCCTGGATCGTCGCGACGATGTCGCGCATCCGGCCCGTCCGGGTGCGGGTCAGGGCTGCCAGGAGCGCGCCCCGCCCGGTCACGGCCTCGAGCCCGAGCCGTTCCGCAGCCTCGGCGTCCACGATCTCGTCGTCGAGGTCCACGAGGCGCCGACCCCGGCAGGTCAGGGTGCGTCGCCGCGCGACCTCCATCGGGGTCGCCGGTGTGGCCTGATAGAACTTCGCCGCGGCCGGAGCCCGCCAGTCGACGAGCAGGACCTCCCGCTGCTCGTCGGTCACCGACACCCGGCCGATGTGCAGCACCTCGCCGTCCTGTTCGTCCAGACGGCCGAAGACCAGTGCCTCCTCGTCACCGAAGGTGTAGCGCTCGACGCGGCGGAGGTGGTGGTAAGCGGTCACGTCGCGCTCGTACACGGCCTGGTGGGTCGAGCCGGACTGGTCGGCCTCGATCCGGGCGGCGTGCTCCATCGCGGTCCGGCGCAGCTCCTCGACGCGGTCGTGGACGAGGTCCACGTGTTCCTGCTCGGCGAGCATGGCCTGGCGCTTGGAACCAGGCGGAGGGGGCGGAACGGCGTCGGCGCTCAACGGAGATCCTCGGAGGCGACCCACCAGTGTAGGTGCCCGAGCAACGGCCGGGGCTTCCCGTCGGGGGTCCGGTCAGCGGTCTGCGCCGCTCCGGATCGCGTCGCGGGCGATGTCGTAGCCGGCGTCGATCAGCTCCCGCGCGACCGACGGCTCGAAGTCCAGGAGCTGCCCGAGGCCGCTCCTCGCGTGGTCGGGGGAGATCACGACGATCTCCACATCGCGGTGGTACGAGGCGTTGGGGTCGGCACGGACCAACTCGTTGACGGTTCGGGCGTGGTCGACGTCCTGGATCAGCGAGTAGCGCATCACGTGGTCGACCACGAGCGCCACGACCTCCCCGAGACTCGCCGGGTCGCCGGCATCGCGGTCGATGGCCCCGGACGCGACCACGTACACGATGTCCGGCTCGTAGGGCATCAGGGCCTTGAGCGGGGTGTTGGCCACGAGCCCGCCGTCCCAGTACAGGTCGCCGTCGATGCGGATCGGCTCGAACAGACCCGGGATGGCCGCACTGGCGACCAGGTGATCCACGGTCATCGTCCCGGCGCGGTACCGGTGGCCTGGACGATGGTCCGGCGGAGCCGTGTTGGCGAAGCGGACGGGGTCGCCGGTGCCGACGTCGACGCACGACACGACCATCGCGCAGCCGTCCCTGACCGCCACCTCCTCTCCGCCGAGCAGGTCCACGAGGAGCTCCCGCAGCGGGCCGGTCTCGAGCAGCCAGGTCCAGCCGATCGACTCGGCCAGGTGCTCGGTCGTGGTGTGGTGTCCGAGTCCGAGGAGCCGGTCCGGGCGGCTGATCAGATGCCACGGCCGCACCAGCCGGTGGACGTCCTTGCGGACGCGGTAGACATCGCGGGACTCGAGCTCCGACCACAGCCCGATGAGCTCGTCGGCACCGATGCCGGTGGCCACCGCGGCGGCGTTCAGCGCGCCCGCCGACGCGCCGCTCACCAGGTCCACGTCGATGCTGGCGTCCTCGAACGCAGCGATCACCCCGGCCCCGAACGCCCCCTTGGCGCCGCCGCCGGACAGAACGAGCCCGACCTTCTGGTCGGGCTCGTCAGGCTCGTCGGGCATGGCTCGTTGGTCCGCGGTCAGAGGTTGCCGCGCTTCGCCTGGGCTCGCTCGATCGCTTCGAACAGCGCCTTGAAGTTCCCGAGTCCGAACCCGGTGGCACCGTGCCGCTGGATGATCTCGTAGAACACCGTCGGGCGGTCCTGTACCGGCTCGGTGAAGATCTGGAGCAGGTAGCCCTCGTCGTCGCGGTCCACGAGGATGCCGAGCTCGGCCAGGTCGTCCCAGGCCTCGTCGACCTCGCCGACACGCTCCTTGGCCTCGTCGTAGTAGGTCATCGGCACCTCGAGGAACTGCACGCCGTTGGCCCGGAGCTGCCCCACGGTCGAGACGATGTCGCCGGTGGAGATCGCGATGTGCTGCACGCCAGGGCCGCGGTAGGCCTCGAGGTACTCCTCGATCTGGGACTTCTTCTTGCCCTCGGCGGGTTCGTTGATCGGCAGCTTGATGCGGCCGACGCCGTCCCACAGCACCTTCGACATGAGCGCCGTGTACTCGGTCGAGATCTCCTCGTCGGTGAAGTGACGGAACTCGCTGAACCCGAGGATGTTGGCGTAGAACCGGGCCCACTCGTCCATCTTGCCGAGCTCGACGTTGCAGACCACGTGGTCGATGCCGCTGAGCCCGACCTCCTCGGCGATCGGATCCTCCTCGACCGGCTCGTAGCCGGGGAGGTAGACCCCGGAGTAGTCGTCCCGCTGGACGAACGAGTGGATCGTGTCCCCGTACGCCTCGATCGCGCCGACCACGACCTTGCCGTGCTCGTCCTCGCGGACCTCGGGCTCGTGGAAGGGGGTGGCGCCCCGCTCGACCGAGATCTGGAACGCCTCCTCGGCGTCGGGGACCTGGAACGCCACGTCGCGGACGCCGTCGCCGTGGACGGACTGGTGGCGGTTGATCTCGTGGTCGGGGGTGACGGCCGAGGTCAGCACGAACCGGACGCTGCGCTGCTTGAGCACGTACGAGGCACGGTCGCGGACGCCGGTCTCGGGGCCGGCGTACCCGACGAGCCGGAACCCGAACGCCGTGCGGTAGTAGTGGGCGGCCTGCTTGGCGTTGCCGACCCAGTACTCGATGGCGTCGTAGCCCTTGATCGGGAAGGTGTCCTCGCTCACCGTCGTGCCTCCGGTCGTGTCCTTCTCACAGTATGACGGGGCGTGCGGTGATGGGGGTGGACGTCCGGGATGCGCACACCCTGCGGGTGAGCCCCCGGTCCGCGGGGTGCAGGTCGCGACGGGTGGGACGGGATCTGCGCCGTGGTGTGGAGAATCGCTCCGATAGGGTCGTTGGCGAGCGACGAGGAGCCACCGGTGGCCCGTGCGGGGAAACCCAGGAAGTTCGTGTTCGTGTGCATCAACGAACGCCCGCAGGAGCACCCTCGACCGTCGTGCATCCGGAAGGGCTCGGCGAACATCTTCGAGGCCTTCCGAGAGACGACCGGCCAGCTCGGGCTCGTGGACGTCAAGGTCGTCGCCTCGGGCTGCATGGAGCCGTGCATGGTGGGGCCGACGGTGTACGTCGCCCCGGACGACGTGTGGTACGGCGGCGTGACGCTCGAGGACGTGCCCAAGATCTGTGAGCAGCACCTGCGCGACGACGAGCCGGTGGAGTTCCTCCTCATCGGTGAGGAGGAGTTCGAGCTGTCGCCGCTCGAGGGGCGGACCGACCTGCCGCCGGGGATGATCCCGCCTGCCTGACCGGGTCCGGCTGGGATGATGACACTCGTTCCAGCCGTTCCCCCACGTGAGAGGCAGTCATCACCACCCTGGAGGCAGCATGGAGGACACGATCGAGCGCATCCTCGGGCGCGCCCGACGCATCGCGGTGGTCGGCCTGTCCGACAAGCCGCACCGCACGAGCTACCAGGTCTCGTCCGTGCTGCAGCGTCTCGGCTACGAGATCGTGCCGGTCAACCCCAACATCGACGGGTCGCTCGGGACCGAGGCGTACAACTCCCTGGCAGAAGTGCCCGGCGAGATCGACCTGGTCGACGTGTTCCGTCGCGAGGAGCACCTGCCGGGTATCGCGGAGGAAGCGGCCGAGCGGGGTGTCCCGGCGCTGTGGAACCAGCTCGGGTTGCGGTCGGCGCGGGCCCGCCAGATCGCCGAGGAAGCCGGCATGGACTACGTCGAGGATCGCTGTCTCAAGGTCGAGGTCCAGCGTCGCCAGGGCACCATGACCCTTCCGCCCGCCGCATGAGCCGACCCCCCGGTGCCACCGTTGGAGATCAGCGATGACCTACACCTGGCTGCTGTTCGACCTCGACGGGACGCTGCTCGACTACGACGCCGCGGAAGCGGCCGCGCTGAAGGAGTCGCTCGAGGAGTCGGACGTCGCCATGACCGGCGACCTCGCCGACGTGTACCGACGCGTGAACCGGGCGCTGTGGCGGAAGTTCGAAGCCGGCGAGGTCGACGCGAAGCACATCCGCACGCAGCGGTTCCACGAACTCGTGGAGACGCTCGACATCGACGTCGATCCCGAGGAGCTCAGCGAGCGCTACATCCGCCACCTCGCTGCATCGACCCACGTTCGTGACGGCGCGCGCGAGATCGTGGCCGACCTGGCAGAGGACCACCGCATCGCGATCGTCACGAACGGGTTGGCCGACGTGCAGTGGCCACGACTCCGGGCCACCGGGTTCGACGAGCTCGCCGAGGTGATCGTCATCTCCGACGAGGTGGGGGTGTCGAAGCCGGATCCCGCGTTCTTCGATCTCGCGTTCGAGCGGATGGGCCAGCCAGACCGGGAGGAGACGATCGTGATCGGGGATGGCCTGACCTCGGACATCGCGGGGGGAGTGACCTACGGGATCGACACCTGCTGGGTCAACCACGCCGGTCAGGACGACCGCCTCGGTCTCGACATCACCTACGAGATCACCGAGCTCGACGAGCTGCCGCCCATCCTCCGCTGACGGTCACTCGAGCCCGCGCACGGCGTGGCTGGGTGGCCTCCACCCGAGCAGCGTCTCGGTCATCTCGACCGCGGCGACGGTGCGGGCGACCTCGTGGACACGGACGATCCGCGCGCCCTGGAGGATGGCGTAGACGGCAGCGGCGATGCTGCCCTCCACCCGGCCCTCGAGATCGGCGCCGAGGGTCTCCCCGACGAAGTCCTTGTTCGACAGGGCCACGAGCACCGGATGACCGAGAACGTGCAGCTCGCCGAGGCGCCGAGTCAGCTCGAGCGAGTGGGCCGTGGTCTTCTGGAAGTCGTGTCCGGGATCGACCACGATGCGGTCCGGCGACACGCCCGCGTCCTGCGCGCGGCGGACCAGGTTTCGGAGGTGGCGGAGCACCGCGGTGGTCACGTCGGGGTCGTAGGCCCGGCGGTAGGGGCGGGTTCGTGGCTCGCCGCCGTGATGCATGGCCACGTACCCAGCTCCCTGCCGTCCGACCACCCCGAGCAGCTCGTCGTCGGTCCCGCCGGTCACGTCGTTGATGATGTCGGCGCCGACCTCCAACACCCGCTCGGCCACGGGGGCGCGCCAGGTGTCGACGGAGACGATCGTCGTCTCATCGTGCCGGCGCAACGCCTCGATGACCGGCACGACGCGAGCGATCTCCTCGTCGACCGCGACCTCGGGGCCGGGCCCACCCTTGATCCCGCCGATGTCGATGATCTCTGCGCCCTCGCTCACGAGGGCACGAGCCCGTTGCACCGCCTCCTCGACGGCGAAGGTCTGGCCCTGGTCGTAGAAGGAGTCCGGGGTGGCGTTGACGATGCCCATGACGCCCACGTGCCGTCGCAGGTCGAGCCGCCTGCGGCGCAGCGCGAGGATCGCGCCGCCGGGCAGCGACGGGGAGGTGGCGGGTTCGACGTCGGACACGGGGACTCCTCGCGGAGCCGGAGGCTAACGGCTCCGCCGAGCTCACCGACCTACGCTCCTGATCCGGAGGTGGCGATGGGTGTCTGGACGTTGGCGAGCATGATCGTGCTCGCCCTCGTGGCGGGGACCGTCGTGGTGCTGCTCCGCGACGGGGAGGTGCCGCGCGGTGAGGCCCGCCGCCCGGAGTGGTTGCTCCCCACGCCGGCGGACCTCCGCGAGCCCCGGTTCGGGTTCGCGTGGCAGGGCTACGACCCGGCCGAGGTCGACGCCCTGCTGGACGCTGCTGCGGTCGCGTACGAGGAGCTGGTCCTGGCAGCCGGACCGGGTGCGCTCTCCCAGGCCGAGGCGCGGGTCGCGAGCCGCCGTGGTCGCGAGCACGAGATCGTTCCACCTGCGGCGGAGGACCTCGACGGGGGGTCGCCTGCCTCCCCCTCCCAGGGGGACGACCTACGGGACCATTCCGGAGCCTGAGGGCGGCCGCCGATCAGGTGAGGAACTCGAGGATGCGAGCGGCGACGTAGCCCGGCGCCTCGACCTGGCACCAGTGCGCGACGTCGGGGACCACCTCGACGCGGCTCACGGGGATCGACTTCTTCAGCTCCTCGGCCATCGCCAGTGGCGTCGAGCGGTCGTGCGCGCCAGTGAGCAGCAGGGTGGGCTGGCCGATCTCGTCGCGGCGGATCTTGGGGGCGTCGGCCAGCGCGCGACAGGCGGCGGCGTAGCCCTCGTGGTCGTTGCGGAGGAACATCTCCCGCAGGAGGCCGACGCCACCGGCCATCGTCGCGTGGGACTGAGGCGAGACCGCCCCGTCCAGCCAGTCGTCGACGAGCGGCTCGAGCCCTTCCTTCTCGACCAGGTCCGCGCGCTCGCGGTAGGCGTCGGCCGTGTCGGGCTGGAAGTAGCTGATCCCACCGACGAGCACGAGTGCGTCGCTGAGGTCGGGCTCGTTGAGGGCCGCCTGCTGCACCACCAGTGTTCCGAGCGAGTGGCCGACCAGCGACGCCGTCGGAAGGCTGAGGTGTCGGATGAGCCCCACGACGTCCTCGGCCCATGACTGGACCGAGATCTTGCCCTCGTTGGGGCTCTGTCCGTGGCCACGCAGGTCGATGGCGACGCAGTGGTGGTGCTGCTTCATGGCCTGCATGACGCCGTGCCACGCGTTTGCGACGCCACCGAGGCCGTGGACGAACACGACGGGTGGCCCCTCGCCGTAGCTCGTGTAGTGGATCTTGTTGCCGTTGATCTCGGCGAACATCGTCGCCTCCTGGGGTGTGGATGGGTCTGGTGGGATGTGGCTGAGTAACGTCTCGGAACGGCGGTGAGGTGCTGGCCCGCCGGGACCGGCGCGTCATCCGAGCCTATCGGTGGGAGCCGTGATGGAACTGTCCGTGTCCGTCGAGGTCGACGCGCCCCGACAGACGGTGTGGGACCAGCTCGTCGACTGGGAGACCCAGTCCGACTGGATGGTCGACGCGAAGTCCGTGGAGGTCGTCTCCGAACAGCGCTCGGGGCGGGGGGTCACGATCCACGTGCCCACGAACCTCCTGGGGGTGACCGTGCTCGACATCATGCGGGTCACCGAGTGGCGCGAGCCCGAGTGGCTCGAGGTCGAGCACCTCGGCAAGGTGATCACCGGGCGGGGCGCGTTCGAGCTTCAGGAGCTCGGGGAGCAGCGGACCCGGGTCGTGTGGCACGAATGGATCGACCCGCCGCTCGGGGCGTTCGGCCGTTGGGGCGCCAAGACGTTCGTGAAGCCGTTCACCGAGAGGCTCTTCGGCCGCAGTCTCGACAACCTCGCCCGTCTGGCAGAGGATCGCGCCGCCGGCTGACCGGTCAGCCGAGGCCGATCAGGGCGACCGCACCCAACGCGAGGACCAGCCCGCCCTGTTGGTGGCGGGCGAGCTGCTCGTCGATGGCTACCCGTGCCCACACCACCGTCGCCACCGGGTAGAGCGAGGCGATGACCGCCACGACCGCGAGCAGTCCCTCCCGGGTCGCGAAGAGGTAGGTGATCGTCGCGAGCGAGTCGAACAGGGCGACACCCACCAGGGTCCGCCCCGTGCCCACCGGTGCGGTGAGGCGCTGCCCGACCACGACGGCTGCGAGCGCGACCAGCACGGTGCCGATCCCCCGCAGCACGATCAGGGGCCACAGGCCGCTTCCGGGCGTCGTCAGGTCGAGCAGCAGGAAGATGAGCCCGAACCCCAGGCCGGCGCCGATCGCCTCGGCGAGTCCGGGAGGCATGTTCCCGGTAGCGGGCTCCTCCGATGTCGTCCGATCTGCGGAGACCAGCACGATCGCGAGCAGCGCCAGCGCGATGCCGGCCCACGTCAGCACGGACGGGATCTCGCCCTGCACGACGCTCGCGACGACGGGGATCGCGGCCGCGACCGCCCCCGTGATCGGGGCGACGACCCCCATCTTCCCGATCCGCAGACCCCGGTACAGCGCAGCGACCCCGGCCATCCCCACGAGCCCAGCGACAGCCCCGATCAGCACGTCGCCCGACGTGACCTCGCCGGCCACGAGCAGCGCAGCGATGAGCGTCGGCACGAACCCCATCGCCTGGGTCACGAAGAGGATGCTCAAGACGGAGTCGTCGCCGGCCCTGCGCCCCGCCAGCCCCCCCAGGAAGTCGGAGGTGCCCCAGGAGACGGCGGCGGTCAACGCCAGGAAGATGCTCACGGTGCTCTATGCCACTCGCCGGATGCGGGGCGGGACGCTAGCTGCGCCCCACCACCACGTCAGCCCGTCCGGATGCTCGCCGCTCCGTGGAAGATCCCGTCAGGGTCCCACCGCTGCTTGATCTCGGCGAGGCGGTCCCGGTGACCCTTCCACGCCTCGTCCGCACGTTCGGTTTCGTCTCCCTCGAGGTAGTTCAGGTAGACGCCACCCGTCGACCATGGCTGGACCACCTCGTACAGGTCCCGGGCCCACTGCTTGATCTCGTCGTCCTGCGAGGGGTCCTCCCAGCCGCCGAACGGGGTGAAGTTGTACGCAGCATCGCGATGGGGGAACGCGGTCGCATCCGGGGCGACCCGGTTGATCGCGCCGCCCATGGTCTCGAAGAAGATCATCGTCATGGGGCCCGGCAAGGGGTCCACGTGCGCGAGGATCGCATCGATGGCCTCGTCCGGCAGCTCGGAGAGGAACTGTGACTTCCCGTAGTAGCGCGCACCGTCGGGAGCGCCTTCGTCGAACGCCGCCTGGAGCGCCGTGTACGGCATGGCGTCGGCGAAGGCCAGGATCGGGTCGCCGAACTCGACGACGGGCTGGAGGGCCTCCCTGCCTTCCTCGAGTTCGCCGCAGTGTGTCACGACCAGGGCCACACAGACGTCGCCGTGGTACTCCTCGGGGAAGGGTTCTGCAGGGGGCACGCGCATGATGAGCGGCAGGCAGTTCACCTCGTCCGGGGCTTGCTCCATGAAGTCGCGGTAGAAGGCGAGCGCCTCCTTGGCTGCCGAGAACGGCTGGTAGTTCTGCGCGACGGTGATCTCGGGGCCCACCTCGTGCAGTTGGAAGTGGAACGCCGTGACGACGCCGAAGTTGCCGCCGCCACCCCGCAGGGCCCAGTAGAGGTCCTCGTTGCGCTCTCCGCTCGCGTGGACCAACTCGCCGTCCGCGGTGACGACGTCGTAGCCGATGACGTTGTCGAGCGCGAGGCCGTACTTGCGTGCGAGGTAGCCCAGCCCCCCGCCGAGCGTGAGGCCAGCCACGCCGGTGCGGGAGTCGATGCCGCCCGTGGTGGCGAGCCCGAAGGCCTGGGTCTCGTGGTCCATGTCACCCAGTCGGGCCCCGCCTTGGACCACTGCGATGCGCCGCTCTGGGTCGACCGAGACGCTCCGCATCCGGTCGAGGTCGATCACGAGGCCGTCGTCGACCACCGCTTTGCCCGCTCCGCCATGCCCGCCACCCTTCACGGACACGGGCAGCCCGTGCTCACGCACGAAGTGCAGACAGGCGATGACGTCTGCCGCTCCCGTTGGTTGCACGACGGCGGCAGGGTGCTTGTCGTTCGTGCCGTTCCACATCGCGCGGGCCGTGTCGTAGCCCTCGTCTCCGGCGCGCAGCACCGCCCCGCGGATTCGCTCGCCGAGTCCGTTCCATGCGGCGTCATCGATCGATGTCATTCCATCCCCTGTTCTCTCGAGTCGCCCACACCCGTCTGCGGGCGCACGCCCCAACGATCGGGTGGACCCTAGTGGGTCCGAGGTTCGCCGTCCCGCGTTTCGCGGAGCGGCTCCTAGGTGGCTGGTGCCGAACGCCGTTGGTGCTCTGAGCGAGACGATGTCGTGCAGGTCAAGGCGGCTGAGGAGGTCGTAGCGAGGAGCTACGGACGACGAAGCCAACGCAGGCATGTGCGACATCGGCCGCCCAGACAGCAACATGTGTTGGGCACCAGTCGCCTAGAGGTTCTTGAACGCCTCGAACGGTTGATTGCACGAGTCGCAGAAGCGGATGTCCCGGCACGGGGTGGGACCGAACGGCGATTCCTGCGCGGTCTGCTCGGACCCGCAGTACGGGCACGGACGCGGGTCGTCGGCACCCCGCTCGGGGCGGCTCGCCATCACGGGTAGCGACCGACGGCCCCCCGCCTTCACGTCCGAGACCGCCCCCGACCCGGTGGGTGGCGCGATCCCGAACGAGCGGAGTCGCTCGTGGCCCTCGTCGGTGATGCGGTCGGCGGTCCAGGGCGGGTCGAAGCGGAACCGGATCGCGACGTCTTCGACACCGGCGATGCCGGCCACGGCGTCGCGGACGTCGCGCTCGATCATCTCGGTGGCGGGGCAGCCGGAGAAGGTGGGCAGCAGCTCGATCTCCACGGCGCCGCCGTCCACCCGGACGTCGTGGATCATCCCGAGCATGCCGACGGTCACGGGCGGGAGCTCGGGGTCGGGGACCGCGGCCACTGCGGCGCGGACCTCGTCGACGGAGGGGATCAGGTCGGTCTTCACCAGGATGCTCCCGGGTGCTCGCGGTACAGGGCCGTCATCTCGGGCCAGACGTCCTCGACGAAGTCATCGGTGTGGTTGCCGTAGCGGCCGCGCTGCTCGGAGAACGTGCCCTCGGGTACCTGCCAGTCCTCCCGGTCCCAATCGGTGAGGTCGGTCGGAAGGGCATCACCGAAGCCGGCCTCCTCGAGCGCCGGCGCGATCGTCTCGAGCCAGCGGACGAGCTGCGCCCCGGTGTAGGCGGGCAGCAGCCCCTCGGCGATCATCGAATCCTCGTGGGGGAGGGGCTCGAACAGCCAGAGGGCCTCGGGCAGGACCTCCTGGATCGCTTCCCCCAGCCGTTCGCGAGCTTCGTCGCCGCCCCGCACCAGGCGCCGGAACCAGTGGTCCGCGTGCTCGAGGTGGTAGCGCTCCTCGTGCCGCAGCTTGGTGGCGACCGCGGCGATCTCCTTGTCGTCCGATCCGGTCAGGACGTCGAGGCGGATGTCGTCGAAGTGGTCGTAGCACCAGTGCCGGGCCAGCGTGTAGGCGAAGTCGCCCGGGGGCCGTTCACACAGCACCGCGTGCCGGTACTGGTCGGGTCGGCGGCCGAGCCCGAGCTCGTCGATCGCCGCCCGGTCGCCGTTGTCGTCGACCAACAGCTGGTACCAGACGTCGGCGTGGTTGATCTCGTCCTGGGCGATCGTGGAGAAGGCGAGGTCCTCCTCGAGTGACGGGGCCACACCGGTCCAGTGGCTGTGGCGGTGGCCGGTGACGAGCTCGTCGTCGGCGAGCGTGAGGACGAGGGCGGTGCGGAGGTCGTCGAGGTCGGGCAGCTCGACCTCGTCTGCGCGGGTGGGGCTGTCGGTGCTCACGATCGCTGCCCTCCTGCGCTACCGGGCACCGGCTTGTCACGGAGGTGACCACGACCACGGTTCTCGGCGGCGTCCCGGGCTTTCTCGCGCTTCTCGCGGAACCCCGAGTAGCCGCGCTGGAGGCGGTAGCTCATGTCGACCGTGTGCTCGAGCATCGACGGGTCGTCGAGACGGTGCAGGTGGTCCGAGCGGACCACCGCGTACTCGACGCCCTCGCCGTGGCGGAAGTGGGTCTCGCGGGCCAGCAGCAGCGCACTGTCGTGGTCGGGGGCGTGGATCGTGCCGACGTGCTCGAGGTTGTCCTCCCACTTGCGTCGGCCGACGACCTCGTAGGTGCTCATCGGCGTGCCTCCTGGTCGGTCCTGGTCGGGTGCCCGTTCACGCGGCTGCGGCCGTGGGCGGTGCGTCACCGGTGACGATCTGGTGGACCCAGTCGTGGTGCTCCCACATGAGCCGGCGCCAGTGCAGCCGCGTCGCGGTGGCCTCGCTGGGCTCGCCCTTGACGAGCTGCATCAGCTTGTCCCAGTCGGGTTCGGTGTACTTCCACACCTTCTCCTGCGGGTCGTAGCGCAGCTCGTCGTCAGGCAGGTCGATGCCCATGTCCCACAGCTTCGGGATGTAGGTCGTCATCCACTGCTGGCGGGACTCCTCGTTGGTCTGGGTCTTGATGCCCCAGTGGAGGCCGGGGTCCTCCTCGGCGGGGATGTTCGTCCCGAAGAAGTGCAACACCGGCTCCCACCAGCGGTTGACTGCCTCCTGGAGCATCTCGAACTGCTCGTCGGTGCCGCTGGCGAGCGCCAGCATGATGTCCTCGCCGTGCCGGTAGTGGAGCGACTCCTCGGCGACGACGCGCCGCATCACACGGAGGTAGGGCGCGTAGGAGGTGTCGAGCAGGGCCTTCTGGGTGACGATCGCCGCTCCGTCGACGAGGAACCCGATGCAGGCGACGTCGCCCCACGAGAACGTCGGGTAGTGGAAGACGTTGTGGAACTTGGACTTGCCGTAGATCAGCTCTTCGTACATCTCCTGGCGGGGCTTGCCGAGGGTCTCCGCCACCCGGTAGATGAGGTGGGCGTGGCCGACCTCGTCCTGGACCTTGGCGGCCAGCGACCGTTTGCGGCGCAGGGTCGGGGCGCGCGCGATCCACTCCCGCTCGGGCAGCGCCCCCATGAGCTCCGAGTTCGCGTGCATGTGGATGAACTTGATGTTGGCCTTGCGGTACTCGTCGGGCATCCAGTCGTCGGCCTCGACCTTC
>JAWVZB010000059.1:0-19970 GCA_033722375.1 Nitriliruptorales bacterium | reverse complement strand
TGTCCCGAGTGCGGGGCGGATCAACGCGTCTTCGGGTGGGCATGCGTCGAGCACGAAGGACGTCTGGGTTTCACGCCCGCGCGGGTCCGGTGCACGGCTGGATGCGATCAGGTGGACGCGGTGCCCGCCTGACGAAGAAGGCCCCCAAAGAACGCCCCGCGGCGCAAGGTCGCGGGGCGTTCGCCATGCTGGCCCGTAGCTCTGGACGGCCCCCCCGCACAGACTCGGGCGGAGAGCGCCCAGTAGAGGCGCCGCGTCCTTGGTGGTCGCGCGGCGGTCAGTCCGCCTCGGTCACGGCGGCCGCATCCTCGTCCTGTTCTCGTTTCCGACGCAGCAGCGGCAGAGCGAAGAACCCCACGATCAAGAACGTGATCATGAACGTCAGGAGCGCCCCGGACAGCCAAGGCCCGCGGCCCGCAAAGGGATCGGCCTCCCCTTCGCTGGCACCCGCCAAGGAATCCGCATCGAGAACAAAGCTGGTCTGAGCCGAGTCTTCCGCGTCCCCCTGCCAGGTCTGCAAGTCCACATCGGTCACGTACGTACCACCGGCGAGTTCTCCTGGCAGAGAGATCATGAGCCTGCGCGATTCCTGTCGCGGAACTCCTCCGAGTACTGGCATCTCGTGCCGCAACACCGTCGTACCGTCGCGAGAGACCTCGATCGTCCCCGCAGGTTCGACGAGCAGTTGTCCCGTATTGACGATCTCAACCTCGAACTGGAGATCCGTAGGGGTGCCAGCCCACCGGAAACCTGCGATCGAGAAGTCTCTACTGAGCGGGCCACCCCCACCGACCGTCAGGTAGACACGCACGCCCACGCGGTTGACGACGCGCACGTTGCCCTGCAGATCCGGATCCTCACGCTGGACGACGATGGCGGCAACGTGATCACCGGCCGGCGCAGTGGACGGAACAGTGATCGTCACCCCGACTGATTCGGCCCCAAGCGGCGCGATCTCCAGCGAGTTCCGTTCCAATTCGATCCAAGCCCCAGCCTCACGTCTCGTACCGGGACCTGCGGGAGCGAAGGCACCGTCCGCATTGAGCGTGGCGTCGACGGACTCCACCAAGAGTTGGATCGGAGCGTTCGTCAGATTCACGACCTCGACCCGATCTTCGAGAACGTCCCCCGGGCTCACATCGTGGATGAGGTACGAACTGCGTCTCCCCTCCGGAACATCTCGATCCGGATCTGGCCGGATCGAGAACTCGCCTTGTTGCCCCCACGCGCTGCCTGAGAACAACACGACGAGCGTGGCTGCCAAAAGCCACGCTCGTCGCCTTCGCTTCCGGAGGTTCCGCAGTTACGAGACCGTCTGCACGATGGTCACCTCATAGGTGTTCGCGTAGGTGTTCGGCGGGATGGTGAGCGTGAGCACTCCGTTGTACGTGTAGCTGCCGCCACCGGCGCCCACCAACGCCTGAGCGATCGTAATCGCTTCCGCCGGGTTCACGGATCCGCCGGCTCCTGCGCTGACGTCAGTGAGATCACCAGACGTCAACGCTGTGAGGCTGTCCGTGGTCCAGACCAGCGGCCCACCTGCAGCAAGATCACCGAGGTCGATGACGGGGTTCGTATCAGCGGTTCCGTCGCCATCGGTGTCCACTTGGGTCTGACCATACATGTCGCCCGAGCCTGGCTGGCTGTTGTCGGTCAAGCCGGTGACAGTCCAACCGAGAAGGCTTCCACGGTCATCCGTCACGGTCGTGGCGATGGGAGCCGCGGTGTTGTCGGTCGTGGCCGAAGTAACCGACGTGGTTGCGAGGCTGTTCGTGGCGTCGGCCGAGATTGTCAGCGTGCCGGCGGTGAGTTCGGCCGACACAGTCGTCGACCCGCTGTCTGCGGCGACGGCCGAGGCCGCTCCGAACGCCGTGACAGCTGCGGCGATGACTCCTGCGGTGACGAGCTTCCGGGCTCTCATGTGGGGTCCTCCGAGGGGCCGGGGTCGGGGGTGGGGGCGAGGTGAAGGCCGGCCCGTCACTCTCCGTCATCGGCCCGTCCCCGACCTCGTGCATGGGACAGATGACCCAAGTGCGCCCTCGATCGGGGGTTGGATGCGGGGGGACACTGTTCGACCGGACAGGTTCGATGACCGTTTCGTCCGTTCTTGGTTCGCCGTGCCCTCGATGGGGCTGGTGGCGGCCGAGGGCGGCCGATGGCCCACAGAGCGCCCCGATCGCCGCGATCCGTCCACGGGCCAGCAGTACCCTCCGTGCTCACAGCCTCGGGACCGGAGCAAGCGGTGGCAGACACGTTCAACGTCGGTGACCGCTCGCACTACGAGCGCACCATCGGGATCGAGCACGACCCGCTCGAAGGTCGGCGACGCCACGTGGACGACCGCGGCCGCGAGGTCGCTGCCGACCTGTTGGCGCTCATGGGCGAGACCCCCCTGGTGCGGCTCGACCGGCTCAGCGCCGACGTGCCGCCGACCGTGCTCGCGAAGCTCGAGCTGCTGAACCCCGGAGGCTCGGTCAAGGACCGCATCGGGATCGCGATGATCGAGGCCGCCGAGGCCGCCGGCACGCTGAAGCCCGGCGGGACCATCGTCGAGCCGACCTCGGGCAACACCGGCGTGGGGCTCGCGATCGCGGCGGCACGCAAGGGCTACCGCTGCCAGTTCGTGGTCCCCGACAAGGTCAGCCAGGAGAAGGTCCAGCTGCTGCGCGCCTACGGCGCCGAGGTCGTGGTCTGCCCCACCGCGGTGGAGCCCGAGGATCCCCGGTCCTACTACTCGGTGTCGGATCGCCTCGCTGACGAGCCTGGGGCCGTGAAGCTCGACCAATACGCCAACCAGGCCAACCCCCAGGCCCACGTCTTCTCGACCGGACCCGAGCTGTGGCGACAGACCAACGGGCTGATCGACGCCTTCGTGGCCGGGGTCGGGACAGGCGGGACCGTCACCGGTGTCGGGCACTACCTCAAGGAGAAGAACCCCGAGGTCCAGATCATCGGGGCCGACCCAGAGGGCTCGATCTACTCCGGCGACGACGTCCACCCCTATCTCGTCGAGGGCATCGGCGAGGACATGTGGCCCGACAGCCTCGACCGCGACATCGTCGACCGCTGGTACCGGATCGGTGACGCCGACTCGTTCTACTGGGCGCGACGCTGCTCCGAAGAGGAAGGCATCCTCGTCGGAGGGTCGGCCGGCACCGCGATCTGCGCGGCGATGGAGTACGCGAAGGACCAGCCCGAGGACGCCACCATCGTGGTGCTGATACCCGATTCGGGGCGGGGTTACCTGTCGAAGCTCTACGACGACAACTGGATGGCCGAGCACGGCTTTCTCCGCAGGACCCAGGGCACCCGGACCGTCGCGGACGTGTTCGGAGCCAAGCGCGAGGAGCTTCCGGCGCTCGTGCACTGCCACCCGCACGAGACCGTGAGCCAGGCGATCGCACTGCTCCAGGAGTTCGGCGTGAGCCAGATGCCTGTGTTCCGGGAGGACGTGCACGACGATCCGCAGCTCGGCGACGTGATCGGCTCGATCCGCGAGCGTCCCCTGCTCGATCTGGCCCTGAAGGACGACAGCGTCATGCAGAAGCCCGTCGTCGACGTGATGCAGCCCCCGCTGCCGATGGCGAGCGTGGACGAGCCGCTCGACGACGTCTTCAGCGACCTGACCACGGGCAGCCCGGCCGTGGTGATCGTGGAGAACGAGCGCCCCGTCGGCGTCGTGACCCGCGCGGACCTCCTCGCGTTCCTGGCGAACAGCTGATGGGCGAGGACGTGGCAGACGGCGCCGGAGGATCCGACGCGTTCGAGACCCGCGCCATCCACGTCGGGCAAGACCCGGACCCCCGCACCGGAGCGGTCGCGGTACCGATCTACCAGACCTCGACCTTCGCGCAGCCGGCCGTCGGCGAGCACACCGGCTACGAGTACGCCCGCACCGGCAACCCGACCCGAACCGCGCTCCAGCAGTGCCTCGCCAGCCTCGAGGGCACCGAGGCGGCGGTCTGCTTCGCGTCGGGGATGGCGGCCGAGGACGCGGTCCTCCGCCTGCTCGACCCCGGCGACCACGTCGTGCTGGCCGACGACGTCTACGGGGGGACCTGGCGGCTCATCGACAAGGTCTACCGCCGCTACGGCATCGAGGTGACCGCGACCGACCTGTCTGATCTCGACGGCGTCCGCGCCGCCGTCACCGGCGCGACCAGGCTGATCTGGGCCGAGACGCCCTCGAACCCCCTGCTGAAGATCCTCGACCTCGCCGCGCTGGCGGACATCGCACACGACGGCGGGGCGCGCCTCGTGGCCGACAACACCTTCGCCACCCCCTACCTCCAGCAGCCGATCGCGCTCGGTGCGGACCTCGTCGTCCACTCGACGACCAAGTACATCGGGGGGCACAGCGACGTCGTGGGCGGTGCGGTGTGCACCGACGCCGACACCGCCGAGGAGCTCGCCTTCCTCCAGAACGCGGTCGGGGCCGTCCCGGGCCCGGTCGACGCCTGGCTGACGCTGCGTGGGGTGAAGACGCTCGGTGTCCGCATGGACCGGCACTGCGAGAACGCCGAGGCGATCGCCGAGTTCCTCGCCGGGCACCCGGCGGTGGAGCAGGTCCTCTACCCCGGACTCGCCGACCACCCCGGACACGACGTCGCCGCCAAGCAGATGAGCGGCTACGGCGGGATGATCTCGTTCCGGGTCCGGGGCGGGGTCGAGGCAGCGAAACAGGTGGCCGCCTCCACCCGGCTGTTCTTCCTCGCCGAGTCCCTCGGCGGGGTCGAGAGCCTGATCGAGCACCCCGGCATCATGACCCATGCGTCCGTCGCCGGGACCGACCTCGAGGTGCCCGACGACCTGCTGCGCCTGTCGGTCGGCATCGAGCATGTCGATGATCTGGTCGCGGACCTGCGGCAGGCGCTCGGGTGAGGTCGGCCGGATGGTGAGCTCGGTTCGTCGGGGGGCGAGGCTCACCATCGGAGCGCTGGTGCTGGCGCTGGTTGCAAGCGCCTGCTCGCGGGTGGTGACGCTCGAAGCGCCGCAGATCGACGCCGTGCCACAGATCCCGCCAGAGCAGTCCATCGTCTACGACGCCGAGGGCAACCAACTCGCCGTCCTGCGGAAGGAGTTCCGCGAGCGCGTACCACTCGAGGAGGTCCCGTCCCACCTCGTCGACGCCGTGATCGCGGCTGAGGACAAGAGGTTCCTCCAGCACGCTGGCGTGGACGCGCGGGCCATCGCCAGGGCCGCGATCGCGAACCAGGCAGCCGGTGAGATCGTGCAGGGTGGCTCGACCATCACCCAGCAGCTCGTGAAGAACCTCTACATGCCGGCAGCTCCACGCACCCCGGAGACCAAGTTCAAAGAAGCGCTCCTGGCGCACCAGCTCGAGGAGGAGCACGACAAGAACTGGATCCTCGAGGAGTACCTCAACACCGTCTACTTCGGCAACGGCGCCTACGGGATCCAGGCCGCGGCCGAGACGTACTGGCGCAAGGACGCCCGCGAGCTCGACGTGGCCGAGTCTGCGCTGCTGGCCGGGATGCTGCGGGCACCCGAGTCGCTCAACCCCGCCCGTTTCCCCGATCGTGCTCGCGATCGCCGCGCCGAGGTGCTCGACGCCATGGCCACGGAGGGGCTGATCACGCCCCTCGAGGCCGAGCGTGCCAAGCGGCGCCGCATCGACGTGGCGCCCCGCCCGCCCATCCCCGCCACCGTCGAGCCGCACTGGGTGGACTTCGTGATCCGCACGCTCCAGGAGGATCCGAGCTTCGGGGCCACCCGCGAGGAGCGCAGCGACCGCATCTACGGGGGCGGGCTGCGGATCCACACCACCCTTCGCCCCGAGTTGCAGGCCGCCGCGCGCGAGGTGATCTCCGCACACCTGTCGGACGGCGGCGATCCGGAAGCCGCCATCGTGACGATCGACCCGGCCACCGGACACGTGCTCGCGGCGGCGCACGCCGTGCCCTATGACGACCTGCAATTCGACCTGGCGACCCAGGCCCGACGCCAGCCCGGATCTACCTTCAAGGCGGTCGTGCTCGCTGCGGCGCTCGGCTCGGGCTACACCCCCGACTCCCCGACGAACGGCAGCCAGGGACGGTTGACCAAGCCGGACGGCGTGACCTGGAACGTGCGGAACGCCTCCGGGGTCTCCTACGGACGCATCACCCTGGCGGAAGCGACCCGGGCGTCCGTCAACGCCGCCTACGCACGGCTGATCCTCGACCTCGGGGTGTCGCGGGTGGCATCGCTCGCTCGGGCGATGGGGGTGGAGTCGCCCGTCCCCGACGACGCGCAGATCGCGATCGGAGGCGGCTCGCTGGCGGTCACCCCGGTGGACATGGCGTCGGTGTTCGCGACGCTCGCCAACCTCGGCGACCACATCCCCGCGACCCCGATCAGCCGTATCGAGGACGCCGACGGGGACGTGGTCTGGCGCCCCGACGAGATCCCGCGTCCCGCGGTCCGGCCGGCTGACGCGTTCGTCGCGACCGAGATGCTGCAAGCGGTCGTCGAACGGGGCACGGGCCGGCGGGCCCGCATCCCGGGCTGGGAGGTCGCGGGCAAGACGGGAACGACCAACGACTACACCGATGCGTGGTTCGTGGGCTACACGGCGACACTGGCCACGTCGGTCTGGGTCGGCCACCCCCAGGGACGGATCCCGATGCGGTGGGTCCGCGGGTTCCCGCGCGTGCTCGGCGGGACGATCCCGGCGGAGATCTGGCACGACTACATGGTGCGTGCGCTCGCGGGGGAGGACCCGGTCGGGTTCACCCTGCCGGCTGAGCACTACGAGGTCGTCGAGATCGATCCGGAGACGGGTCTGCGTGCGGCTCCCTGGTGTCCCGGAGAGCCGACGCCGATGCCGCGGACGCTCGTGCCCGACGACACCTGCCCGTCGCCGGTGCCTGGAGAGGAGACCACCGCCCAACCGTCGCCGGAGGAGACCCGCACGGCCACGGCCGTACCGGCGAGCCCGAGCCCCGAACCGTCGCCCTCCCCCACCACCCCGAGCTCGTCGTCGGCGCCGACGGAGGAGCCGTCAGGGGGCAGCGAGAGCCCCTCGGAGCCGGCCACCAGCGAGAGCCCGACCGCCTCCGAGACCGACGGGGCGTGACGGGTAGCCTCCCGGCATGCGTGCACTGCTCGTCTTCAACCCCAACGCCACCACCACCGACGACGACCTCCGCGAGGTGATCGCCTCCGCGCTGGCGTCGCAGGTCGAGCTGGAGGTGCAAGCCACCAAGCAGCGGGGACATGCGACACACGTCGCGGCGGGGGCGGTGCACGAAGGGGTGGATGCCGTCTTCGTCCTCGGGGGCGACGGCACCGCCAACGAGGTGATCCAGGCGCTGGCCGGGACCGAGGCGCGGTTGGGCGTCATCCCGGGCGGGGGCACCAACGTCCTGGCGCGAGCACTCGGCCTGCCCAACGACGCGGTCCGCGCGACCACCACGCTGCTCGATCACCTCCGCAACGACAAGATCCGGCGCATCAGCCTCGGACGAGCGGCGGGGCGCTACTTCGCGTTCAACGCCGGGTTCGGGTTCGACGCCGCCGTGGTTCGGCTCGTTGAGCAGCGCACCCGGATGAAGCGCACACTGCGGCAGGCAGCGTTCGTCTGGTGTGCCCTCGAGGAGTGGGCGAGAGGACCCGACCGCACCGCCCCGATCGTCTCGGTCACGCCTCACGGGGGCACCACCGACGGCCCGTTCACGCTGGCCACGGTCGCGAACGCCGACCCCTACACCTTCCTCGGGTCCCGCCCGCTGCACGTCACGCCGGGCGCGTCCTTCGACCGGGGTCTCGACGTCGTCGGGATCCGCGAGGTCGGCACCGCCACCCTGCTCCGGATCGTGGGCCACGTGTTCGGGCGGCGAGGTGCACATCTCGAGCATCCCGCGATCGCGCACTGGCAGGACCTCCCATCCCTGGAGCTCACCGCTGCCGAACCGCAGCCGCTCATGGTCGACGGTGACTACGCGGGCGAGCACACCACGGTCCGGGTCGACAGCGCCCCGAACGCGCTCACGGTCCTCGCTTGAGACGGTGTGACAAGGCCTGAGTAGGCGAGAAGCGGCTGGAGGCGATATCGGCTCCAGCGGCCACCGCCGCTCGTCCATGAGCGTCCAGCGCGCACAGCGGCCCGGGATGGGCCAGGATGCGAACAGATGCAAGCAGAACCCTTGTCAACACCCTGGGGTGCGCGTACAGTCGGGGCCAGTTCGTGACAACGTTCACAAGCGCTGCTCGACAGCGCATCTGCGAGAGCCCCTTCCCGGCTCCTGCACGACCCGACACACCCCGGAGGCCGCCCGATGGACTGGCGCACGCGAGCAGCCTGCAGCGACGAGGACCCCGAGCTGTTCTTCCCGATCGGGACGACCGGTCCGGCCGTCGACCAGGCCGATGCCGCCAAGCGCATCTGCAGCCGCTGTGACGTGCGCGAGGAGTGCCTCGAGTTCGCCATTGCGAGCAACCAGGATGCGGGTGTGTGGGGTGGCCTCACCGAGGACGAGCGCCGCAGCCTCAAGCGCCAGCGTCAGCGCCGCCGCCGGAAGGCGTCCTAGGCACTCCGAGCCACCGGGAGGTCGAGCCGATGCAGGGCAGGACCCGGCTGACGACCCCGCCCGGCGAGGAACCGGCCGACCCGATCTCGGGGAAGGCCACCCAAGAGCTCTACAGCGGCGGGTTCGACCGCCCCTCTGAGCCGCACGTTCCCGGTCGCCACCGTCGCAAGCTGATCACCCTGGTCGCGCTCGTGATCCTCGGCGCAGTCGGCTACGTCGGCTACGTCGTCACCACCCAGGGCCAGTTCCAGGATCCCGCGCTGTCCGACCTCCTCCCCGGCCAGACCGAGACCACCGGCGAGGGGGAGCCGTCACCGGGGCAGGGGTAGCAGCGCCACGCACACCGTTCCGCCCTCGTCGGCCGGTGTGACCTCGAGCGTTCCCCCGAGCTCGCTCTCGACCAGGGTCGAGGCGATCCGCAGGCCGAGGTTCGCGTCGTTCTCGAGCGACCACCCCTCGGGCACGCCCACACCGTCGTCCCGCACGGTCAGGTGCAGCGTCGCGGAACGACGCTCGAGCTCCACGGACACGTTGCCGCCCCGATCGGGGAAAGCGTGCTCGACGGAGTTCTGGAGCATCTCGGACAGGACGAGCGCGAGCGGCGTCGCGACCTCGGCCGGCAGCTCCCCCGCCGTCCCGTCGATGTTCATGTGGACCGGCCGCTCGGGATCGGTCAGGCCGGTGCCGAGCATGTCGACGAGCCGCTGCGCGACCTTGTCGAAGGAGACGCGTTGGCGGCTGTCCTGCGAGAGGGTCTCGTGGACGAGGGCGATCGAGGAGATGCGGCGCACCGACTCGGTCAGGGCCTGCTGTGCCTCCTCGCTGCCGAGACGGCGCGACTGGAGGCGCAGCAGGGACGCGACGGTCTGGAGGTTGTTCTTGACCCGGTGGTGGATCTCGCGGATCGTTGCGTCCTTGTAGAGCAGCAGCCGCTCGTGGCGTCGCAGCTCGGTGACCTCGCGGATCAGCATGAGGCCGCCGAGGACCTCGTGGGAACGGGTCAGCGGCAAGAGCCTGCGGAGCACGACCGCGCCACGAGCCTCGACCTCGGATTCGAGCGGCTCGCCGTCCGCGAGCGCCTCCATCACCGCGACGTCGTCGAGGTCGAACTCCTTGAGGTTCCTCCCGATGATGTTGTCGACGACACCGAGCCGGCGGTAGGCGCTGATCGCGTTCGGGCTCGCGTACTGGACCACGCCGGAGGGATCGAGCCGCATGAGCCCGTCGCCGACCCGGGGTGCGAGCTCACGCTCGGGATCCTCACCTGGGAACGGGAAGGCGCCCTCGGCCAGCATCCGCGACAGCTCGTTGGCGGCCTGGAGGTAGGTCAGCTCGAGCTGTGACGGGGCGCGCACCATCGACAGGTTGGCCTCGCGCGTGACGACCGCGATGATCTCGGCGCCCTCGTCGTGCGGGTCACGCGGAACGGGTACCGCCTCCTCACGCACGGGAACGCCCGTCGACCAGTCCGGGTCGCCGTCGCGGATGATCTGCCCGCTCTCGAAGGCACGGACGACGGCGGGGCGCTCCTCCGGTTCGTACTCCTGACCGACGAGATCCTCGTAGTAGATGGTCTGGGTGGTGTAGGGGCGCATCTGCGCCACCACCATGAGCCGTCCGCTCTCCGGCTCGCGACAGAACATCAGGAGGTCGGCGAAGGAGAGGTCGGCGAGGATCTGCCAGTCGGAGACGATCGCCTGGAGCTGGTCGACGGCGTCGCTGGGGAGCCCGACGTGCTCGTCAACGAGGTCCTGGAGTGATGACATCCGTCAGTCCCGCAGAAGTTTCTGGAGTCGGTCCAGCGGCACGACCTCCCGGATGTGCTCGAACGCCCGCTGCTCGATCTCGCGCGCTTCGTGCATCGTGAGGCCGAGCTCCCGGGCGGTCTCTGCGAGGTTCTTGGGGTGACCGTCCTTCAGGCCCATCCGCCACTCGAGGACCTCGCGCTGGGTCTCGGGCAGTCGCTTGAGGACCTTGGCGAGCGGTCGCGCCAGCTCATCGGCGCGGTCGCCCCGCCCGGGGCGCCCCCGGGACCGTCCACGCTTGTTGTTGGCCACGGCGTGAGGCTACCCCTGTCAGCGCCCCGGCCAGTCCGGGTCGCGCTTCTCGAAGAACGCCGTGATGCCCTCGGCCACGTCCTCGGTCTGGAGCGCGAGGTCGAGCATCCCATGCAGGTAGGCCATGGCGTCGCGGGGAGACATGCCGCGACTGCGGTGGTACGAGCGCCGCCCGAGCGTGAGCGCCACCGGCGAGGCCCGGAGGAGCTGGCCCACCAGATCGTCGACGGCGTCGTCCAGGCCGTCGCCTGGTGCGACCCGGTTGACGAGCCCCCAGTCGAGGGCCTCGGCGGCAGGCAGGCGGCGCCCCGTCATCATGAGGTCGAGCGCCCGCTTGGGACCGAGGTGCTCGACGATCACCGCCGAGATGACGAACGGCCAGAGACCGACCTTCACCTCCGGCGTCCCGAACGTGGCTTCCTCGGTCGCCACCAGCAGATCGCACGCCAGGGCCACGCCGAACCCGCCGGCCAGCGCATGCCCGTTGATCCGGCCGACCAGTGGCTTGTCCAGCTCGGCGACGGCGTCGAACAGGTCGATCAGCGCCCCCCGAGAGTCGTGCTGCGCGACGGCTCCGGCCTCTGCGTCCCCGAGCCCGCCAGCGAGGTCGGCACCGGCGCAGAAGACCCGGTCCCCCGCCCCGGTCAGGACCACGACGCGGATGCGATCGTCGTCACGGGCCTCGCGCAGCCCGCCGAGGAGGCCGTCGAGGACCTCCTGGTTCAGCGCGTTGCGGGCATCGGGGCGATCGATCGTCAGGGTGAGCACCGCTCCGTCGCGATCACGGGTCAGGGCCACTGCTACCTCCTCGTCGCGTGGAGGATAGGTGCGTGGTGGACGGCGACTTGGCACGCTCTCGACCACGGTTCAGGACCCGAGGGGAGGAACGGGGTGGCACTCGCGGCGGTGACGTTGCTGGCCGCCATCGGGGTCGCCTACCTGCGGGGCGGCCGGCTGGCCCGGATCTCGCAGGCCGGGCTGCGCTGGAACGGCTTGCTGTTCGTCGGCTTCGGCTTCCAGGTGCTCCTCGACGTGCTGGCGGACCGCGGCCTCGCCGACGGGGCCACCGGCTACGCCTTTCTGCTCGCCAGCCACCTGCTCGTGCTGGCGTGGGTGACCGCCAACTGGTGGCGTCCGGGGATGGTGCTCATCCTGGTCGGCTTCGCGATGAACGCGGCCGTGATCGCCGCTAACGGGGCGATGCCGGTCGATCCCGAGGCGATCCGCGCGCTCGGGATCGGTGAGGTCTCGGCCCCCGCCGGCAAGCACGTGCTGATGGGGCCGGACACGCGGCTGGCGGTCCTCGGCGACATCATCCCGCTGCCGGTGCTGCGGACGATCGTGTCCTGGGGCGACATCGTGCTCGCTGCCGGCCTGCTCCCGCTCCTCCACCACCTGATGACCTACCGCACGCCCGTGGAGCGGCGGGGCGGGGCGCGAACCGCCCGCCGCGACGCTCAGGCGTGGGAGCGGACCTCGGCGACACCCAGCCGATCCTGACGGTGGAGCACGGCCGTGAGCGCTCGCAGCACACGCGGGTCGTGCTCGTAGGCGGACCGCTGGTGGAGCGCCTCGATCGCCTGCCACCCATCGCCGTCGGGGACGTCCACGGCCGCACGGTCGAACTCGCAGACGCTACGGACGATACGGGCGCCCATGGAGACCGCAGCGTTGTCGCCGACCCCAGCGAGGCGATAGGGGTCACGGTGGCGCTCCACGAGCGCGGCGACGTCATCCAGGGAGCCAGCCTCCCGCAGGATGCTCGCGCCCGCGAGCGCCACGGTCCGGTCCGCGAGCGGCTGTCCCAGGTCGGCGCGGATCTGCCCGAGTTCGTGGAGGTGGGCGGCGCGCTCGATCTCGGTGACCTCGGCGTCGGCCAGCCCGAGCTCGCGCGCCACGGCGACGGCGAGGTCCCCGACCCGGACACCGTGCCCCCGCCGGACGGTGCCCAGCTCCTCGGGGAGCCGGCTCATCGCCCGGACGGTCTGGTCGTAGGTGACCCGTACCTGGGTGTAGCGGGCGAGCCCCACGCGAGCAGCCAAGAGCGGGAAGAGCACCAGCGGCACGCTCCACATGCCGAGCACCCCGTGGGCGATCGCCCCGAGCGACGCAGATGACGCCAACGCAACCGCCCCACCGGCACTCTGCCTGACGACCGTGCGGTAGCTCGAGGCGAGGCGGGCGGGCGACCCCGCCCGACTCACCGCCTCGTAGGCCGGGAGTGCGAGCAGGATGACCGCCCACACACCAGCGAGCGCGCCGACGGACATGCCCGACCGGAGCTCCGGGAGCGGGATGCTGCGGCCGACCGCGACCGCCCCGGCCAGCGCCAGCGCTCCCAGCGTCGCCACCCACAAGTTCGTGAGCGGGAGCGAGCGACCCTGGGCGGCGCGCAGCACGGCGGCCACCGCCCACCCACCGGCTGCGACCGCCAGGACCTCGACGACCGCGTGGCCGAGCAGTGCTGACGCCGCGACGACCGCGACGGAGATGGACAGATCCCGGCCACGCGGCTTGGGGAAGGGCAGCAGCTCCCCGATCGCTGCGGCGACGACGAACAGTGCGAGCTCGGTGGTCACGACCCCACCCCGGAAGCGGCGAGCGGTGCTTCGCGGTGCTCGGGGGTGAAGGTCGGGGTCCAGCCGACCTCCGCCACCACCCGGTCGAGGGCGGCCACGACGGTGGGGTCGAACTGTCCCCCTGCGCAGCGGTAGAGCTCGTCGAGCGCCGCGCGGACCGGCATCGCCCGGCGGTAGGACCGTGACGAGGTCATGGCATCGAAGGCATCCACGGCGGTCACGATGCGCGTCAGGAGTCCGATCTGGGACGCGCTCAGCCCGTTGGGGTAGCCGGCCCCGTCCAGCCGCTCGTGGTGCGCGCGCACGATCTCCACGGCTTCCGTGAGGAACTCGATGTCCCGGAGGAGCTCTGCCCCCACCCGAGGGTGGGTCTTGATGTGGGCGAACTCGTCGTCGTCCAACGGCCCCGGCTTGTTGATGACGCAGAGAGGCACACCGATCTTGCCGACGTCGTGGAGCAGCGCCCCGTAACGGGCCATGACCTGCTCGTCGTAGGGACGCCCGAGCTCCGCAGCCACGAGCTCGGAGAGCTTCGCGACACGTTCTGCGTGACCCCTGGTGTAGCCGTCCTTCACCTCGATCGCCTTCACGAAGGCGCGGACCATCCGCTCGTACGCCTCCGCCTGTTCCTGGAACCCGAGCAACCCATGGCGGGCGACCAGGAGGGGCACCAGCAGGAGGGCCAGGGCGACCGGATCGATCTCGATCAGGGCGGCAGCGACCACCGACAGCCCCACGTAGACGACCTGGAGCATCGCCGTCCGCGCGAGCATCGAGGTCAGTGTGTCGGCGACGCGCTCGTGGCGGTCGAGAGCGATGGCAGCCGCGACCGCGAGGTAGTTGACGAGCGTCAACGCGAGCGCTGCGGCCAGCGTCTGTCCGAGGCCCTCGGGGGAGATGATGCTGTCGAGATCGCCGGGCACGCCCCCGGCGGCGGTGAACACCACGGCACCGACGTAGGCGGAGATGGCGAACTGTCCGGTGTTCACGAGCGCGCGCACCAGCCATCGCTGGCGGTTGCGGATCGCGACGACGAGGCCGAGCCCCGCCGTGCTCGCGACCGCCAGCTCGGGCCCCCCGACCAGCAGCGCCGTCAGGATGAAGACGTTGTCGAGCGACGCCGATACGTCGTGTCGAACGCGTGCGGAGGCCGCTTCCGCGAGCGTGACTGCGGCAACGAAGACCACCGTCCGCACCGGGCTGTCCGTCACCGCGGCCGGCACCGTCAGGGCCAGCAGGCCCACGCCGGCAGCACCCATGACTGCCGCCAGGGCAACGAGCCCTGGAGAGGATCGCTCGGTGTCGTCCACGCCCGGTCCCCGGTCAGGAGGAGCGAGCGGCGTGCGGGACCGGCCAGTCGGGGTTGGTCATGTGCAATTACGTGTTGGGGACTCAGCCCCAGCTGACACCGGCGCCGGCCGACAGCACGAAGGCTGCCAATGCGGCGACGGTTCCGAAGATCTTCTTCATGTCTTCCTCCATCGAGTCGTCGGTGTCCGCGTCTCTTCGCTAACCGAGACCCGGGTCAGATCCGCTTCGCTCGATGTCGGCCCGGCGTGGTGCCGGGTGGTGCTGCTAGATCAGCCGCTTGACCGGTCCTGCGCACCGCTCGCTCTTCAGTTCTCTGCCCCGCTGGAGCGCTCCCTGCGATCGGAGATCATCAGATGTTGCTGGTGTGATTCATGTTGCAGCTTGCACTCTCCTGCACACTATACGCACCTCATGAAACTATGGCTACCCCTCGTCACAAGCCTGCTGCCCTCCGTGGTTCGCCGGGGAACCTCGGTTACGCTCCCCTCGAGCCAGTGCCGACGCACCGGGCGAGGAGGCACCGAGTGGAGGGTGGGATCGATCTGACGGCGGAGCTCGAGCTCGCGTCGGGCGATCTCCACGACCCGGATCAGCGCGCCGCCGTCGAGCGGGCGCTCACGGCCATCGAGGGGATCACCTCGGTGCGCATCGTGCCCGGCTTCGGACGCGCGATCGATGAGCTCCATGCCATCGCGACCCAGGATCGCGACATCAAGCCGCTCGTCCGCGACATCCAGTCGCTACTGATGGCCCGGTTCGATCTCCCGATCGATCACCGGGTGATCAGCGTCGTCCAACTCGACGAGCATGACCGCGCAGCAGGGACCCGACGGGTGGTGATGTCGGCCGTGGCCGTCCGGCACGAGGGCCTGGGCGTGAGCGCGCAGGTCACCATCGCCGAGGGCGAGCGCCGCCTCGAGGGCAGGTCCGAGGGTCCCGGGTCCGCGTTCGGGCGCCAGCACGCGACCGCACGCGCCACGCTCGAAGCGGTCCGACCGCTGATCGCCGAGCAACGCACGGCCGAGATCCAGGGTGTCGACGTCACCCACACAGCCGGCCACGAGATCGCCATCTGCGTCATCCACCTGCACTCCAACAACGGCCAGGACACGGCGGTCGGCAGCGCCATCGTGACCCGCGACGAGTCCGATGCGATCGCGCGGGCCGTCCTGGACGCGTTGAACCGGTGGCTCGTCCCGTCCTAGCGGCTCAACCGGCCTCGATCAGGACGCCGGCCTCCTCGAGGGTGTCGACGAGCTGATCGGGGGTGGTGTCGAGGATCACCGCCAGCGCACGCACGTCGTCACCACGGATCGAGAGAACCTGGCGGTTGTAGTCGCCCCGCTGGAGCTGGATCGACTCGCAGAAGCGACGCAGCCCGTCCCACCGCGGATCGTCGCCGTCGAGCTGGCTGATGTCGATGACGAGCCCCCGGGAGCGGTCGATGGGCCGCGGCAGGTCGTCGCTCGGCAGGACCTCGGCGGGAGACACGTCGTAGAACTCCGCCAGCTCACACAGCTTCGAGGCGCTGATGTTGCGGTCACCACGCTCGTAGGAGCCGACCACGGCGGCCTTCCACTGGCCGTCGCTCTCCCGCTCGACGTCCTGAAGGGAGAACCCCTTCTGCTTCCGGATGCGTCGCAGCTTGGCGCCGACTTCTTCCGCGTACGACATCTACGCCTCCAACTCTCTCTGACGACGGTAGCCCCTCACGGAGCGTGAGGGGCGACGTCGTCCCCGGGGCGTCTCGACCGTTCGAGGTCCGATGGCCACCGGGCGGGACCGACCCGGCAGCCTATAGACGGTTCGCCGCCCACTTCAGCGTGCTGGCCAGCCCTTCTTCCAGCGACGTCCATGGCTTCCATCCGAGCCCGCTCGCCGCCTTGGTCACGTCCACGGCGTTGTGCCGCAGCTCGCCGGACCGCTCCGGGGCGTAGATGGCATCGCGGTCGTAGCCGGTAGCGGCTGCCAGTCCGCGGAAGAGCTGGTTGACGCTCGTCCGCTGCCCCGTGCCGATGTTGAACCGCTCGTTGTCCCCACGGTCCATGGCCAGCGCGAACGCATGCACGACGTCGTCGACGTAGACGAAGTCCCGACTCTGCTCCCCGTCGCCGTAGATCGTGCACGGCTGTCCGGCGAGCATCTGCTCGGTGAAGATCGCCACGACCCCGGCCTCACCAGCGGGGTCCTGACGGGGGCCGTACACGTTGGACAGTGCGAGCGAGGTCCACGCGACGTCGTACAGGGAACCGTAGGTCCGCAGGTACTCCTCGGCACTCCGCTTCGAGGCGCCGTAGGGAGAGTGGGCGTGGCCGGGCTGATCCTCGCCGACCGGCAGATCCTCGAGCGGCGGCTCCCCGTAGATGCACCCGCCGGACGTGGCGAAGACGACCTTCCGCACGCCATGCCGGCGTGCCGCTTCGAGGACCGCCAGCGTGCCGAGCACGTTCACGCTCGCATCGTGGAAGGGGTCCTCGACGCTGGCACGGACGTTCATCTGGGCCGCGAGGTGGTGGATCACCTCGGGGCGGTGCCGCTCGACCACCGCGTCGAGCCCCCCCTTGGTGAGGTCCAGCCGCTGGAACTCGAAGCGTCCCGGCTCCGTCGCACGAGCGTCGGCGAGGTTCGCGAGAGTGCCGGTCGACAGGTCGTCGACCGCGACGACTCGCCGCCCCTCCGCGAGGAGCCGGTCCACCAGGTTGGAGCCGATGAACCCGGCGCCACCGGTGACGAGCACGGTCTGATCCACGGGCCACCCTCGCTGCGACGACTGGCCGGCGAGGCTATCGGGGCGGGGCGCCCCCTCCGCTCCTTCAGCGCTCCGCGAGCTCGTCGAGTTGGGCCTCCACGCGCCGAACGAGCGATTCCGGTGCCCGGTCCGCGCAGCCTCGCCGCACGATGGCGCGGAGCTGGTCCTCGAAGTCCGCGCGGTCCGTGCACGGGTAGCACTCGGCGAGGTGGGCCGAGATACGGGTCAGCCGCGACGCGGGCAGCTCGCCGTCGAGGTAGCGCTGGAGGTCGTCGAGAACCTCTCTGCAGTCCACGTGTGGCTTGTCGCTCACGGGGCCACCTCCGTCGAGTCTCGCTCGATCAGGCCACGTCGTCTCGCGTACTCACTCAACGCTTTCTCCAGCGCCTTCCTTCCCCGATGCAACCGCGACATCACGGTGCCGATCGGCGTGTCCATGATCTCGGCGATCTCCTTGTAGGAGAACTCCTCGACATCGGCGAGGTAGACCGCCACCCGGAACTGCTCCGGCAGGTCCGCCAACGCCTGCTTGATCTCGTCGTCGCTGATCTGGGCGAGGACGGCTGCTTCGGCAGAGCCCTCGTCCCGGGCGAGTGCGTCGTACAGCGAGAAGTCGTCGATGTCCTCCTGGAGGGTCTCGTTCGGCCGCCGCTGCTCCTTGCGGTAACGGTTGATGTAGGTGTTGTGCAGGATCCGGTACAGCCAGGCCTTCAGGTTCGTGCCCTGCTGGAACTGGTGGAAGGCGCTGTAGGCCTTGGCGACCGTTTCCTGGACCAGGTCTTCGGCGTCGGATGGGTCCCGCGTGTAGCGCAGCGCACCCCCGTAGAGCCGATCGAGGTGGGGGATCACCTGTTCCTCGAAGAGCCGACGCCGCTCGTCCTCGGTGAGTTCCGTCCGGACGATCTCGCCGTCCTCCGTTCGCCCGTCGATGATCTCGGGCTGGCCGCGGTCGGTCACCGGAACCTCCTGTCTGCCATCGAGGGTACGGCGCTGCTTCTCCACAGGCTGACGACCGTGCGGTCTAGACACAGCGACAGTTGAGTTGGTATAACGCTGTCTAACAAGTTTTAGCTAGTCATAGTAGGAACCCATGACGAGCGATCACGACACCTCCGACGGCACCCCTCGAGGCGCGAACCCCCGCCCCCCGCGTCCGGACGGGACCGTCGGCGTCGGCCCCGACCCCACGGCGCCCACCACGGTCGGGGCCGACCCCTCCATCCCGGGCTGGCTCACCGACGACGAACCCGAACCAGCACCACGCCGCTACGGCGTCCTGGCTCTGGCGGTCGTGCCGTGGATCGTGGTCGGGGTGCTGCTGCTGCGTTCCGGACCCACCCCGGTCTCGGCCCAGCCCGACCCCGGGGCCACCCCCACCGCGAGCGCCACCGTCTCCCCGACCCCCGCGCCGACGACGGCCACGACCGAGACCTCACCGCCGCCGGTTGCGCCCACCGGTCGTCCTGGCCCGACGATCCACGGCGGCGCCCGCACCGCCACCACGCTGGCTGACGCGACCTCTCTGGCGTCGCTCGTGGCCCGCGACTGGCTGGGTGGGGTCGGACCACGGGTCGGGATCGTCGAAACACCGTTGCACCCGGACGCCTACGTGGCCCATCTGGCGGTCGAAGCGGTGGATCATCCCGCGCCCGATCACATCGTGGTCACCGTGATCGGCGTGCTCCTGCATGCGGACGATGACGGCTACCGCCGCGCCGAGGTGGTTCGCGCCGCCGTGCCCATCAGTGTGGACGGGCGGGGCGCGCGTCCGGCCGGCGAACCCTGGCTCCTGCGGGCACCGGAGCTGGCGATGACACCCCCGCCGGCCGGCGAGATCGACGACCCGACGCTCATCCCCGAGGCGGCTGCGGCACTCGAAGCCGCCGGCTACGGCGACGTCAGCGTGACCCGGGTCGAAGCCACGGACGGCTGGCCGTTCATCGCGGTCGCCGAAGCGGTGGCACCGGGGCAGCAGGAGCGCCAGACGCAGGTGGTCTGGCTGCGCGTGCACGGCAACCGGTTCGTGGTCGCCGGCGACCGGCCGGCCACGGAAGCCACCCCCACCGAGACCGATCGAGAGGCCACGCCGGGATCGAGCCCGACGACGGCCTCACCGGACGAGGAGACGCCATGACCGATCACACGGGCATCAGCTCGGAGCAGGTCCGCCGCCGCATCGCCGCCGACCCACTCCGGCTGATCCAGGCGGCTGCACTGCTCTACCTCGAGATCGAGGCTGGACGACGGCCTGCTCGCCACTTGCGCCGGATCGTGTCGCCGTCGGTCTACCAGCGGCTCCAGGCGCGCACCCGATCGCGGCGACGCCGTCGCCGCCCAGCGCCCACGGCCGATGCGATCACCGCCATCCACACCTCCCATCCCGCGCCGGGTGCGGTCGAGGCGAGCGTCGTGGCCACGGTGGCGGGGCGGGCCCGGGCCATCGCGCTCCGGCTCGAGCGGCACGTCGGCCAGTGGCGCCTCGTCGAGCTGGCCTGCCCCGAGGACCGCGTCGCCCCCCGACGGACGGCCTCGCTCGAGACGCGGACACCGCGCCCCGACGCCTTCGACGAGGCGCTCGCGGGCGTCGCCGAGGACGCGACCGAGCCGCTCAGCGCCTGATCGCGCTCACGGACGCGTCAGCGTCCGTGACACTGGTCGCCGGTGGCGCGGAGCCGCCACAGGCGGTGAGCACGCACGGCGCTCACGGACGCGTCAGCGTCCGTGACATTTGTCGCCGGTGGCG
>JAWVZB010000058.1:0-20119 GCA_033722375.1 Nitriliruptorales bacterium | reverse complement strand
GAGATGCCCAAGAAACCGGGGAATCGCAGCGTTTGGAGCCGATGGACGTCTACGAGCGCAAGCAGATCCACCACCTCGTGGCGGAGCACGAGGGGGTCTCGAGCCACAGCCAGGGCCGCGAACCCGGCCGGCGCATCATCATCGAGCCGGAAGACGGCTGACGTACCCCGCACGACCTCCGAGCCCGGGCCCAGCGCCCGGGCTCCGTCGTTGTTCCACGTGGAACGTCCTCGCCCGAGAGCATGACCCGGCACCGAGGGCGGTCGGGCGCTCGGGACTGTCCGTCGCGACCCGCTTGCTGCTCGCCGCTACCGCGGCTGCGCTGCGCCTTGAGGGTCGCGAGCGGACAGCACCCTCACCCCCGACGGATCCGAGTCGGCGAGGGGTACGCGCCCGGGCTCGTCCTGTGGGACGTCCTCGCCCGAGAGCATGACCCGGCACCGAGGGCGGTCGGGCGCTCGGGACTGTCCGTCGCGACCCGCTTGCTGCTCGCCGCTACCGCGGCTGCGCTGCGCCTTGAGGGTCGTGAGCGGACAGCACCCTCACCCCCGACGGATCCGAGTCGGCGAGGGGTACGCGCCCGGGCTCGTCCTGAAGGACGTCCTCACCGGAGCGCATTACCTGCGCCGGATGCGGGTGAAGCCGATCCTGTCGGAGCGTCGGACTGTCCGTCGCGACCCGCTTGCTGCTCGCCGCTATCGCGGCTGCGCTGCGCCTTGAGGGTCGCGAGCGGACAGCACCGTCGCTCTTCCTGTCTGCAACCGCCGGGGGCGGGCACGCGGGCCCGCTCGTCCTCGAGGATGCCTCGCGGCATGAGCTGCCGCGGGGCGGGTGGAGCCGGTCGTGTCGCGTCCGAGGTCGCACGGGGCGGCATATCTTAGGGCGCTGACCTGGGCAAACGCGCTCAGATCGCTTCTGTGGGGCGATACGGGCGGAGCCTATGGTGAGGCATTCGGGAAATCGCGCCTCAGGCGGGCTTTCGGCGCCCCCTTGGCATCACGGTTCTTCAGTGGTGGTCGGGTTAGTATCTCGCGGCATGGGTGATCACGAGGGACTGCTGGAGCGGTTGGCGGTGGCGATCGAGTCGTCGCCGCACAACCTCATGTCGCCCCGTGGGCTCGAGGAGTTGCGGAGCCGCCACCTCCCGGAGTGCGTGGCGCTGGCGGGGATGCTCCCCCGAGGACCAGGGGCGGTGGTCGACATCGGGAGCGGCGGAGGGTTGCCCGGGCTGGTGATCGCGATCGTGCGCCCCGACCTGGAGGTGACCCTGGTCGAGGCGACGAAGAAGAAGGCGGCGTTCCTGCGGGAGACGGGCGCCGACCTCGGGTTGGAGGTCGAGGTCGTGGCGGAACGAGCAGAAGACCTCCACGATCGCCTCGGTGGGCGTTTCGATCTCGCGACCGCGCGCGCCGTCGCACCCTTCGAGCGCCTGATCCCGTGGGTGATGCCGTTGTTGGCCCCAGGAGGGCTGCTCTACGCCGTGAAGGGTGAGCGGTGGCAGGAGGAGCTCGGGGCGGTCGATCTCGACGCCGTCGGCGCGAGGATCGCTGCCACCCCGGACGATCTCGAGGAAGCTGCCACCAACGCGCCGCGGGTTGTTATCATCGCCGCCGACGGGTTGGGGACCACAGGCGAGGACGCATGATCTGGCGATCTGGGCGGCGCGATGAGCCTTCTCAACCTCCCGCCCCCGACCCCGAAACCGACGAGGACGCCCGCGAAACTGGTGCTGCGGGGCAAACTGGGCCTCCACCGACGTCGGACGAGGACCGTTCCACGTGGAACGCTCCCGCAACCGAGCCCCCACGTTCCACGTGGAACATCGCTGACGGGGAGGCTGCCGCGGGGTCCGAACCCGCCGAAGCCCCCGAGTCGGGTACCGAGTCCAGCCCCATGGATCCCCTGGCGGTCCTCGAGGACGATCCACACGCACGGGAGGCGACGGTCCTCTGTATCGCCAACCAGAAGGGTGGCGTGGGGAAGACCACGACGGCCGTGTCGCTCGGGGCGGCGCTGGCCGGAGAGGGCATCCAGGTCCTGATCGTGGATCTCGACCCGCAGGGCAACGCCACCACCGGCCTCGGACTGCGGGCCCAGGAGGGCGCCCCGAGCACGTACCGGGTGCTCGTCGAACAGATGGATGTCGAGGACGCCGCCGAGCCCACCGCCGTGAAGAACCTCCACGTGTTGCCCTCCAGCCTCGATCTGGCCGGGGCCGAGGTCGAGCTGGTGCCGGCGTTCTCCCGGGAGAACCGGCTCAAGACGGCCCTCGATGCGGTCCGGGACCTCTACGACGTGGTGCTGATCGACTGTCCGCCGTCGCTGGGGCTGCTGACGATCAACGCGCTGGTGGCGGCGGACCAGGTGCTGGTCCCCATCCAGTGCGAGTACTACGCGCTCGAGGGGTTGGGGCAGCTGATGCGGACGGTCAAGCTCGTTACAGACGGGCTGAACGACGACCTGGAACTCGGTGGCGTGGTCCTCACGATGTTCGATGCCCGAACCAACCTCTCGCAGCAGGTCGTGGATGAGGTGCGCGAGTACTTCGGAGAGGCGGCGTTCGAGACCATCGTGCCGCGAACGGTCCGGTTGTCGGAAGCGCCGAGCTACGGGCAGCCCATCACCGTCTTCGACGCCAGCAGCCGGGGAGCCCGGGCCTATCAACGGCTGGCCCGGGAGGTGGCGGCCCGCCTGGGGCTGGAGGTGGCTGAGGAGGGAGTGTCGGCGCTCGACCGGCTCCTCGGCGGGCCCGCTCCGCCAGAGCCCGAACCGCCCTCATCGCTCCCCACCGATCTCGACGGCCTCCCCACCGAGTCCGACCGAGCCGCATCCGCGAGCCCTCCCGGGCCCGAACCCTCGGCTTCCTCGCCAGCAGCGAGCGAACCTCCGCAGCCGCCGACCCAGGCCGGGGCGACCGACGCGGCGCGCGACCTCACCGAGCCGCCCATCGACGCGGTCAACCCGGTCGCTCCGGGGGCGCACGAGGAACCCCATCCCCCGACACCACCACGAGAAGAGCCCGCGCCGGGCGTGGTCCCCGAGGCCGACGTGACCCCCGAGGGGGAGGCGGAGCCGGTGGCGGAGACGGGGAGTCGGACAGGCGTGGTCGGCGAGGACGAGAGCGAACTGACGCCAGCGTCAGGACGTCCGTGGTGGGACCAGTGAACCGAAAGGAGCCGGCATGAACCAACGACGCGGAGGGCTCGGGCGGGGCCTCGCAGCCCTGATCCCCCCCGGTGAACGCGGGACGGCGCAGCTCCAGGACATCCCCCTGAGCGCGATCAGCCCCAACCCGCGCCAGCCACGCGGCGTGTTCGACGAGGAGGAACTCGAGGGGCTCGCGACCTCGATCCGTGACATCGGACTGCTCCAACCGATCGTGGTCCGGCCCCTCGAAGACGAGCGCTACGAGCTGGTGGCGGGCGAGCGTCGGCTCCGAGCGGCGAAGATGGCGGGGCTGACCACCATCCCGGCAGTGGTCCGCGAGACCGACGACGAGGCGCTGCTCAAGGAAGCGCTGGTGGAGAACATCCACCGGGTCCAGCTCAACCCCTTGGAGGAAGCCGCGGCCTACAGCCAGCTCCTGGACGACTTCGGGTTCACCCAGGAGGAGCTCGCGGACCGGCTCGGGAAGTCCCGTCCGACGATCAGCAACAGCCTCCGGCTGTTGAGCCTGCCCCCCGCCGTGCAGCGGAAGGTGGCCGCCGGGGTGCTGACGGCTGGACACGCCAAGGCACTGCTCGCGCTCGACGAACGCAGCCAGCAGGAGCGCTTCGCCGAACGGATCGTGAACGAGGGGCTGTCCGTCCGGGCGACCGAGGAGATGGTGCGTCTCCAGTTGCTCGACTCGCCCGAGCCCTCGTCCGGGTCAGAAGCCGGCGGATCCGGCGGCGGCGGTGCGAGCACGGCCCGGCGGCAGGGACGCATCACCGCGCCGGGGCTGGTCGACCTCCAGCGGGACCTCTCCGATGCGCTCCAGGCGCGGGTGAAGATCTCGATGGGCGCCCGGACAGGGAAGCTACAGATCCAGTTCGGGTCGGTGGACGACCTCGAACGGATCGTCGGAGTGATCGCGCGCGGGCTGCAGACCGACATCCCGGTGGAGAAGACCGACAACGCCTGATACCTAGGCTACTGACGCTGACGTCAGTGTCAGGGAAGCTGCTCGACGCTCCCGTCTTCTCGACCGAGAAGGGCCAGGTCGGCGAGCCCCAAGAACAGCCCGTGCTCACACACGCCGGGGGTCGCCGCGAGCTCCGCCGCGAGTTCATCCGGAGCGTCGATCCCGTCGTCGCGCTGGAGGTCGAGGATCGCGTTGCCGTTGTCGGTGCGGTAGGCGCCGCCGTCACGGGGCGTCACGGCGAAGCCGAGCTGCTCGCAACGGCGGGCGACGGGAGCCACCGCGAACGGCACCACCTCGACCGGCAGCGCGAAGCTCGCCCCGAGCCGGTCCACGACCTTGTCGGGCGTCGCGATCACGATCATCCGCTCGGACATCGACGCCACCACCTTCTCGCGGAGGAGCGCCCCGCCCCCGCCCTTGGTCAGGGCGAGGTCCGGGGTCAGCTCGTCGGCTCCGTCGATGCACAGGTCCAGCCGCTCGGTCTGTCCGGGCTCCAACAGGTCGATCCCGAGCTCGCGGCACCGGGCTGCTGTCGCCTCCGAGGTCGGGACCCCGGCGACGGCCACGCCCTGCTCAGCCAGCGCCTCGAGGAAGTACGCGACGGTGGAGCCGGTCCCAAGACCCAGCCGCATGCCGTCAGCGACGTGCTCGGCCGCGGCGCGCCCCGCCGCCTCCTTTGCGGCCGTCATCCCTCACCCCGCCAGTGCTGGAGCAGCAGCGGGAGCTCCCCGAGTCCCTCGAGCACGAGATCGGGCTGGACGTCGTCGGGGAGGTCGTGGAGCAGCCCCCACGGGCCGCGCCGCAGCCAGCAGGTCCGCATGCCCGCTTCCGCGGCGGGGATGACGTCGTTGTCGACGCGGTCGCCGACGTAGAGCACCTGGCTCGGATCCTCCACCTCGACGAGATCGAGCACCGCCGCGAAGAAGCCCGGGAACGGCTTGTCGTGCCCGAGGTCGGCCGAGGTGGCGATGTGGTCGTGGGGGAGGCCGAGATCGACGAGCTGCTGGCGCCGCCGAGCCGGTTGGTTGCCAGCGATGGCGACCGTGATGCCGAGCGTCTTGAGCTCCTCGAGACAGGGTCGCGCATCGGGGTACAGGTCGTCCTCCTCGAAGCCGCCGTAGCGGCGTTCGTGCTCGTCGGCGAACTCGAGCCAGTCGATGTTCGGGGCGACGTGCCCGAACGCGGCTTCGAGACCCTCGCCCTGCACGACGGCTGCCCCGAGCACGGCCGCGAACGTGAAGGGAGACACGCCGAGGATGTCGGCCCAGATCGACCAGACCCGGGTCTCGTCGATCAGCACCTCGCCGACATCGAGTACCACGACCTGGGGCGCTGGCCCGTCGGGCTCGCGGTCGAAGTCGGGGTCGGGCTCCCAGTCCAGACCGTCGAGGTTCTCGTCGACGTCGGTGTCGGGTGGGGCCGGCAGCACCCCCGTGTCGTGTGGGCCGGAGGGGGGCGGCAGGTCGGACAGCGACGCCCCCCTGGCCGGCGACGGCTCCCGAATGCCCCCACCAGGACGCCCGGCTCGTCCGGTGACGCTCACGCGGCCTCCAGGGCCAGCGAGACGATCCGCTCGCACAGCTCGCCGAACTCCATGCCCGCCGCCTGCGCTGCCTGTGGTACCAGCGAGGTGTCGGTCAGCCCGGGGCAGGTGTCGAGCTCGAGCAGGAAGGGCGTCCCCGCGGGGAACTCGTGATCGCGGTGGGTGACACCGCTGCCACTGACGATCATGTCGGCGCGGCTGATGTGGCGCGCCCCCACCGCCTCGCACGCCACGTGGGCGACCTCCTTGCAGCGGGCAGCGACGCCGTCGTCGAGCCTCGCGGGGACGTGGAACTCGGTCGCGCCGGCGGTGTAGCGGGCCTCGAAGTCGTAGGCGCCCTCCTTGGGCTGGATCTCCACGACCGGCAGTGGCTCGCCGTCGAGGACGGTGACCGCCACCTCGGTGCCCTCGATCTGCCGCTCGATCAGCACCGCGCTCGCGTAGCTGAAGGCGCCGACGATCGCCTGTGGCAGCTCGTCGGCGCTGCTGACGAAGCTCAGTCCGAGCGAAGAGCCGCCCTGCGCCGGCTTGACGACGAGCGGCGTGCCGAGCTCGTCGGCGATGCGGTTCACGGTCGCGGCCGCGCCCATCTCGCGGAACGCCTGCTGCGAGAGCGTCACGAAGGGCGGGACCGCCATCCCCCGGCGGGCGTAGATGCCCTGCGCGATCGGCTTGTTCCACGCGAGGGCCGAGGCCAGGACGTCGGGACCGGTGTAGGGGATCTCGAGCACCTCGAGCATCGACTGGATGGTGCCGTCCTCGCCGGCGGAGCCGTGCAGGGTCAGGAACACGACCTCGACGTCGGCATCAGCGAGGTTCTTGACGAGGTCGGCGTCGACGTCCAGCCGCGTGACCTGGTACCCGCGGTCGGTGAGCGCATCCGCGACCCGTCGCCCCGACCGCAGACTGACCTCGCGCTCCAGCGATATCCCGCCGGACAGGACCGCTACGTGTGCACTCATGGTTCGCCTTTCAGCCGCCGTGTCCCGCGACGGGGTCCCCCCGCCCGTCCTCCGCGCTGTCGGGCACGTCGTCACCGTAGACGGCTCGGACGAGCTCGAGCTCCTCGTGCAGGAGCTCCCCGAGTCGCACGACGCCCTCCCGGATCCGATCGGGGGTCGGGAACGAGTAGCACAGCCGGAGCTGGCGCGCCCCGTCCCCGTCACCGTAGAACCCCCGCCCCGGCACGAACGCGACCCGGTGGTCGATGGCCTTGGCGAGGAGGTCCGAGGTGTCGACCCCCGGTGGCAGCGTCATCCAGACGTAGAAGCCGCCTTCGGGGTGGGTCCAGCCGACCTCGTCGGGCATCTCCTCCTCGAGCGCCGCGAGCATCGCCTCGGCGCGTTCGCGGTAGACGTCCCGGAAGGTCGCCACCTGCTCCTGCCACGGTTGGGACGAGAGCCAGGTCTCGATGATCATCTGCGACAGGTTCGAGGGGCAGAGGTCGGCGGCTTCGCGCAGGAGGACGAGCTTGTCGCGGACCGGATGCGGCGCCGCGATCCACCCGAGCCGTGCGCCCGGCGCGAAGGTCTTCGACATGGTCCCGACGTAGACCACCCGGTCCGGGATGAGCTCGCGCAGCGACGGCCAGGTCTTGCCGTCGAAATCGAGCAACCCGTAGGGGTTGTCCTCGAGCACGACGAGGTCGCGGCGTTCGGCGATCTCGGCGAGCTGGTGACGCCGCTCGACCGACATCGACACGCCGGCCGGGTTCTGATGGTTCGGGATCGTGTAGACGAACTTCGTCGTGGCACCGTCGCGCTCGACCTGATCCAGGACCTCGTCGAGCAGCTCGACCTCCATGCCGTTGCCGTCCATCGGGACGTGTCGCACATCGGCCTGATGGCTCTGCAACGCCCCGAGCGCCCCGACGTAGGTGGGTCCCTCGGCCACCACCACGTCGCCGGGGTTGACGAAGCACTTGGTGATGAGCTCGAGCCCCTGCTGCCCGCCGACGGTGACGATGAGGTCGTCGGCGTGGGCGGGGACGCCCTCGTGCTCCATCACGCCGACGAGCTGTTCGCGGACGCTCTCGAGGCCCTGGCCGCCGCCGTACTGGAGAGCCTCGGGGCCGTGGTCGCGGATCACCTCACGGGCGACCTCCTCGACGGCGTCGAGGTCGAGGGCCGACGTGGCCGGCATCCCGCCGGCGAAACTGACGATCTCGGGGCGGGACACCACCGAGAACAGGGCCCGGATCTCCGACGCCTTCATGCCTTGAACACGGTCGGCGTACCGCTCGAGGTAGGGGTCGGTGTCGAAGCGCACGGTGAGCACCCAGGGCGGCGGGATCAGTAGCATCGGAGCGTAACTGTTCACGGGACGACGGAAGTTCAGGTGGACGAGCGCACGGAGCAGGTACTCGAAGCCGAGCGCCACCAGTTCGAGCAGGAAGCCCGCCGCATCGCCGCGGGTGGCTGGCGTCGCGCCGCGATCGGTTTCGGGCTCGGCGCGGCCGTCGGCTTCCTCGCAGCCCTCGTCGTGCCGCGGGACGAGGGACCCCGCCGGACCGTGCGCCCCTCCGACCGGCCCGACCCCTACGAGCCGTGAGCCGCCGCGTCGCCCCGCTCGACAGCGGTGCGCTCGGAGCGCTGCCGGCGAGGTGCCAGCGCTGCCTCTTCTGGGAGTTCGGTGCCCCGCGCCCTGGGCCCCGCAGCCCGGACGGCCCGAGCGACGAGCTCGCGGGGGACGCCACGATCCGCAAGCAGGCCTGGTGTCGCTCCGAGACGCTCGAGCATGCCCCACCGGGCCGCATCGTCGAGGTGGACGGCGAGTTCGCCGGCTACGCCCTGTTCGGCCCCGCGGACCACTTCGCCCCCCGGCGCCTGCCCGCCCCGAGCCTCTCCGACGATGCGCTGCTGCTGGCAACGGTGTGGGTGGACCCGGCGTTCCGGGAGCTCGGGGTCGGCCGACTCCTGCTGCAGGCTGCGTTGAAGGAGGCGATCCGCCTCGAGCTGGCTGCGGTCGAGACCTACGGCGATCGTCGCTTCCGCGAGCAGGCCTGCGTGCTCCCGTCGACGTGGCTGTTCCACGAGGGGTTCTCGGTCCACCGGGAGCATCCGCGCTCGCCACTGCTGCGCCTCGAGACCAAGCGCACCGTGCGCTGGGCCGACGCCCTCGAGCAGGCCTGGGACGAGGTCACGGGCCGACTGCCGAAGCTGGCACCCTCGCCGGCCCCCCGACCGCGGGCGCACTCGGACTGATCAGCCGTCGGCGCGGACCGGCACGTCGGCGACGACCTCGTCGGCGGGGGTGGCGCCGCCGGTCGGCTGCGCCCCGACCAGGAACGTGATGACGGCGTCGGCCAGGGCGTGGGCGATCTGGCCCTGTCGGTCTGGGGTGAGGAGGGCGCGGCCTTCCTCGGGGTGGGTGACGAACCCCGGCTCGACGACCACGGCCGGGGCCTTGGTCTCGCGCAGCACCGCCGAGGTCGAGGGGTGGGTGCGGCAGTTCGGGGTTCCGGTGCGGGCGACCACGTTGTCGACCGCGAGCTGCGCGAGCCGCCGGCCACGTTCCGAGACGTAGCCGTCCTCCCCGAAGTAGTAGGCGGCGGCTCCACGGGCTTCCGGTGAGCGCAGGGCGTTGAGGTGGATCGACAGGACCGCGTCCACCTCCTCACGGTTGGCCAGTTGCGCCCGCTCGGAGCTCGACGGCGAGTTCGACGGCCCCCGTGACATGACGACGTGGACCCCGAGCACGGACAGGCGCCCGGCGATCCGGTTGGCGATCTGCCAGGTGATCCGGTGCTCGGGGGTGTCGTCGGGCGCCAGCGCGCCGGGGTCTGAGGGGCTGTGGCCCGGGTCGACCATCACCGCTGCCCCGACCACCGTCTGCCGGTCGGTCTGGCGGAGCTGCTCGCGCTCGCGCACGGCGAACGCCGGGGACTCCTGGTGCTGACGGTGGAGGCGGCGCAGGACCTCGATCGTGTCGCGGCCCGCGATGCCGTCGACCTTCAAGCCGACGTTGAGCTGGAAGTCACGGACCGCGTCGGCGGTGTCGGGGCCGAAGACCCCGTCGACGTGGCCGGCGTCGAACCCGAGGCGGTTGAGGCGGCGCTGGAGCTCGCGGATGTCGTCACCGCGCAGGAACGTTCCGGCCTGGTAGAGGTGACGGTCACCGAGCTGCCAGCCGGCCTCGACCAGCGAGCGCCAGGTGTCCTCGCCGACGACCCCGTCGGCGGTCAGGCCCCGCCGCTGCTGGAAGACACGGACCGCCTGGTGGGTACCGGAGCCGAAGACCCCGGGGGCGTCGTCACCCAGGTCGAGTCCGAGGTCCTCGAGGCGTCGTTGGACGTCGAGGACCTCTTCACCGACCGAACCGAGCGCGATGGGATCCATCACCGAGCAGCGTAGATACGAAGCGGCGGCCGTTCGGCGGGGTCAACCGGTGGCGTGGACATCCGCGGTGCCCACCTCGAGCTCCCAGCGGCGGCCGTCCGTCGGCTCGAAACCCATCCGCTCGAGGTAGCGGCGGTGGGACGCCGAGCCGGGGGCGGCCAGTACACGCTGGAACCCAGCCGCCCCGAACACGTCCGCCCGTCGGTAGACCCAGGTACCCACCTTCCGGTCGCGGTAGCCGGGGATGACGTAGTCGAGATCGACGATGACGGTGTCGTCGTCGCGGGGTCTCGCCAGGACCAGCCCCGCGGGCACGACGTCGCGGAGCACGAACAACGCGGTGTGGTCGGGGCGCAGCCCGTCGAACGAGGGGAGGAAGTCGCCGATGCCGTCGGCGTGGAACTCGAGGAAGCGGCGCAGGTACGACGACGAGGTCTCGACCTCGAGCACCTCGAAGTAGTCCTCGCCCTGGCGCGCGATACCCGCCAGGTGGTAGAGGTCGATGAGCACGATGGCGCCGTTGACGACCCACACCGGCGGGGCGTCGATCAGCACCCCGTACACGGTGAACACGAGCGCCCCGATCAGGTTGACGATGCGCAGCCGCAGGATCGAGCGCATCATGAGCGACACGACGACGAGACCCGATCCGACGTAGCCGATCAGCTCGTACACGGTCGCGGTGTCCACCCGGTGTCCTCCTCGGGGCTCTGGCGCAGACTACGGCGCCCCGCCCGGCGGCTCCCGGTCGCGGCGACAGGGCGGTGGCCACACCGCCAACCCACGCTCGTACACGCCGACATCGCGGGCGGGGCGGAGCTCGTTCCTACGTTGGGCGGCGAGACTCCCGACCGTCATCCTGCTTCCGGAGGCCCCCGTGCGCCGTCTCGTGGTCGCGCTCGTGCTGCTCACCGCGGCCGCCTGTGGCGGCGGCGGTGGTGAGGCGCCCTCGGCCAGCTCCTCGCCGATCCCGTCCGCGCCGGCGGAGTCCGCCCCCGACGGGGACCCGGCCGCCCAGGCCGACGGCCCGGTCGCCTACACGCTGCTGTCAGGCGAGGGCCTCGCCGCGATCGATACGGCCGACGGCGACGTCGTGGTCGAGTACGTCGTCCCTGTGGGCGGGAGCGGGTTCGGCGGCCTGGCCGTTGACGCCGACCGCAGCCTGGTGCTGTTCCACCGGGCGACGACCGGCAGCGAGGCGCAGGTGGTCGAGCTGACGACCGACGACGGCAGCGAGAACGTGCGGCTCAGCGACGCGGCCTGGCCCGCTCCTGAAGCCGGGGGCGACCGGTGGGCACACGTGGAGGACTCCATCACCGATGACGGCAGCCGGCTCGTGGAGTTGGTGCTCCGGAACCGGATCGGGGAGGAGCTCGAACGGTGGCACCACGGGGCGGTCCCCGCCGACATCGATTTCGAGCAGCTCCCGCTCCGCAACACCGCCTTCGGGCCCGACGAGATCGCGGTGCAGGCCGCGATCGACGCGGACCGGGAGGTGGTGCTCGTCGTCCCACTCGGCTCCGGCGGCAGCCCGCTGACCGAGGTGGCCACGCGGGTCACCGCGGACCAGGACGCCTCCGAGACCGCCGCCCCGTCCTACCGTGGCGAGGAGCTGACGGTGGCGGTGCGCAGTGACGACGGTCGCCGCTCCCGCGTCGTCGCCGTCGGCGACGACGGCGGCCTCGGCGACACCGTGGTCGACGGCATCGACGGGCACGTCCTCGAGATGGACTGGGATGCCGCCGGCGAGGGGTTGCTGCTCGTGGTCGAGCGGACCGACGACACGGCGCTGCTCGTGTGGGACGGCAACGAGCTCCGGGAGCTCACCACCGGTGTGGTCAGCGCGAGTTGGTGACCGTCAGCTCACGAAGTCGGAGAGATCGTCCAAGAGCTGGGTCTTGCCCTTGGCTCCCACGATGCGCTTGGCGGGTTCGCCGCCCTTGAACACCATCAGCGTGGGGATCGACATGATCCCGTACTCGCGGGCCGTGAAGGGGTTCTCGTCGATGTTGAGCTTCAGCACCTTGAGCTGGTCGCCCTTCTCGTCGGCGATCTCGTCCACGATGGGGCTGACCATGCGGCAGGGGCCGCACCACTCGGCCCAGAAGTCGATGAGGACCGGCCGGTCGGCTTCGAGGACCTCTTCGGTCCACTCGTCGTCGGTGACTGGGGTTGCAGGCATGTGATGGCCTCCGTGGATCTCTCGCCCAGGACAACAGTGCTCCGGGGCGGGGTGTTCCCCCGAACGTAGCCCGTGCGGACGGGGCCGCAGGGGAGGTGGGGTGCGGTCAGCCGCGCGGGGAGTCGGGGCTCGCGGTCGTCTGCTCGGCGAGCCACCGCTCGGCGTCGATCGCCGCCCGACAGCCGGTTCCGGCGGCGGTCACCGCCTGGCGGTAGATGTGGTCCATGACGTCACCCGACGCGAAGACCCCGGGCACGTTGGTCCTGGTGGTCGGTTCGTCGACCAGCAGGTACCCGTCGTCGTCCATGTCGAGGACGCCTTCGAAGAGCTGGGTGTTGGGGATGTGGCCGATCGCCAGGAACACGCCGCTCGTCGGGAACTCGGTCCGCTCGCCGGTCTCGGTGTTCTCGAGCGTGACCGCGCTGACCTGGCCGTTCTCGCCGTGGATCTCCTCGACCGTCGCGTTCCAGATGAACTCGACCTTGTCGTTCTTGAAGGCACGTTCCTGCATGATCTTCGACGCGCGGAGCTCGTCCCGACGGTGGACGACGGTGACCTTCGAGGCGAACTTCGTCAGGAACGTGGCCTCCTCCATGGCGGAGTCGCCTCCGCCGACCACCACGACCTCCTGGTCCTTGAAGAAGAACCCGTCGCAGGTGGCGCAGGCGGACACGCCGCCACCCCACAGTTCGTCCTCGCCGGGGATCTCGAGCCGACGCGGCCGGGCGCCGGTCGCGATGATCAGCGCCTGGGTGTAGATCTCCTGGCCCGAATCGGTGTCGAGTCGGAACGGGCGCCGGTCGAGGTCGACCGAGGTCACGTCCTCGGTGATGTAGCTCGTGCCGAACCGTTCCGCTTGCTCCCGCATCTGCTGGATGAGCTCGGGCCCCATGATCCCTTCCGGGAACCCGGGGTAGTTCTCGACGTCGGTCGTCAGCGTGAGCTGGCCACCGGTCGGGCCACCCCGCGCCATCCCCTCGATGACGAGCGGCTCGAGGTTGGCGCGGGCTGCGTAGACGGCAGCGGTGAGCCCGGCAGGGCCGGAGCCGATGATGACCACGTCGCGGGTCTCGGAGGTGCGGTCGGACATGCGGATGCCTCGTGGATGGGTGTGGGTGGGACGTGTCATGGAGCCTAACGGTGCGACGGGGTGGTGCCATTCCCACCCCGCCCCGGACGAACGACAGGCGCGCGTACCCTTCCCGACGCCGGCCACACCGGACAGCGGAGCGGCATGAGCCAGACCGACGAACATCCCCGCGGCGTCACCGAATGTGCGCGCCACGGCACCGAGACCCGCCTGCGCTGTTCGCAGTGCGGCACGCCGATCTGCCCGAAGTGCTCGATCGCCACGCCGGTCGGTCAGAAGTGCCCCGACTGCGCCAGACAGCCCCGTTCGGCCCGCGCTGTCGGCAAGCCGCGGCAGTACGCCAAGGCCGCCGGAGTGGGGCTCCTCGCCGCTGCCGCCGGCGGGTTCGTGCTGTCGCTGCTGTTCACGAGCGTCGGGTTCTTCACCTGGATCGGCAGCGGCGTTGCCGGCTACCTCATCGCCAGGGCGGTCCTGTGGGGCTCCGAGGGCAACCGTGCCGCCCCGTTCCAGTGGGGTGCGATCGTCCTGTCCGCGCTCGCGGTCGAGGCCGCCTGGCTGTTCGGGTTCGGCGTGTGGTTCCCGGGCGGGCTGAACCTCATCACCTACCTGGCCGCCGCCTACGGGGCGTGGCTCAAGTTCAACCGGTGACCGCTACCGCTGGGTGAAGAACAACACCTCGCAGGTATCGGCACTCACGACCCAGAGCTCGAGCTGGGAGAACTCGCCGGTCTCGGGATCCTCGGCCACGAGGCCGTAGACGATCGCGGCCTGGCCCTCGAACGCGGCGATCTCGGCGTAGACCGGGACCAGCGTGCCGGCCTGCTCGTAGAGCTGGGGGAGGCACCGTTGGACGGCGGCGAGCTCCTCGTCGGTGGCGTCCCCCTCGACGAGCGGGGCGAGGCGCTCTGGTGCGGGCGGCTCGGCCGCGCCCCCCGCGGTATCCCCCTCGGCCTGGGCATCGGCAGCCGCGGCGTCGTCGCCCTCGCCCTCGATCCCGAAGGGGTCCCCGTAGGTCTCGGCGGTCTGTTCGGCTTCGCCGGAGCTCAGGCCGACCACCGGGGCGAACGCCGGATGGTCGAAAACGGCCGTGACGTCGTCCTCGGTGTAGTCGCGACCGAGCGCGACCACGACCGGACCGGCGGCGCCGTCGCGGGCGCCTTCGAGGGTGGTCTCCTGCGTATCGGCGTTCATCGCGGCCATGTCCGCATCGTCGTCGCCGCCGAGGTTGGTGAGCCCGATACCGATCACGGCGAACAGCGCCAGTCCGGCGGCGGCGGCACCCAACGGGGCCAGCCAGCGTGGGACGCTCCACCGCTCCCGCTCCCGGCGGCGCGCCGCCAGCTCATCGGTCGTCGGCGCGGTCGACGGCGGGCCCGCCAGCTCACGGCGGAGCTCGTCGCGGAGGCGGACCGAGAACTCCGAGCGGGGCTCGGGCCGCGGGAGTGAACCGAGGGCGTCGTCGGTGCGCCGGATCCGCTCGAGCCGGGCACGCAGCGCAGGATCGCGTTCGAGGCGTGCCTCGAGCTCCCGGCGCTCGGCCGGGTCGAGGTCGCCCACGAGGTAGGCGGCGAGGCGTTCGCCGTCGTTCACGGTGCTCCTGTGTCTGGTGTTGGTTTGGACGTCGTCGAGGGGGTCGGGGTTGCATGGGCCGTGCCGGGCGGCTGGCTACGGAGGGCCGCGCGCCGATCGGGGGTCGGTCGCCTCGGAGACGCCCCGCTCCCGCTCGGTGCTCGCGGCACCGCCGGTCAGGTCCTGGATCGGCTCGAGGAGCTCCGCGAGCTGGGCACGGGCGCGGAACACCCGGCTCTTGATGGTGCCGACCGGCATGTCGAAGACCTCGGACGCCTCGGCGTAGCTCATGCCCTCGATCGAGCACAGGACGATCAGGCTGCGGGAGACCTCGTCGAGCTGGAGCAGCGCCTGCTCGATCTCGTGCGCGAGCTCGAGCCCCGCCAGCGCATCGTCCACGGTCTCCTCACCACCGGCCGTCTCGGCGGCGACGCGACTCACGTCCCCGACGGGGGTCTGGGGGCGGCGGGCGTACTTGCGACCGAGATCGTTGCAGGCGTTGACGGCCACGCGGTAGATCCAGGTCGACAGCTTGCTGTCCCCGGCGAACTGGTGCGCCTTCCGCGCGATCGACAGGAACGTGTCCTGGGTGGCGTCCTCGGCGTCGGCGTGGTTGCCGAAGTGTCGGTAGCAGATGGCGTAGACGCGCCGTTCGAAGCGGTCCACCAGCTCGAGGAAGGCCTCCTCGCGCCGGCGGCCAGCGCCCTCCACGTAGGTGGCGAGCAGCTCCTCGTCGGTGACGTCCCCGGTCACGACCCCTCCGTGACGCTGACGAACCGCACCTCGGCGAGTGACCCCTGGAAGCGGCCGTCGGTGGTCTCGGGCACGTCGACGATCCACACCAGCCAGTAGCGGGCGGTGGCCTCGACGTCCACGCGGTCGAACACCTCGGTGCCGTCGAGCTGGGCGATGCGGTCCCCCCAGCCGAACTCGTCGCTCTGAGCGTCGGGAAGCTCGACGGCGGTGTAGAGCTCGACCGTCATCCCGGGGGTGTCGCTGTCGATCACGACCTGGGTGACCGCCACCGGCTCGCCGAGGTCGAACCACAGGCCGACCCCGGGCTTGACCGACGTCAGCGGGTCGCGGTACGCCTCCGTCGCCCACGAGGTGTCGAGGTTGCCGTCCACGGCGGCGTCCAACTCGTCCTGATGCTCGTTTCCGTCCCCGAACGGGTCGAACACCCCGACCTCGCTGACCGTGTAGCGCTCGACGCCCGGGATCGGAGACGGGGGCCGCGGCTCGTCGCGGACGGCCTGGACCACCCCGAAGCCGGCCAACGCGAGCACGAGGCCGGCGACGAACGCGATCACAAGCCGCCGTCCGTAGGTGCTCTGGTCCACAGCGACGGTCGAGATCGGCGGCGGGGCGGTATCGGCGTCCCCCTGGTCGTCGCCGTCGCCGGTGAGGCCCGACACGAGCGAGGCGGTCACCTCGCTCGGGCGGGCGCGCACCAGCGGGGCGATGCTCGCGGCGAACGTGGCCCCGTCCGCGTAGCGGTCGTCAGGAGCCCGCCGGGTGGCGCGCACGATGATGTCGTCGAGCGCGCGGGGCACGTCGGCCCGCACCTGGCGGGGCGCCAGCAGGTCCTGGGTCAGTCGCGCAGCGGCCGTAGCCGTGGGCGTGTCCCCCTGCCAGGCCGGCTGGCCGGTCAGACACTCGTAGAGCACGACCCCGAGCGCGTAGATGTCGGCGCGGCCGTCGACTTCGCCACCTTCGAGCTGCTCCGGAGCCACGTAGGCGGCCGTGCCGACCACCGTGCCGGGACTCGTCAGGGTGACCTGGTTGCCCGACAGCGCCTTCGCGATGCCGAAGTCCGTGACCTTGGCCACACCGTCGGAGGTCAGGAGGATGTTCGCGGGCTTGACGTCGCGGTGCACGATGCCGTGCTGGTGCGCTTCCCCGAGCGCCGCGGCGACCTGCTCACCGAGCGCGGCGACCACGGCCGGGTCGAGCTGACCCCGCTCCCGGACGATGTCGCGGAGGCTCGGACCGTCGACGTACTCCATCACGAGGTAGACGATGTCCTCCTGCTGGCCCGTGTCGTAGATGGCGACGACGTTGGGGTGGGTCAGCCGAGCCGCGTTGATGGACTCGAGTCGGAACCGTTCGACGGTGGTGGGGTCGGTGGCGAGGTGGGGATGGAGGAGCTTGACCGCGACGGAGCGCGACAGCACCTCGTCGAACGCGCGCCACACGATCGCGGCGCCGCCCGAGGCGATCGGCTCCTCGAGCTGGTAGCGGTCGGCGAGCCGGCGCAGCTCACCCGGCCAGGTGCTGTCGCGGTGGGGGGCGTTGGTCGATCCCTGGCCGTGGTCCGTCGGCGCCTGGTCCGGTGGGGGCGTGGTCTGCTCGCCCATGACGGTCGGGGCCTCGTCCGGCGGCACGCCCTCACCGACCCCCGGCTCCGGGGTCGGTGACGAGCTGTTGTGGTCGCTCATCCGTCTTCGTTCCGAGGCTGGGTTGCGGTCATCGCCAGCGGGCGCTGGCCTCGGCGTCCGCCTCGACGAGATCGTCGAAGAGGCCGATGTTGTGCACCACGAGCGTGTCCGCCTGCTTGACGAGGGTCACGGTCACGACGCCGTCCTCCTCGGTGACGTCCACGAGCGTGACCTCACGTTCCTCCGCGAGCTCCTCCGCGGCCTCCCGTGCTGGCGGCAGCCGTCGTGCGCTCTTATAGGTGCGCGCAGCGGTGCGCGCAACGTCCTGGGCGTCGTCCTGGAGGTTGACGCTCGTCACGGCGATCGTGATCGCCTCGAAGCCCACGAGACCCACCAGGGCGAGGAAGATGACCACCTGAAGCAGCCAGTCGGTGATGATCCCGCCGGTCTCGTCCCCTCGCAACGTTCGCTCCCCTGTCGGGCGGCCACTCCCCGTAGTGTCGCGGGCGCAGCGCTCGATGTCACTTCTCCCCCGTGGTCGAGTGCTCTCGCTCGGGTGGGGGGACGACCTCGAGCTTCGGGCGCTTCGGGCGACGGCGTCGGACCGCACCCCAGATCAGGAGGATCACGACGACACCGGCGATCGCCAGCAGGGCGGGGCGGCTGATCGCCGTCGAACGCACCGACAGGTCGGCTTCGTCCAGGAGCCGGGTGCCGGTGGCGTCCGTGACGCGGACCGTGACCGTGAAGGTTCCCCGTCCCAGCGCGACCGTGTCGAAGGACACGGTCTGGGTGCCGGCCCCCGTCAGTGCCACCTCCTGCGTGCGTTCCGGCCACCGCAGGTTCCCGCGTGAGCTCACGGTGACACGGACCGTGATCGGCCCGCCCTCGCTGCGCTGGAGCGTGACCGGCAGCGCCCCGCGTTCGGACGTCAGCGTGACCTGGGCGGAGGCCGGCACGGTCACCTCCCCGTACCGCTGGTCGAGCGCCTGCTGGACGTCGGCGACCAGCAGGGTGGCGCGACCCTGGTCGGACCGGGCGAACCACACGCTGGCCGCGCGGAGGAGCTGGTCCTCGAGCTCGTCAGGGTTCCGGTCGCCGATCCCGGTGACCTCGTCCGGCAGTGACGTGACGAGAGCCTCCAGCTCGCGCCCGGCGCGGGCGAGTGCCTCCTCCAGGCCCTGACCCAGCCCCACGCCGTCGTCGGCGAGCGTGGCCCCGCCGGAGGGTCGCGATGCCGACGCGAGCTGCTCGGTCGGGGCGGTGAGCGCGAGCCAGGTCGCGTTCCGGAGGGCGCGGATCAGGGGCGCCGGGACCTGCGGATCTGGTTGCCAGTCGGCCGGAGGGAAGACGAGGAGCGGCTGGATCCGGCTCGGCTGGCCGAGGTGGATCATCGCCGTGGCAGCGAGCACCCGCTGCACGGCGATCGGGTGCCCATGCGCCGTCATGGGCGACGCCACGTCGTCGGTGACGTAGGGATCGGCGACCACGGTGGACAGGCGACGCCCGCTCGGGGTGATGAGTCGGCGCAAGGGGAACGGCAGGTCGGGGTTCGCTGCCAGATCGGGTCCCTGGACGGCGCTCCACGGCAGTAGCAGGTGCTCGGCCGGGAGCAGATCCAGCGCCTCGGCGTTCAGCCATCCACCGCCGAGGTAGGTGGCCCCATCGGGGTCGCGCCCGGTGAGCTGTCGTAGCCGCTGACGACCCTCGGTGGCCGCCTCCGCGGCGAAGGACGGCAAGGGGGCCGATCCGCCCGCCAGTTCGGCCACGTCCGCGTCGGCGTAGGGGCCGGACACGGGCGGGAAGGGGGCGCGCTCGATCACCGCCTGGAGCCGCGCCAGGAACTCCGCTGCCAGCATCGCTTCGGGCGCGTCGGCGGGGACCTCCCGCGGCCCGTCCGCCGTCCGCTCGGTGAACCCGTCTGCGCGGTCACGGAGGTCCTCGAGGAGGTGTGCCGGCGGCGCGAGAAGGACCGGTGCGCCGGCCTCCTCCTCCAGCGCAGCGAGCAGCCGGTCGAGCCGTCCGCCGAGGCGGATCTCGGCGTCGACCCCCCGGTCGTAGGTGCCGTCGGGGCCGCGCCACGGTGCGGTGGCCAGCGGCCAGACCACGACCGTCGCCACCACCCCGGACGCCTCCGGCTGTCGGGTTGACAGGTCGTCGTTCGGGGAGGTCGCGAGGTGCACGACCGCCGTGGTGACCTCGTCCAGTACCTCGAAGCCCCGCCGGACCGCTATCCGGACGGGATAGATGGCGTCCTCTTCCGCCCAGCCTGCCGCGGATCCGGGGATCGTCACCTCGGCCCCGGCGATCTCGCCGGGTTGCAGCAGCCCGCCGTCGCGGATCTGCACGGTCGACGACGTCACGAACCCCTCGGGCTGGCCCCGGTCGAGTGCATGCCGCAGGTCGCTCCGGGTCGTCACCGGGCGATGGACGACCGTGATGAGCTCGAGGTTGCTGAGCGGCGCCTCGCCGCGGTTCTCGATGAGCGCCCGGAGCTGGAGGTCCTCGGGCGCTTCGACGTCGCCGCTCACGGTGCCGGGACCGAGGACGGCCTCGAGCTGGGTCACGGTGAGCCTCGCGGAGGGCCCGGCGGGCTCGTCCAGCTCGGGCTGGGCGCCCGCGGGGGTGACCACGGCCACGATCGCGGCCACGGCGCACACGGTGACCGCCAGTCGCCTGCTCAGCGTGTGTCGGACCGTTCGCCCGCCCCCGCCGTGTCGCGTTCGAGCTCCATGGCCTTCTTCACGAGGTTGCGCTCGTTGCGGTGTGCCAACCGCACGAGCGCGATCTCGATGGGAACCCACTCGACGTGCTCCGCTTCGTCGTCCCGGGGGCCGGGTGGCTCCCCGTCCCACCACATGAGGTAGTAGTGGACGTACTTGTGGTACCGGATCCGG
>JAWVZB010000057.1:0-20157 GCA_033722375.1 Nitriliruptorales bacterium | reverse complement strand
CGGGGCTATCGGCTGGTGCTCGAGCATCCGTGGTCCTTGCGCGCGATGCTGGTTCCACCGACGGACCTCAACGTCGGCGAGTGCTATGTCACGGGTGTCTTCGACGTCGAAGGAACGATGATCCCGGCGCTCCGGGACGTCGCGAGCCTGATGGATGATGTGACGCTCAAGACCCAGCTCCGTAGCGCGCTCGATGTGCTGCGGCTGCCGGCCCCGCCGGGGCGGCGTCGGGGCCGGGTCGCCGAGCTGGTCGGCAGGCAGCACTCCCTGGAGCGGGACGCGCAGGCGATCCAGCACCACTACGACGTCGGCAACGACTTCTACCGGTTGTTCCTCGACCAGCGACTCGTGTACTCGTGCGCCTACTTCGCGCCGGGCGACGACGACCTGGATCGGGCCCAGGAACGCAAGCTCGATCTGGTCTGCCGCAAGCTGCGGCTCACCGCCGGGGAGCGGTTCCTCGACATCGGCTGCGGCTGGGGGGCGCTCGTCATCCATGCCGCGAAGCACTACGGCGTCCGGGCGCTCGGAGTGACGCTGTCGGAGGCGCAGCACGAGCTCGCTCGGAAGCGCATCGCCGACGAAGGGCTCGAGGAGCTGGTCGAGGTCCGCCTGCAGGACTACCGCGAGATCGCCGGGCAGTTCGACGCGGTCGCGTCGGTGGGGATGGTCGAGCACGTCGGGGCCGACCACCTCGAGGGCTACTTCTCCCGGTGCTACGACCTGACGGCACCAGGGGGCCGCTTCCTCAACCACGGCATCACGACCGGGCAGCGCGACGAGGTGCGTGACTTCACCAAGGACACCGACAGCTTCGTCGGGCGCTACGTGTTCCCGGACGGGGCGCTGGTCCCCGCCTACACATCGGTCCGCCAGCTGGAGCAGGCTGGCTTCGAGCTCGTCGACGTCCAGCAGCTCCGGCGGCACTACGCCCGGACGCTCACGCACTGGGTCCGTCGGCTCGAGTCCAACGCCGACCGGGCGCGCGAGGTGGCAGGCGAAGGTTCCTACCGCACTTGGCGTGCCTACATGTCCGGGTCGGTGGTGGGGTTCGAGTCCGGCGACCTCGGAGTCGTGCAGATCCTCGGATCCAAGGACGCCGATCTGCCGCTGGGGCGTGACTGGATGCAGCCGCACGTGATCTGAACGGCGCGCTGGCCGGAACTGTTCGGCGGCAACCCTGCCCGTAGGATGCCTCTCGTTCATCTTCCAAGCCGGGAGGTCTGCCGTGACAGACAGCGCGACCCAGCACAAGCCCGCCGCCGAGCTCATGCGCGAGGAGTTCGGCTACGTCGCCGCCAAGGACCTCGAGGGGCTCCTGTCCCTCGCGCACGACGACGTCACCGAGGACTTCATCCCGCTGCGCACGCTCCGCGGGAAGGCGCAGGTGCGAGCGTTCTTCGAAGCCCAGTTCGCGGCGCTGCCCGACCAGGACTTCCAGGTCGAAGACATCCACGCGGTCGACGCGAACGTCGCCGTCGGCCAGTGGAGGATCCGGGGGACCTTCTCGGGCGGGTCGTTCGAGGGCATCGAGCCGACCGGCAAGCCGGTCGACATCCGCGGCATCGACGTGATGCGGTTCGAGGACGGCCTGCTGAAGCACAACACCATCTACTACGACGGACTCACGTTCGCCCGCCAGGTGGGGCTGCTGCCGGCGGAGGAATCGCCAGCAGACCGTGCGATGCTCGCAGCGTTCAACGGCCTGACGAGCCTGAAGCGCACGATCAAGGACGCGATCGACAGCCGCCGCTGACCCGGATCCTTCAGCTCTCGAGGAAGCCTGCGAGCAGTTCCGCCGTCCGCGATGGGTGACCGAGCCAGGGCATGTGACCTGCCTCGAGGAGCTCCAGGCGTGCCTGCGGTATCGAGCCCGCGAGGCGCCGTCCGACCTCCTCACCACCGACGGGATCATCGGCGCCCCACACCAAGAGCGTCGGCGGTTCGAGGCGGCTGAGGTCGGTCTCCGTGAGCTCGAGATCGGGTCGGAACCCCCGGAGCGTGGTCAGCACCGCGCGCGTCTCGGCCAGGTTGGCCGCCCCGATCCGCTCGTCGGCGCCGGTGGCCACGAGCGAGTCGACCACCTCGGGATGGTGTCCGATCGTGTCGGCTTCGCCGAACGCCCCCATCATCTGCCTGACGGTGTTGGGAGAGGGGGTCATCAGGCGGCCCATCAGCTCCCCGAGGCCGGGGGCGGCCATGATCCGCAGCGGGGCTGGGATGCTCGTGCCTGGGGTCAGCGGCGGCGCCCCGACCAGAGCCAGTCGCCGGACGCGCTCGGGGTGGTCCAGTGCGAACCAGATCGCCCACAGCCCACCCATCGAGTTGCCGACCAGGTTCGCGCGATCCGTCCCGAGCGCATCGAGCACCGCTCCCACGAAGCGGACGGCGGTACTCCGGAAGGTCTCGGGGTCGTAGCGGACGGGTCCGCTCCGGCCGAAGCCGGGGCGATCGACCGCGACGAGATGGTGACCGTCGAGTTGCTCCAACAACGGCAGGTAGGACAGTGCGGACGCGCCCCCGCCGTGGAGCAGGATCGTCGGGACGTCTCCACCGGCGTGTGACCCGTCGGGCGTCTCGAGAACATGGATGCGCGGATGTCCATCCGGCTCGAGGAACCGCGTTCGCAACCCGGTGCGCGGCGCCACGGCGCCTTCATAGACGTCGGTGATGGTCGGGGCGGAGGCCATGGCAGTCCTCATAGGTCGCTGGCTCTGTCGCTGTGGGGCGGTTGACAAGGTGTAAAGTTATGCACAAAGTGGTTCTACCGCAGCGCTTGACACATTGTCAAGTAGACTCGCGTCCGGCCGACGCCCAGAGGAGACGGACCCATCGTGACCGGTAACCCCCGGACCCGGGAACGGATCCTGGCTGCCGCCGAGCGACTGCTCGCCGAACGCGGGCCGGTCAGCATGGGAGCGATCGCGCAGGCTGCCGGGGTCTCGCGCCAAGCCCTCTACCTGCACTTCGACGATCGCGCCGAGTTGCTGCTCGCGACGGTGGACCACATCGATTCTTCCGGGCCCCTGGCGGAGCTCCGCCGCTGGGTGTCCGAGGCACCGGACGGGCTGACGGCGGTCGCGCGGTTCGTCGAGCTCCACGCCGAGTACAGCCCCCACATCATCGAGGTCGCCCGCACTATCGACGCCGGCCGCCTGACCGACCCCGACCTCGAGGCCGCCTGGTCGGACCGGATGGAGGGGCGGCGCAACGCCTGTGGTCGGCTGATCCGGTGGGTCGCCGAGGACGGGGCGCTGGACCCGTGCTGGAGTCCCGACGGGGCGACCGACTACCTGTGGTCGCAGACCTCGTTGCGGGTCTGGGACGACCTGGTCAACGCACGCGGATGGTCTCGAGATCGCTACGTGACCACGATGCAGCGCACCGTGCGCCGTGCTCTGGCCGGCCCCTGATGCCCGCGAATCGGGTGGACGTTCGGGTCCGGGATGCACAGCCACGCAAGGCACGTTGGGTTCCATGAGCCACGAGCGACCACCGTCACGAGGAGACGCATGACCACGAACGCAGAGAACACCGAGGGAGCGAACCTGTTCGGCGACGAGCACGTGCGCCGCTACCGCGAGACGGATGGCGAGGTCGGCCACATCTGGAAGCGCGGTAGTCGCATCCTGCTGCTCACCACCGAAGGCCGCGACAGCGGCGAGCCGTACACGACCCCGCTGATCTACGGGCGTGACGGCGACGACTACGTCATCGTGGCGTCGAAGGGCGGGGCGCCCGACCATCCCGATTGGTACAAGAACCTCCGTGCGAACCCCGACGTCCGGATCCAGGTGAAGGACGAGGTGATGGAGGCCCGCGCCGAGACCGTGACCGGTGATCGCCGCGAACGGTTGTGGGAGCTCATGAACGGGGAATGGGCGGACTACGACCACTACCAGGAGAAGACCGACCGCGAGATCCCGGTGGTGGCCCTGACGCCGAAGGGTTGATGGGCGTCGGTTGCGTCCCCACAGCCCCACCCGCGTCCTATCCTGGCGGGCATGGACGAGATCTCGGTTCAGCTGCCCGACCAGCTCCATGCGCTGCTCCGCCACGAGGCCGAACGGCGTGGCATGAGCGTGTCCGACCTGACCCGGGAGGCGATCGCCCACCACCTGGGGACGGCCGGCCGTCGCCCCGACTCCGGCGAGCCGGGACACGGCGGCCGTCACCTCGCGGGGGAGCGCATCGAGGAGGCGTTGGGCGTCACCCGGGACGACCCCGACCGACATCACGTCGCCGACAACATCGAGCAGGCGCGCAAGGCGAAGCGGGACGCGGGCGACTGACCTCGCTCGGTCGGTGTCGGCCGGCCGGTTCCGAGCAGGGGCCACAGGGGCGTTCATGCTCCACAATGCCGGTCGTCAGTCGCTGGACACCGTTTTCGGAGAGGGGGTCGCGTGGCCTCGGACGCCGAACTCGTCGCACGTTCCCAGCGCGGGGACCGGGATGCGTTCGTCACGCTCTGCGAGCGGTACCTGGCACAGATCTACGACTTCACCGCCCGGCTCCTGTTGCAGCGCCCCGCCACCGACGGGGCGGTGCGGGCGACGTTGCTGGCGGCGCGCGACGAGATCGATGGGCTCGATGACCCGTCGGCGTTGCGAACGTGGCTGTTCGAGCTCGCCCACCGGCACGCGGCCCGCATCGAGGCCACGCGCCAGGGTGAGGAGATCGGCGACGCACTCGGCGACGGGCTGGGGAGCGATCAACGCCGGGTGTGGCGGGGCTTCTCCAGACTGACGCTGCGCACACGCGCGACACTCGACCTCCACCTCCGCCAGGGGCTCGCCCCGCCCGAGGTCGCGGCGGTGGTCGGGGCCGATCCCGAACGTGCAGCCGACTACGTCGCCCGCGCCGAGTCCCGGCTCCGGCTCGTGGTTCCCCACGTTCGCGATGCAGCGGACGTCTACGCGTCGCTCGACGCGGTCGAGCTGCCAGACGACACTCGCGCATGGATCCTCGGGGCGCTCGATGACACCCGCGCCGACCCGGTTCCCGCCGCGGGCATGGCAGCCCGACACGAGCGAGACTCCCGCCCCGCCCGGCGCCCCGTGTCGCGACCTGCGGAGCCAGCGCCTGCCCGGGCTGCGGCAGGGGACGAGCAGTCACGCCCGTCGCTGTGGAAGCGGGCAGCGGTGTTCGTGCTCGTGCTCGCAGCGACCGGCGCGCTCGCGTCCTACGCCGCTCCCCGCCTGGCACCGACGGCCGACGAGCAGGAGGCTGCAGACGACGGCCCACTGGCGGCCGCTTCCCCGTCGCCATCACCGAGTCCTACCGGGTTCGCGCCCCCCGACCTGGCCGAGCTGCGAACCGAGGGACCCGGCATCGATCCCTACCCGTGGCTCTCCGGGGGCACCCCGGCCGCGACGGAGCCGTCGGCTGCGAGCGAGGAGCCCCAACCCGCCGAGAACACCTCGACTGCTCCCGCCGCCAGGCCGACTCCCTCCCCGACCCCCACGGAACTCACGGTCACGATCGTGGAACCCGAGCACGGCACGGTCGCGATCGCCCGGGACCGCGGCTACGAGGGTTGGGCAGCCGAGGTCGAAGCCACCGCGGAGGCCTTCGACCCCGAGGGCCAGCGCCTCGAAGCGGTGTGGAGGTCGGATCAGATGGACCACGATCTGAGCACCGCCGGCCACGCCGTCCTGGTGCTGGAGCTCCCCGACGGCTGCCCCGGCAAGCCGCTGGTGCACACGGTCGGGATCCAGGTCACCGACCCGGACGGCAACACCGCGGTCGATGCGATCGAGATCGAGGTGCGCTGCCCCTGACGGCCCGGCGCCCCGCAACTATCGTGGCGACCGTGCCTGGCAGAGGAGCCTGCGATGGGTCGTTACCTCGTGGTGGCCAACCAGACGCTCGGTGGGGAGCAGCTCCGGGACGAGCTCCGCTCGCGTGCCGAGTCCGACGGGGACGCGTCGTTCCACGTCCTCGTGCCGGCCACGCCGCCCGACCAGTTCACGTTCCACACCGAAGGCGAGGCGATCGCGGTCGCGGAGGACCGTCTCGAGGAGGCACGACGGCGCTTCGGTGACCTGGGGGCGGAGGTCACCGGCGAGGTCGGCGACGCCAACCCGGTCGCCGCGGTGGGTGACGCCCTCCGCGAGGGTGACTACGACGAGGTCATCCTCTCGACGCTGCCACCCGGGATCTCGAAGTGGCTGGGGATGGACCTCCCGAGCCGGATCCAACGCAGCGTCGATCTTCCCGTGACGCTCGTGACCGGTGAGCCGGCGGAGGCCTGACGCGTCGGCACGGCGGGGCGTTCGTTCAGCCGTCCCCCCATGGCCACGTCGGCTCCTGCCAGTGCAGGGCCCGGCCGGTGAACGACCAGGTCGTCCACAGGTCGTCGAGCGCCCCGATCCAGCCGCCCGGGTCGGTGAGCTCGAGCTCGGCGTGGGCCAGGCTGTCCACAGTCAGCAGGCGGGCATGGGGAAGCGCAGTCCCGAGCCGCAGCAGCTCGCCGTAGGGGATGACCCGGTCCTCGCGGGAGTGCATGGCCACGATCGGCACGTCGCCGAGCTGGTCGGCGACGGCCACCGGTGACACGGACGCGAGGCGAGCCCGGATCGGGGCGGGTAGCGCATCGGCGAGCTCGTAGGTCCGCCGGGGGTCGTCGTTCGCGAGCAGGCGGCGGACCGCCTCGGCTCCCGGGCTCAGGCCGGCGCTGCCGTCGGAGTCCAATGCGGCCCGGACCGCGTCCGCCTGGTCCGGGGCCAGCAGTCCGGTCAGCTTGTCGCGGACCACTTCCTGCGCCCGTGGGTCGGCGTCCCAGGGGATCGTGTCGCCACCGACCACCGACACGCCCGTCGTCGCTGCCTGGAGCACCCCGACGAGGTCGGCATGGGCCCCGAACGTGGCGACGCCGGCCAGCCGGCCGTCGACGGCCGGGTCCGCAGCGGCGACCAGTGCGAGCGAGCCGCCGAAGGAGATCCCCACGAACGCGACCTCGCCACCGTCGCTGGACAACTCGACCACCAGGTCGACGAGCAGCGAGACGTCCTCCTCCACCAGCCGCTCGTCGTAGACCGCGAGCTCGGGGACCACCACCCGCCGTTCGGCACGAGCCAGCACGTGGGCGAGCCGGCGCACACGCTCGTCGTCGCGCCCCGCCGGTACCGCCCCCGGGACCAGCACGAGGACGGGCGCGGTGTCACCACCGACGTAGACGTCCACCTCGGTGTCGGCGAGGCGGGTGGTGTGGACGGACACTGTCGGGGCGAGCGGGCGCACGATCGGGGCGCCGAACCCCTCGGCGACCGTCGCCACCCCGGTGAGGCGGGCTCGCGACCACGGGTGCAGCCATGCTGCCAGCGTCGCCACGATCGCGATCGTGGCGACGAGCAGCAGCGGGCGACGGGTTCGCACCCCGCCAGCGAACCACCTGCGTGGTCCGCGGGCGGCGGTGGCTCGCGGTCAGCCGCTCGTGGCGGTCTGGGGCGGGGCGGCGGTGTCGGTCCCGCCGGGCTCACGTCCCAAGGGGCCGAAGTGGACGGCGATCGCGGTCAGCAGCGAGAGCCCCATGATCGGGACGAACACGAAGATGAGTCCGTCGACCTCCGTGGTCAGGGCCACGACGAACCCGAGCAATCCGATGTTGACACCCCAGAACACGATGTCGTCGATCGCGCTGACGTCCGAGACGCGCCGGGAGAGGTGGATCATGAAGGCGAACAGCGCATTTGTGGCCGACCCGATCGCGAGCAGGTGGATGAACGACAGGAGCTGCCCGCGTGGGATCGAGGGGAAGTCACCCTGGACCGCCGAGATGGCCACGAAGATGTAGAGGAAGGTGACCCCGACGAAGACCGCAGCGACGAGTGCGTGTCGGGCGGCGTTCCTGGCGGTGAGGGAGGTGTTGCGGATCGTGTGGCGGAGCCTCCCCCGGAGGATGCCGGTGGCGATGATCCCGAAGAGGGTTCCGATCCCGACGAGCTCGTCCTGGCCGGCGATGATGAAGCCGATGACCCAGAGGAACGCGACGGCCATGAGCACGAACTGCGCGATGCCCCAACGGTTGGGACGCTCGTCGGGCTGGCCACGTCGCATGCCCCACTCCGCCAGTGCCATCGCCGCCGGCAGGGTGAAGCCGATCTCCATGGTCCCCGGGTGCACCTCGAACAGCACCTCCGGGACGCTCCACTCGAAGGCGATCGCGAAGCCGTTGAACACCCCGAACCCGCCGCCGATCACCGAGCTGGTCAGTCCCAGCAGCACCAGCAGGCGCGGCACCGTCAACGTCACGCTGCTCGCGCGACCGTAGGCCCACACCGCGATCCCGATGAGCGCGATCAGCGTTCCCGTTCCACCGAGCGGACGCCCGATCCCCATCGTGGTGGCGAACGCGAACACGTACAGGGGGATCGCCACGGCCGCGAGGTAGGAGAAGATCCGGGCCGTACGCCCCGACCGCTCGTCGATCGTCCCGGCCTCGTCGACGAACAGGTACTGGGTGGCGGCGATGATCGACAGCGTCATCCAGCCGAGTGTCCCACCGTGCAGGTGGGACAGGAGCTGCTGTCGGCTGAACTCGACCAGGTCGAGACCGTTGAGGATCCCGATGCCGATGGTGTAGACGAACACCAGCATCGCGACCCGCAGCGTGTTGCGGATCTGCGCATCCAGCGGGTGGGCGGTGGTGGGGGTGGCGGTGGCGCTCATCGGTGACCTTTGTCCGTCTGGTTGTACTGCCGTCTGGTTGCACTGCCGTCTGGTCGCACGGCGGTCTGCTTGTACGGCGGTCTGCTTGCACTCATCGGGCGCAGCGGCCCCGCCGCCTTCACCGAGGCGGCCGCCCCCGTGGGTTGTTGAGCTGCAACTTAGACGGGGGCCTGTCCGTTTGGCCAGCGTCCGTGACAGATCGGGATCGATCAGCGGCGCGACGAGGTCCGATCGCCACTCGGCACTGCTGCCCGAGCTCGAGTTGCCGTCGTCGCAGCTCACCTGGTCTGGTAGAACGGCTGGGGGACACCACGCGAAGAGGCAGCTATGACCGACACCGCTGAGCCGACCGGGGCCGCGTCACGAGGCACGATCGTCATCCCAGAGGCCGGCCACCGCATCGAGCCGACCTCCACCGCGGCCCTCGACGAGGCGGTCGACACGGTCGCCGACCGGCTGGACAGCTGGGTCGCGCTCGGCGTCCGGACCCGGATCGGTCTGGTGGACGCCGTGATCGAGGACACCCTCGCGGTCGCTGAAGCGTGGGCGGACGCGATCGAGGACGCGTTGGGGGTCCCCGAGGGCTCACCCCAGCGGGGCGAGGGCTGGCTCGGTGGCCCGGTGGCCACGCTGTCGTTCCTCCGTCGCCTCCGGGAGACCCTCCAGGACATCGAGGAGACCGGCCGACCCCAGCCGCCGGACATCCGCACCCGCCCCGACGGCCAGGTGGTCGTCGACACGGTCCCGGCCGACGCGCTGGACCGGGTGTTCTACCCCTTCTTCGAGGGGGAGGTCCGTGTGCGCCGCGGCGTCGACCGCGACGAGGTGGAGCAGCGGATCGGTGGCATCTACCGCGACGGCGCCGACGACGACGGGGCGGTGTGCCTCGTGCTCGGGGCCGGGAACATCTCCGCCATCCCGGCCCGGGACACCCTCAGCAAGCTGTTCTTCAGGAACCGTGTCTGTGTGCTCAAGATGAACCCCGTCAACGAGTACGTCGGCCCGATCCTGGAGCAGGCGTTCGCCACGCTGATCGATGCCGGGTACCTGCGCATCGTCTACGGCGGCACCGCCGAGGGGAAGCACCTGACCTCCCACGCAGGGATCGACGAGATCCACATGACCGGATCTGACAAGACCCACGACGCCATCGTGTTCGGCACCGGCGACGAGGGCCGACGTCGCAAGCAACAGGGCGACCCGAAGCTCGACAAGCCGATCACCAGTGAGCTCGGCAACGTCACCCCGGTGATCATCGTCCCCGGCCCCTGGTCCGAGTCCGACCTCGCGTTCCACGGGGACAACCTCGCCACCTCGCTGGTGCTCAACGCCGGCTTCAACTGCATCGCCTCGCGCGTGATCGTCCAGCATCGCGAGTGGGCCAGGCGGCACGACCTGCTCGATGCGGTTCGCGAGTCGTTGAGCGAGTACGGCCGCCGTGACCCCTACTACCCGGGCGCCCGGGACCGCTGGCGCAGCTTCGTCGACGCCCACCCCGAGAAGGCCGAGACCTACGGCCCCGAGGGCGAGAACGACGTGCCCTGGACACTGATCCCCGGCGTCGATCCCGACCAGCGGGACGACGTCGTGTTCACGACCGAGGTGTTCGCCGGGGTGTTCGCCGAGGTCGGACTCGACGCGCCCCGGTCGGTTCCGGACTTCATCGACCAGGCCGTCGAGTTCTGCAACCATCAGCTGTGGGGCACGCTCGCGGCCACGATCATCGTCCACCCGAGGAGCCTCCAGGATCCCGAGGTGGAAGCCGCGCTCGAGCGGGCCATCGACCGGCTCGACTACGGCACCGTGACGATCAACCACTGGTCCGCCCTCGCCTACCTCCTGCCCACGCTGGCGTGGGGCGGCGCGCCCGGCTCGCCGCTCGAGGACATCCAGTCGGGGCGGGGCTGGGTGCACAACACCTTCCTGGTCCCCGAGGTGGAGAAGTCGGTGCTGCGCGGTCCGTTCCGGACCCCGAGCAAGCCGTGGTGGTTCCACACGTACGAGACCGGCGAAGAGCTCGGCGAGCCGGCCGCGCGGCTCTATGCGAACGACGACTGGCGCGTCCTGCCCAGGATCGCCTGGGCCACGATCCGCGCCTGAGGCCCGGCCGCCCGTCAGCGAGACCGCCCGCGACGGGGTTCCGGATCGGCTGGCGGGCGGGCAGACTGGCAGAGAACATCGAGACTGATAGAGAACATCAAAGACTGACACAGAACATCAAGACAGAGAGCATCGAGGAGCCGTGGGCGACCCCCAGACGATCGCTGACTACATGGACGAGCGCGTCTGCTGCCGTGTCGATGCGGGCGAGGACCTCGCCACGCCAGCGGGCGTCTCCGAGGATCTGCTGTCGGCGCTGAGCACGGTCGGCCTCGGCGGGCGCACCGTCCTCGATGTCGGATGCGGAGCCGGTGGGTTGTGTCTCGAGCTCCTGGAACGCGGAGCGACACGCGCGGTCGGGATCGATCTGTCACCTGAGGCCATCCGCCAGGCCCGGCTGGCCACCCGCGGTCGCGGCCTCGCGTCGAGGGTGCAGTTCGCCGTGGGGGACGGGGCGGCGACACCGCTCGACCCCGCCGACGTCGTCGTCCTCGACAAGGTCTACTGCTGCTTCTTCGACCCGGACGCGCTGCTCCGCAACACCCTCCCTGCCGCGAGCGCTGTGTACGCGATCGTCCTCCCACCGTCGGAAGGCTTCCGCGGGCGCCTGGCGCGGTTGGTCATCGGGGCGGAGAACCTCTGGCGAAGGCTCAAGCGCAACGACTTCCGTGCCTACGTGCACGACGTGCCCGCTCTCGAAGCCGAGATCCTGGACGCCGGGTTCCGCCCGTCCATCGTCCAACGCCGCCCCCTGTGGGACGTCCGGATCTACGTCCGCGACGGGGCGTAGAAGCCGATCCGCCTGCTGTCGTCAGCAGCGGACCGCCCAGAGCCGGACGGGGTCATCGATCCCCTTGAGCTGGTGGGTGCCTCGGTCGGCGAGCGGGAGCGGCTCGCCGCGGACGGGTTCCTCCCAGAGCTCCACCATGTTCCCGTCGTGGCCCCGGGCGATGCTAGTTGGCCCTGCCTCGCTCGGGCGTTGCGTCCCGGCACTAGTAGCTCCGGATGGCGACGGTCAGCCGGTGAAGCGGTCGAAGTCGATCGTCGTCGGTCCGGCTTGGACGAGGTCGCCGTCGGAGGCGCACGGCCGATCGGCGTCGGGGTCGAAGCTGCCGTTGTCGTTGCTGTCGGCGTAGACGACGACCGTCACCGTGTGTTCGCCGGACAGCGGCTCGTCGAGGTTGAGAACGGCCCCGTCGGCGGACACGGCGTGGTCGCCGGAGATCGACACGTGATCGGTCCCGAGCACCTGTTCGTCCTCGAACGCGACGAGGATGAACTCGCCCTTGAGCGTGTAGCCGAGCCGGAGCGCGTCGTTGCTCCAGTTCTGAGCTGCCGGTCCTTCGAAGCCCCAGAACCCGATGGTGGCTTCGGCGCACGCTCCGCCGGACGTCGCCTCGACATCGGTGGGTCCGGCCGCGGGCTCGCTCGTGCCGCAGCCGGCGACGAGGAGGGCGACGAAGCTCACGAGGGCTGCGGTCAGGTTCCGGGCGGTCGTCGGCACAGCGGCCCCCGCGTCGCGCACGGCGGGCCATCCACGGTAGGTCGCGATGGAGAAGATGGTTCGGAGACGGCGTCACGATCGGCGCGTGTGGGGCCCGCTCAACGTCCGGTGATCAACTCGCAGTACCCGTCGCAGTCGTCCGGGTCGTAACCACTCGCCCGGTCCGCGATCGCGCGGAGCTGAGAGCGGACCTGCCGGAGCTCACGCAGTCGTTGCTCGACCTCCGCCAGTCGTGTTTCCACCAGCGTGGCGACATGCCCGCACGGGACCTCGCCGTCGTCGCGGAGCGCGAGGATCTCGCCGATCTGGGCGAGCGTGAACCCTGCGGATTGGGCGTCCTTGATGAACGACACCGAGGACAGGTCTCGGTTCGCGCTTCTCACCGCCGGCGTGGTCGTGCTGGGGTTGGCGGGCTACGTCGGCTACGTGCTGTACCCGCGCTTCGGGTTGCCGTCGGTCACAGGTGCCTCCGTGCTGGTGCTCGGAGCCGCCGCTGGGCTCGCGGCGTTCTTCTCGCCGTGCTCGTTCCCGCTGCTCGCGGCACTGCTCGCCCGGCAGACGGCCGCGGCCGACGAGGACCGATCCCCGGGCCGGCAGGTCGGTGCGGCAGTTCGCTTCGCAGGCGGGTTGTCGCTCGGGGCGTTGGTGTTCGTGCTCGGGGTCGGGCTGCTGTTCGCGCTGGGCGGCCGGGGTCTGGCTGGCGCGGTGACGTTCACCTCGACCTCGGGGCGGGTCATCCGCCTCGTCGTCGGACTGCTGCTGATCGTGCTGGGCCTCGTCCAGACAGGACGGATCCGGCTCTCGCTCGAGCGTCTCGACCTCGGGGCGCACGAGCGACTGCTGGAGCTTGCCCGGCGTGGTGGCGACCGTTCTCTCGTCAGCAACGTCGTGTTCGGGTTCGGCTACCTGGCCGCCGGGTTCGGGTGAACGGGTCCCATCATGGCCGGTCTGGCCGGACACGCACTCACGAGCGGCGGGTTCGCCGCGGCGCTCGCGGCCTTCGCCACGACCGGCGCCGTGCTCGTCCTGTTGCTGTTCGCCGCCGCGATCGGTGTCGCGCGAGCGGGGCGGGGGTTCACCCGGCGCCTCCGGAGCGGGACCTCGACCGTGAAGCGCTGGGGCGGCTACGTCCTGGTGGCGGTGGGGGTCTGGATGCTCGCGCTCGCCGCTTTCGCCGACACGTTCGCGCGCGTCTTCCCGGTGTGACCTGAACCGGCCGGCTCAGCCCGAGGGCGCACGCCCCGTCCTCGAAGACACTCCCGTCAGGACGTGGAGCGCCCCGGCGAACCCGAGGCCGAGGAAGACGGTCAGCCCGATGAACTCGGCGAAGCCGATCAGCAGTTGCGACGACATCTCGACGAGCCCGAGCGTTGCGAAGTTGTGGCCGACGAAGAAGGCCAGCAGGGACTGGGAGACGAGCAGCGGGAGGATCGCTGAGCTCCGCCGTCCGTACCGCCACCACAGGAGCACGGTGCCGCCGCCGGCGGCGACCACCATGAGCCACCAGGACGGGCCGAGCAATAGCGCGAGGGCGTCGTCGTTGTCCGTGAGTTCGGCGATGGTGAAACGTGGGCTCAGCACCATCAGAGACAGCCCACCGAGGGCCACCATCAGGCCCCCGCAGATCGCCACGTACCCGAACCAGCGGCCCGACGTGTGGTCGACCACCGCGGCGTTGTAGGCCCACACGAGGGTCGCTCCGCAGAGTGCGCCGGCGAACAGCATCGGTCCGATGTTGAACCAGATGTCGACGATGAACAGGTCGTGGATGACCGCGAAGCCGAAGACCACCAGCGCCCCGCTCGCCGCGCCGGCCCACACGCGGGGTGCGTGCCGGCTGGCGGGATGAACGTGAGCCGTGTCGATGGCGTCGGTCGCGGCTTCCGGCAACGGCCCTCCTCGGCTCGGTGTCTCGGCTCGGTGTCGCCCCGGCACTCTCACAGACCACGGCTGCGGCTGTCAACGGTGCGTCTCGGCTCGGGGCCGCGTCCGCATGGGAGGAGTACGTGCTGGCCAGGTCGGGATGACTAGTCGGTTGTACTCACAGACCCTCGTCGGGGGGAGATTCCCATCCTGCATCCCACGCGGACCGGGACCTTCGACCCATCCGGTGGGCCCGGGGCGTCGTTACGGTCTCGTGCTGCGGGGGCGCTGACCGTGAGGCGCGGCGGCCCCTTCGGACGTTGGAAAGGCTGCCGTTGCCGCTGGCACCAGGAGATCGAGGGATCCTCTCCGTCTCCCCCTGGGTCGGTGGCGAGGCCGGGTCGGCGTGGTCCTGCGCCCGCTGTGGCCGCGGCTTCCTCACGCAGGACAGCTGGCTGGTCGACTATCGGCATCAGGGCGCCCAGCAGTACAGCTTCCTGGTCTGCCGCACCTGTGCGGAGGAACTGTCCCCGTTGCGTCTCACCGTGGATCTCCGTGCGCTCGAGCGTGTCGGGGACGATGAGGAGCTCGCACAGGTCAGGGATCTGGCCCGACGGGTGGCGTCCCAGCGTGGTGGGGGCAGCGACGAGCTGTCGCTGCGATGGGCGGACGTCCACCGCTTGGCGGAGACCTCCGGCACGTCGCCGAAACGGCTCGCCGAGCGGCTGTCCGAGAGCGGCGTCCTGATCCGGCGCGACTCCGCCGAAACGTCCTGGAGTGAGCAGGCCCCCACCGATGCGTCCGAGGCGTCCGACGCGGGCTGACAGCCCGGATCGAACACTCCCGGCTGTGGGCTCGCCGAGCGCTACGGTTCCTGCCATGACGAACAGCAGCGACCTGCCCGGCGAGGGCTCGCAGGCAGCGACGAGCCGCAGCGTCGAGGGCTTCGAGGTCGAGCTGGAACCCGGCGCCCGCGAGATCCTGTTCGTCGCCCCGTGGGAGGACGGGGTGCCCGGTGGCGAATGGACCTGTTCGCGCTGCGGACGCTCGTCGCTCTCGGATCAGCGCTGGCGGCTCGAGTACCGCCACGAAGCAGGCGAACACTTCTCCTTCGTGGTCTGCCACGATTGTGCGGACGAGCTCGAGCCGGTCCGGTTGACCGTCGACATGCGGGCGCTGCGCCGCGCCGCCGCGGAAGCCGACGGGCCGGAGCTTTCCGAGGTGGCGGAGCACGCCGAACGGATCGTCAACGAGCGGGGATCACCGGTGACCGGGGTGGTGGCGCTGCGCTCAGCGGACGTACACGACCTCGCGTCGGCAGCGGGCTTGACCGCCGGAGAGCTCACGGACCGCCTCGACCGGGTGGATGCGTTGATCAGCAAGGGGCAGGGCTTCCGCCGCGACTACGACGGTGCCTGGCCGACGCGGAACGAGTAGCGCGGACCGCCGGGGCGAAGCAGTCGGTCCGAGCCTTCCCGGCTCAGGACTGCGTGCCGGACAGCTCCTCGTAGTCGATCAGACCCCCAGCCGCCGCGAGCGCCCCGGCGGTGTTGATGGCGCGCTCGTAGATCGCTTCGAAGTAGTGGCCGGCGATCTCGCGCTTCTGCGGGAGCGGCGGCTCGCCGAGCGACCGCGGCACCGCGTGCGGGTCGTCGGTGATGGTGATGCCCTCGGTGATCTCGGGCAGCTTGGACGGGTCACCCCAGAACCCGGGGCCGTCGGGGCGCTGCGGCTCGTTGCGGTTCTTCTGCTGCTGGTTGTTGCGCTGCTTGTTGTTGCGGTTCTTGCGGCGTCGGCGTCGGCGTCCCATCAGCTACCCCCTTCCTCGTCGATCTCGTCGGCCGTGAGCATCTGATCGGGGTTGATCCCGAGTGCCTTCTGGAGCTGGTCGGAGTCGAGGTCGCTGACCGAGCTGGACTTCGGGAGCACCATGTCGGCGATCTTGCGCTTGCCCTGGACGACCTCCTCGACCCGTTCGTCGACGGTGCCGGGAACGACCAGCCGGTGGGCCACCACGGTCTTGTCCTGGCCGATGCGCCACGCCCGGTCGCGCGCCTGGTCCTCGACCGCCGGGTTCCACCAGCGGTCGTAGAGCACCACGTGGCTGGCGGCCGTGAGGTTCAGCCCGGTCCCGCCGGCCTTGAGCGACAGGACCAACGCCCCGGCACCCTTGCCGGCTTGGAACTCCTTGATCATCTTGTCGCGTGCGCCCCGCGCGAGCCCACCGTGGTAGCAGCGGATCTGGGTGCCGGTCTTCTCGGTGAGGTAGCCGGCGAGCCGCTCGCCCCAGGTGGCGAAGTGGGTGAAGATCAGCATCCGCTCGTCGTTGGCGAAGACGTTGTCGATGATCTCCTCGAGCCGTTCGAGCTTGCCGGAGCGGCCCTCGAGTGGCTCGTCGTCGCCGGTGTAGGCGGCGGGGTGGTTGCAGATCTGCTTGAGGGCGGTGATCGCGGCCAGAACAGCGCCCTTCTTCTTGGGGCTGCCGTCGTCGCTCGAGGTGTCGACGACGAGCTCGTCGAGCACGGCCTGGTAGAGCCCGATCTGCTCCTTGGTCATCGGGCAGTGGTCGAGCTCGTCGATGCGGTCCGGCAGCTCCTGAGCGATGACCGGCTCGGCCTTCGTGCGGCGGAACACCAGCACACCGTTGAGGGTGCGGAGCACGTGCTCGGCGCTGTCGTGTCCGTTGTCCGCCGACAACTGGGTGATGAAGCTCGACCGGTCGCCGACGAGCCCCGGGTTCACGAAGTCCATCAGCGACCACAGGTCCCCGAGGCCGTTCTCGATCGGGGTCCCGGTCAGGACCGCCTTGGCGTGGGCGTTCAGGCGGCGTAGCGCCTGGGCGGTCTCGGTGGTGTGGTTCTTGATGACCTGGGCCTCGTCGAGGACGACCTTGCCCCAGTCGATCTCTTCGAGTTCCCCGATGTCGCGCAGCGCCGTCCCGTAGGTGGTGATGAGCACGTCCGCGTCGGAGAGCTCGTCGCGGATCTCGCGGAGGTCCTCGGCGCGCCCCGCGCCGTGGTGGACCACGACGTCGAGGTCGGGCACGAACCGCTTGGCCTCTGACGCCCAGTTCCCGACGACCGCCGGCGGGGCGATCACGAGGTGGGGGCCGCGGTGGGTGGTGAGCTGGAGGTGGGCGAGCATGACGGGGGTCTTGCCGAGCCCCATGTCGAGGGCGAGGCATCCGCCGAGCCCGGCCGAGTCGAGGAAGTCGAGCCATGCGAGCGCGTCAGCCTGGTACTTGCGCAGCTCGCCGGAGAACCCCTCGGGGGTGGTCGTGGGCTGCTCGGGGATGTCCTGGGCGGAGCGCCACAGGTCCATCGCCCAGCCTTCGCCGTCGACGACGACGCCACCGGCGAGCGGTCCGGTCTCCAGCCCGAGCGCGTAGCGCAGCATCTGCGCCCCGGTGAGCCGCTGCTGCTCCTGGCGCTCGCGCAGTGCCTCGGCGGCCTTCTCGAGGTCGGCATGGGAGACGGGCACCCACTTGCCGTGCGCCTTCACGAGCGGCCGGGACTGCTCGGACAGCTCGCGGAGGTCCTCGGCGGTGAGCTCGACGTCGCCGACCACCGCGGTCCAGTGGACGTTGGCGAGGTCGTTGGCGCCGACTTGGGTCTGGCCGCGTTCGCCCGCGCCGGTCGAGGTGACCTTGAGCCCAGGCGACTTGGACTTCTTCTCGATCGGGGGGACCTGTACCTCGAACCCGGCGGCGACGAGGTCCTGACCGGTGTCGGTCATGAACTCCCATGCCTCGTCCTGGCTGAGGAGCACCTCACCGCGGTGCTTGGAGCGGTCCGCGGCGAGCGGCGGGTAGAGCGTCTCGAGCCGTTCCAGCTCGGCCTTGATGGCCTCGCGGCGGTTGTTCGACGCCTTCGACATGGCCGGCTCGACCTGGTCGATGCGTCCCTTGCCGATCGGGGCGAAGGTCTTGAGGTGCCACGCGTCCATGTCGTCCGGCGGGTCGAGCCGCACGGTGAGCTTCAGCTTGGTCTGCCCGATGACCGGCTCGGCCCATCGCCGCAGCCCGTGCGACAGTCCGGTCGCGTGCTTGTCCGGCGCGTCGAAGGCGGTCCCGTCGAGCCGCGCCAGGAAGGTCTCGGCGACCTCGGCCCCGGTCCGTGGTCGCGGCGGCGGGGCGGGGACGGCGAGGTGGGAGGCGGCGTCGCGGCAGATCGCGTCGACGCACGCTCCGAGGATCGTGCGGGTCAGGGCGGTGTTGTTCTTCTTGCCGTTGCCGTTCTTGCCGTTCTTACCGTTGGGCGCAGTGACGGCCCCGGGCATGGAGTGCGCCAGAGACGCCAGCTCGTCCTCGTCGATCAGCGTCGGCACCCAGTGGACCGCGAACATCGAGCGTTCGTTGTCGCCCTTGGTCTTGTTGTCGGGGTCCTTCGAGCGGTCGAGTTGGGGGACCATCCGTCCCTGGGCGACCAGCCGGACCCCGAGTGCGGCAACGAGTCCGAGCCAGTGCGCGCTGACGCCGAAGTCGACGTCGGGGCCGTCGGCATCGTCGCCGCTGGCCGCGCCGACCGACACGAGCCAACCGAGCACGGACGCGAGCGGGGCGCTGACCGCATCGGCCTTGCGATCGTCGGGTAACGCGATCGGGGCGTGGGTCTCCCAGGCGTCCGCCGATGAGCCGGCCTCGGTGAGCAACTCCACGAGCTCGTCACCCGGCAGTGAGTTGGCGTACGCCCCGCTGGCCCAGGCGATCACCCGTCCGTCGCCCCACGACAACTGGATCTGGGGGTCGGAGAGCGGAGGGAGCTCGGGCAGCACCTCGGCCGCGGTGGAGGTCTTGGCGGGCTCGGGCGGGGCGGTGCCGGTCAGCTCGGCGAGCATGATGTCGATGCGGCGCAACTCCTCCCCGAAGTCGGCGAGGACGAGCTCGCGTTCGGGGCCCCGAACGGACCCTTCGAGGTTGGCGATCGTCCCGCGAAGCCGCGCCTTGAGCACCTGGAGCGCTTCGATCCACTCGTCCTCGTGCTCCTCGAGCTCCTCCAGATCGTCGTCGGACGCGAGCCCGTCGAGATGGGCCTGCGCGAGATCCACGAAGTAGTCGGTGCGCCCCGACCCGGCTTCGCGGCCGCTACCGGAGGCGTCGTCCTCGCCGTTGGCGCTGCCGCCGAAGAGCGCCTCGAAGTCCGGCTCGACATCTTCGGGAACCCCGAAGACCCGTGCTTCGGTCAGCTCTCGGAAGTCCTCATCGGACAGTGCGGCAGGCTCGTCCGCGGGTTCGAGATCGGTGAGCTCGAGGCTCGTGAGCCGATCGTCCTCGGCCTCGAGGTCCTTGACGAGGTCGGCGAGCTCCTTGGGAGCGTCGGTCGTACTGATCGTTCTTCTCGCTGTTCTGCGGGCAACGTGGTCGTGCGGGGCGCCCCGCCTGGCGGGGCGCTGGGCTGTCCTGGCCGGTAGGCCCACCCGATGGTGGGTCTGCCCCGGTGCGTTGTGGGTGGGCACCCCCAACGCGGTCTCATCTCCCTCGGTGGTGGACCGCGACACCTGGGCGGCGGGAGTGCCTGCGCGTCCGGCCCAGAGGTCGTTTCCGGGCCTTGCACGCTGCAGCCACTGCTGCCGATCCGGTGCACGGTCACGGCCGCCCGAGAGGCGACCGGCGCGCGCCCCGCCGCCGCGTCCACCAGGAGCGGATCGGGGCGCGTGCGCGCGAGCACGGGCAGCAGCCCTGCGAGCTGAGGGATCTTCTTCCGCTCCTCCGGCCGCAGCGCGCTGTCGCCGCGGGTCACGTAGAGCTCCCGCAGCGCCTCCTCGACGTGAGCCTCGTCGAGGCGAGCCAGGAGCTCTCGGGGCGGGCTGTACTTCATCGGTCGGCGTCCCGGGAGGCGGTGTACGACGCCGCGGCGGCGCGAGCATCTCGAGCCCCGTCGGAGGATCCCGCCCGGCGCCTCGTCGCCCCGTCGAGAGCGCCGCCCGGCTCGCGCCGGCCCCCCGTCGGCGGGGAGCGCGCGGAGCCGCAGGCGGCCGGGACCTCAGCAGCCGGTGGTGTCGAGCTGGGCCTCGGTGCACCT
>JAWVZB010000056.1:0-20740 GCA_033722375.1 Nitriliruptorales bacterium | reverse complement strand
CGTTCGACATGTGCGGGTTCGCGCCGAGCATCAACAGGTGGTCGGTGCGGTCGATGTCGGGAACCGCGATCGCCAGTGGGTCACCGAACAGCAGCCCACTCGAGACGTGCTTGGGCATCTGGTCGACGGTGCTGGCGGTGAAGATGTTCTGCGTGCGCAGCGCCTTCAAGAACGGCTTGCCGTACAGCGCGCCCGACAGGTTGTGGACGTTGGGATTGCCGAGGTACACCGCCACCGCGTTAGGACCGTGCTCGTCGATGATCGGCCACAGGCGGTCCGCGACGTGCGCGAACGCCTCGTCCCACGAGACCTCTGACCACGACTCGCCAGTGCGGATCACCGGTGAGCGCAGCCGGTCCGGATCCGCGTCCAGCTCCCCCATCACCGCCCCCTTGGGGCACAGGTAGCCGTGGCTGAAGACGTCGTCGTCGTCGCCCTCGATCCGCACGACCTCGTCACCCTCGAGGGTGAGGCGCAGGCCACACGTGGCCTCGCACAGGTTGCAGGTTCGGATGGCGGTGCGGGTCATGTGGTCCCTTCCTGCGGCGCGCTTCCCAGTCTGCCACGACTTGCGATGCCCTTCGGCCGTTCACCCAGTGCCATCACCCCGTGGTCGCTAGGTGGTGGGCTGCCGTCTCGATGTCGTCCTCCACCACGAGCACGTGCGCAGCCGCGGGGCCGAGCGGGATGTAGCTGTCCGCTGCCCGCACCGTGGCCAGCGATCCGGTGTAGCCGCTCTCGACCAGATCAGCGACGACCGCGTCGGCGATGCCACCCCCCGTGGCCCGGCACTCGTCGACCACGAGCACCCTGCCGACGTCCGCGGCGTGCTCCCTCACTGCCGCGAACGGGAGCGGGGCGAGCCAGCGGAGGTCGACGACCCGGCTCGCGATCCCGCGCTCCGCCAGTCGACGTGCGACACGCAACGACATCCGCACCCCGTTGGCGTACGTGACGATCAGGAGGTCACCGGCGTCGGGATGGTGGACGCCCACCTCCCCCGGCAACAGCGCCGAGCCGGGTGGTGGGTAGTCGCAGAGCCAGCCGCCGTCGCCCGGCTCGTGGAGGTCCTTCTCGTGGTACAACGCGATCGGCTCGAGGAACAGCACCACCCGGCCGTTGACGGCTGCCAAGGCCAGACAGCCACGCAGGAGCCGTGCCGCGTCGTCGCCCCGGGAGGGTGTGGCGATGGCGATGCCGGGGATTTCCCGCAGCGCCCCGATCGCGTTGTCGTTGTGGAAGTGGCCGCCGAACCCCTTCTGGTACGCGAACGAGGCCACCCGCACCACCATCGGGTTGTGGTAGCGCCCGGCGGAGAAGAACGAGAGGGAGGCGGCCTCTCCGCGGATCTGATCGAGTGCGTTGTGGAGGTAGGCCAGGTACTGGATCTCCGGGATCGGGAGCAGCCCCAGGAGCCCCGCCCCCTGGGCGGTGCCGAGGATCGTGGTCTCGTCCAGCAGCGTGTCGAAGACCCGACTCCTGCCGACGGCGTCCTCGAGCCCTGCGGTCACGTGGTAGACACCGCCCTTGCGCGCGACGTCCTCGCCGAACACGATCGCCTCGGGCCGACGGGCGAGCTCGTCGGTGAGGGTGGCGTTTATCAGCGCGGCCATGGTCCGCTTGGTGGCGGCGGTGGCCTCCTCCGGGAGGGATCCCTCGTGGACCTCGAGCCGATCCTCGGTCGGGACGGTGGCCTCCGCATCCGCACGCGTGGCGGGCTCGTCGTACGGGGCGAGCGGGGCCATGACGGTCTCTCGGTCGGGGAGGTGGCCGTGGGACGCAGCCTCCTGAGCCAGCTCGCGGACCTGTTGGCGGGTGGTTCCCACGATCTCGCGCAGCTCGTCGGCGGTGGCGGCCCCCTGCTGGAGGAGCTGCCGTGCGGTGCGCACGATCGGGTCACGGTCACGTCCGGCCGCGATCTCGGTCGACGTCCGGTACATCTCCTCGACGTCGCTACCGGCGTGGGCGAGCAGGCGCACGACCTCCAGGTGCAGGAACACCGGCTTGCGCCCCGCCCGACAGGTGTCGATGGCGCGTCTGGTGGCCGACCAGATGTCATCGAGCTCACCGGAGGCGCGGATGTACTCGAGCCCGCTCGTGCTGCGGAACGTGTCCTCGATCCAGCGGTTCGGCGTGGGCACCGAGATCCCGAGGCCGTTGTCCTCGCAGACGAACAGGATCGGCACCCCGCCTCCCTGGCGATGCGCGTACCGGGCCGCGTTGATGCCAGCGAGCGCCGTGGCGTGGTTCGCCGAGGCATCCCCGAACGAGCAGCACACGATCGCATCCTCGGGGACCGGCAGATCGGTCCCGAGCCGCCGGATCCGATCGATCGCGAACGCCGTCCCGGTCGCCTTCGGAAGATGTGACGCGATCGTCGACGTCTGCGGCGGGACCCACGTGGTGGCACTTCCCCACACCTTGTGGCGCCCTCCGGCCACGGGGTCGTCCGCCGCAGCAGCGATCGACAGCAACACGTCGAAGAGCGGGTCCTCCCCCGCGCGCCGAGCCCGCGCCATCATCAGTGCCCCCGACCGGTAGTGCAGGAAGCAGGGATCGGTCGTCTCGAGGAGCGCCCCGAGGACGGCGTTGTCCTCGTGGCCGGCGCTGGCGATCGTGTAGTAGCCCTCGTCGCGGGCTTTCATCTCCCGTGCGACGACGTCGATGGCTCGCGAGCGAATCATGTCCGTGAAGATCCCGACGGCTGCCCCAGCCGTCAGGTCTGACTGGTCGCTGAGCGGGGCGTCGGCGTCGAGTCGCCGATCGGGCCCCGCGGTCTCGGAGAGGGTCCGCTCGAAGCGGGCGTCGAGGTCAGCGACGGCATCGGACATGCCGCGAGGCTAGAGCACCGCTGGGCTCCTGGAACACCACACTCGTTCGTTTTCTTACGAACGACTCGTTCGTAGTTCTACGAACGAGTTTCCCCACGACTCGTCCTGGCGCTCGTCTACAGCGCGATCGCCTGATCGCATCCCCTCAAGCTGGGGCGGCCGCTCATCCGCGGTCGCCCCAGATCTTCTCCGCCCGCTTGAACTCGTCGTACGCACGCGGCCCGTTGCGGCGGAGCCGGGCGTAGAACTCCTCACGGTCGACGTCCCGGAACTCGATCTGCTCGGTCATGTACGGGGCGACCGACCCCGACGCCGGCTTGCGCTTCCGACCGGCCTCGTAGCGCTCGATGAACGCCTCGACGTTCGCGGCAGAGGTCCAGTCCGCCTTGTAGAGGATGCGCCCGCCCCGCCCGACCACCCACGTCATGTTCGGCAGCATCCCATAGGCGCGGTGGACCGTGCCCTCGAGGTCGTCGACCAGGATGCGCCGTTCGATGCCGACCTCGTCACGCAGCAGCCGGGCGTTTTCGAGCTTGTCCTCGAAGCGTTCGTGATGGCTGACGTTCTCGCCCGGATGGGCTTCGCGGGTGTAGACGAAGACCCAGTTGAGGTCGGGATGCCGCGCGGCGGCTTCGTCCAGCAGAGGACCCTCTGCTGAGCAGTACGGTCAGGTGAACGACCCGAACTCCATGACCGTGTGCTGACGGCGCCAGAGCTCGGCGAGTTCGACGTCCTCGCCGGTTCCGAGATCGGTGAGTGTCCCGGTCGGGGCAGGATCACCGACGTGCAGTCGATCCATGAAGGAGCCGAACTCGCCCTCGTCCTCCCCGGATTCGACGTAGCGGTCGAAGAACTCGTAGTTGTAGGCGTCGGCGTCCACGCGGTCCTTCCTCCCCGTTCGGCAACTCTATCGCCGCTGGTTCGGCTTGCGATCGATGGCGTCCGAGCGACCCGGGCCGAGGGAGGAGATGGAGCCCTGATCGTCGAAGTCCTCCATCGACCACCGACCGAGGACCCCTCCATGCGGCGATCCAGCCTCCTCCTGATCCTGCTTCTCGCGGCCGGCGGCCTGCTGGCGGCGAACCGGCCTCCGGTGTCCTGCCACGACGGGGCCGACAACGCGCGACCGCTCCCCTTGCGCAACGAACACGGGGAGCGGTTGAGCGGTGTGTACGCCGCACCGACCGCTGATCCCTCGGCGCTGGTGGTGATGATGCACGGCTACGGCCACACCTCCGAGTCGTGGATCCCCCACGTCGAGCGGGTGGCCGCACAGGACGGGGCGCTGGCCGTCGCCATCGACTACCGCGGAGACATACGCACCAAGGACCCGCAGGGCCTCGATTCCAGTCGCGGGTGGAACGTCACCGCGGGGGCCGAGGACGCGATCGACGTGGCGCACGCCTTCCTCGCCGCCTGCCCCACGATCGAGGACGTCGTCGCCTACGGCATCTCGATGGGTGGGAACTCGTCGGGCCTCGCGATCGCAGCCGGTGCCACCCGTGCCGACGGCGAGACCCCCCTGTTCGACATCTGGTTCAACGTCGAAGGCGCCACCAACGTGGTCGAGACCTACCTCGGGGCGCGTGCCCTCGCACCGACGAACGAGTTCGCCGCGAACGCCCAGGCGGACATCGAGGCCGAGATGGGCGGACCGATCGAGGCCACTGGTCCGGAGCCCTACCTCGAGCGCAGCATCCTCTACCGGGCCGAGGACGTGGCCGCTTCCGGGGTCGCCGGGATCGTGATGGTCCACGGTGTCGACGACGGGTTGGTCCCCTACAACCAGTCGCGCGAGTTCGCACAACGGATGCGCCAGCTCGGCATCCCCGTCGAGCTCCACACGGTGACGACCAAGGGCGACGCAGAATCCGGCACCACCGCCACCGGCTACGTGCTCGGGGCGCTCGGTCAGGACTTCGTCACCGCCGGCCACGCTTCGGAGGCCAGCACCACCCACGTCGTCAACCGGATCGCTTTCGAGCGGCTCTCGGAGATCCTGGCCGGTGCTGACGTCTCCTGTCACGAGACCGTCTACGACGGCGCCGAGCCGCAGGGAACCGCCGGCTGCTGATCCGACGCCAGCCCACTACCGGACGCTCTCAGTCGCCTGGCTGACCGTTCACAGGCTCCAGCTGGATCCCGTGGGCGTCGGCGAGTTCCTCGGTCCGCTCCACGAGAGGCTCGAGCCCGAGGCGTACGGCATCATCGTGGGCCGCGGTCAACACCGACTGCCCCTCCCCCACTTCGTCAACGGCGAAGAGTGCCTCCGCCCGGCGGTAGTCGGCGTAGATCCGCCAGGCCACCATCCAGGTCTCGCCGGCGAGTTCGTTCCACAGGCCAGGGTCCGGCCCGGTCACGCGTGACAGCTCCGCCTGCGCCATGAGCAGGTAGGTGCGGGGCGTCTCCATCTGCAGGCCCCCCGGTGTCTGGGGCGGGTGACGGTCGAGGATGTCGGTGGCACGCTCGAGGGCTTCGGTGGCCCGCCGGACATGTTCGCTGCGTTCGTCCGGCGGTGCAGCGAGGCCCGCGTCGACCTCGGCCCGGACCACGGTCCGGAGGCTGCTCACCTTCAGGTACTGCCCGGACGCGTCGAGGTCGTAGGCCAAGTACTCGTCAGCGAACGAGTGGACGTCGGACAGGCGGCCCCGCTCCGCAGCAACGACTCCGGACAGCGTGAGTACATCGTGGGCCCACCGTTCGATGTCGAGGCTGCGCGCCTGGGCGAGGTCCTCCTCCGCCTCCTCGTACCGGCCCTGCATCCACCGGAGCGTGGCGCGGGTGTGGTAGGGGTGGACGAGGCGGTACCCCTCGGTGTGGTGCTGTTCGAGCCTGCCGATCACGTCCTCCGACCGTGGCAGGTCACCCCGACGGAGGAGGTCGTAGGCCACCCACATGAGGAGGGTGTAGGACTCCGGGTACCGGTCGTAGCCCTGATCGAGCCAGCGCAGCGCTTCCTCGGAGATCTCGGCGCATCGTTCACTCCGTCGACCGAACGGGAAGAGCGCGACCTCCATCGCAGAAAGAACCGTCGTCCAGAGCCGCGGGTCGTCGACATCCCCGGCCAGCCGCCGAGCGACCTCCAGCTCGTCGAGCGCCTCGTCGATCCGGCCGGTCCACGAGAGCACGAACCCGAGCGTGTGCTGCGCCCTGGCCCGCGGTTCCGGCCCCCCGAGCGCCTCGGCGAGTTCCACTGCTCGGTGAGCGACCGGCAGGGCCTCTTCGGGATCGACGGTGGTCGAGAGTGTCAGCAGTTCCGCGCGCGACATGAGAACCTCGAGCTCGACCATGCTCGGTGCAGCATCCGCCAGCAACTCGAGTGCGCGCTCGATCTGCTCATGTGCCTCGTCCATGTCGCCGAGGGAGAACGCCACGTTTGCGAATTGCCGTCGGAGGCGGGCGTGACGCTCGGGATCCATCTGTGCCCCGCCCTCGGCGAGCGCCGTGTTGATCAGCGCCGCCGCACGGCGAGCACGTCCGGCATCCGCCGCCGCGATCGCGGCAGCCTCGAGCACGTCGAGCCGATCGTGCTCCTCCGTGGCCGCACCGGCCTGGTCCCACCACTCCAGGACATCTTCGTACCGGGAGAGCTCCTCCTCGAACGCGGTCTGGGCCCGCGCCCGCTCGGCGGCGCGCAGCGAGGCCGAGACCGCGCGGTCGAGGTCATGGGATCTCGTTGCGTGGTGGGCTATCTCGGCATCGACCCCACCAGCCCCGCCGACCGCGAAGTCCGGGTTCTCCTCGAGGACGTCGGCGACGCGGCGATGCAGGTCGACTCGCTCCCCTGGGAGGAGGTCGTCGTAGACCACCTCCTGGACGAGAGCGTGGCGGAAGCGGTAGCCGGCGTCGTCGGCCAGGAGGACCTCCGCCTCGACGGGCGGCCGGAGCGCGCGGGCGAGCTCGTCGGCCTCGACCAGCAGATGCAACAGCTCGTGCTGGGCGTGGCGGCCGACGACAGCGATCACGTCCAGGAGGCGTCGTGAGGCGTCCGGGAGGCGCTCGATCCTTGCCGCGACGACGTCTCGGAGCGCCCGGGAGACGGCCGTGGAGCCCTCTGGTAATTCGCCTCCCTCGGCGAGCAACTCCTCGACGTAGAACGCGTTGCCCCCGGAGCGTCGCGCGATGTCGGCCGTCAGGTCGTCGTCGGGTTCACCCCCGGTGATCGCCGCCACCTGCGCCCGGACCTCCTCTTCGTCGAAAGGCTGGAGGTCCAGCCGTTCGACCGTGGAAGCGCGTGTGAGTTCGCCGAGGCGCTGCCGGAACGGGTGGCGACGGTGCAGCTCGTCGGTCCGGAAGGTGCCCAAGAGGCACACACGGCTGTCCTCGAGGGACCGCGACAGGAACGTGAGGACGTCGAACGTTGCGGCGTCGCCCCAGTGCAGATCCTCCAAGACGAGCAGGACCGGATGCTGCTGGGACAGGATGGAGAGCAGATCCGCGATCGCGATGAGGACGTAGCTCCGACCCTCGGTCCCTGCTGGTGTCACCGTCTCTCCCGCGTCCCGCAGCTCGGGAACGATGCGCGCGAGCTCCCGGGCCATGGGTCCGAGCTCGCGCCGGATGCGGTCACGGTCTTGCCGCTTCACGAGGCCTCGCAGCGCCTCCGTGACCGGACCGAAGGGCAGACCTGCCTCGCCGAGATCGACCGTGTTGCCGACGCCGACCGCGAATCCGTCTCCCGTCGCTATGCCGACGGCGGCTTCCACGAGCCGTGACTTGCCCACACCGGCTTCACCGCCGACGAGCACCATCCTCGCCTGGCCTTCCGTGACGCTCTGCAGATCGGCCATGAGCTTCGCCAGCTCCGCGTCTCGTCCGACGAGCGACCGGCTCGTCACCCCGCTGACGACAGCCGGGGTCGGCTCGGGTGGGCTGAGGCTCCGATCGCGCCCCGACGGGAGCTCCTGTCGCAGTATCCGACCGTGCAAGTCCTGGAGCTGCGGCGACGGATCGACACCGAGCTCGTCGGCCAGAACCGTCTTGGTCTCCTCGTACACCTGGAGCGCCTGTGCCTGGCGCCCCGCCCGGTAGAGCGCCGTCATCAGCTCGCCGCGGAGTGGCTCGTGCAACGGATGTCGTTCCACGAGCTCCTCCAGCGTCCGGATCGCGTCCTCCGGACGTCCGGCGTCGACGAGCGCGCTGGCCTTGGCCGCCATCGCTGTGAGCACCTCGGTCTCGATCCGGGTGACGGCCGGCGGGGCGAACGGGAGGTCGTGGAGCCCGTCCAGCGGCGCGCCCCGCCGCAGGTCGAGCGCTGCGTCGAGGAGCTCGAGACGCTCCTTGCTCGAGGTCGCGTCGCCGGCGCGCGCGACGAGATCCCGGAAGCGCGCGAGGTCGACCGCACCCGGAGGGCCCACCAGGACGTAGCCGGATCCGCGACGCTCGATCGTGTCGGAGCCGAGCGCACGTCGAAGGCTCGAGACGTGCACCTGCACGGAGCGCTTGCTCCCGCCCTGCTCACGCTCGTCCCAGATCCCGCCGACGAGCTGCTGGTCGGTCACGACGCTCCCGGCAGAGAGCGCGAGCATCGCGAGGATGCCCCGCGGCTTGGGGCCACCGACATCGACCGGATCGCCCTCCGCGTCCACGACCGTGACTGGGCCCAGAAGCTTCAACGTGATGCCCTGACCCAGTGTGTCCCCCTGCGTGTCGGTCCGTAGAGGGTAGAACGACGTTCCGCCGGGGGCCGACGGAACGTCAGCCCCGGTCGCGGACGAAGGCCTCCGTTCAGGTCTGCCCCGTATGAGCCTGCCAGTGGTTACGGAGTCGGGGTCACACACCCCTGGCCGGCGACCTCCGCGACGGCAACGCGGCACCGCCGGCCGGTGCCAAGCGGAGGAGAGAGGGTGTGCGAGCGGAGATATCCCGAGGAGGCGTGATCACTGTGTCTCGGGACATCTCAAGAAAGTGCGCGAGAGAGGATTTGAACCTCCACCCACTTGCGTGGACACGGCCCTCAACCGTGCGCGTCTGCCTGTTCCGCCACTCGCGCGTGATCCGAGGGGAACCCCCGGGCGGCGGCAGGGTAGCCGCCGGGCGTCGAGGCTACCAACGCGTCACGAGCCGGCGATCTGCCACTCCCCCGCGTTCCAGAAGATCACACCGGGCCAGGCACTCGGGCGGACGCCCTCGAGTTGCATCCGCCAGGCGTGCGCGACCGCTGGCCGGTAGAGGGGGCGGAGTGCCGCTTGTGATCGAAGCTCGGCGAACCCCGTCGAGACGTCCTCGTCTCCTCGCAGGAAACTCGCGTCTGCAGCGCGGATCGACGACGTGACCACGTCAGCGAGCCCGGCAAGCGCTGGTCGGGGGCCAGTGCGGCGGATACGCAACACCACGTCTGCGCCGTCTCGGGACGTCCGAACGAACTCGGGCGTCTCGAGACTCACGAGCTCGAGGCTGCCCTCCAGCACCGCGAGGTCCCGTTGGATCGCGCGCGACGTGAAGCCAGGAACCTCGTGCCAGCGCGGCAGCAGGAGCCGCAGAGTTCCGATCTGGCGCGTCGCGGGCTGGCTGCGTCCCTGGGCCGGCCACGGCCCACCCACGCTCGGCCAAGGGGAGGTAGCGACAGTCGCGTCAGCGCCGAGGAGGCCCTCGGTGAGCTGGCTGACGTCGACGACCGCCGAAACCGCCTCCCGGATCTCGGTGTCGACGTGAGGCGCCCATTCGAGGCCGACGATCGTCCCCCCTACCGCAGCCGCCGACTCCACACCATCCCCCAGGCGCTCGGCGCGGCCCACAGGGTTCAACGCAATGTGCCCCGCAACCGCGTCCACACGCCCCTCGTGGAGCAGTCCGAGCGCCGTCTCGTACCTCGGGGTGAAGAGGACCTCGACGACCTCCACCCCGGGGGCGCCGAGCGGCCCGTCGGAGTGAGCCACGAACCGCGCAGACAAGCCCGGCTCGTAGGCATCGAGGCGGTACCGCCCGCCCGCGACAGGGATCGTGTCCGCGAACGCCTCGATCCCCTGGTCCTCGAGAACGTGTGCAGGGAGGACGCCAGGACCGCCAGCCAGCAGGTGTGGCCAGCGGTGGTACGGAGCCTCGAAATCGAGCCGGACAGTGTGCTCGTCGACCGCTTCGACCTGTTCGACCACGGCGAGTTCGGCCTCACGCGGACCCCTTCGCAGGTGGTCGATCGTTGCCACGACGTCGCCTGCAGTCACGGCGGTGCCGTCTGACCACGATCCCGGCCGCAACGCGATCTGCACGCTCCAAGGCCCGTCCGCGCTACCGGTCACGGTCGCGCCGGTGGCGAGGGCGGGGCGCAGCACCCCGTCGGGTCCGTAGCGGTAGAGCGGCAGTCCCCACAATGTCGCGAGATCCGTGGCGGCGAGGTCGTCGCCGGAGCTGGCGTGCCAGGCCGCAGGGACGTCGGGGTACGCGACGGCCACGGTCCCCGTCGGTGTCGTGCCTGCATCATCGACCGGCTCGAGGCTCGGTCGCGACATGGGTGCAGGCAGCGCCAAGGGTTCCTCGCCAGCACACGCCGTGAGTGCCAGCGCCACGAGAAGGATCAGTGCCGCCCCACGCCGCCTGCCGGCGGGACTCACGAGGCGTCGTCGAGCCACACGCGTGTCAGATCGACGTTGCCAAGTGGGCCGTGTCGGAACTCGTGGACCTCGGGCGCGACGACGCGATGCAGCCGATAGACGAAGATGGGGGCGATCACCGCTTGGTTGAGCACGTGACGTTCCACCTGACGGTAGAGGTCGGTGCGGGCCCCAGCATCAGTCTCGGCCAGCGCCTGACGCAGGAGGTCGTCGACCTCCTCGTTGTGGTAGCGGGACAGGTTGTCGAGGTTGTCCTTGTCCGAGGAGAACAGTGGATGCAGGTAGCTGCCGGCGCTGGGATAGTCGGCCTGCCAACCGAAGCGGAAGATCCCCATCTCACCCGCTCGCAGGGTCTGGACGAACTCAGTGAGTTCGCGGGCCTCGATCTGCACCTCGACCTCGAGCGTCGCGCGGAGCGCCGTGGCGACGCGCTGGGCGATCGCCCGGTGGGTGCGACCTTCGTTGTGGACGATGGTCAGGGGACCCTCGCCCCGGTCGACGGGTTCACTGGGCTCGGTGGGACTCGCGCCTTCGGTCGGCTCGCCCTCACCGCGCCACAGCCGCAGCGCGCGCTCTTCGTCGTAGGCGCAGTACGGACAGGCGTCGTCTTGGTGATCCGGCAGTGACGGCGGGACGATCGCATCAGCGACCAGCCTGGTCTCGTCGGTGACGTCGGCCACGATGGTCTCGCGGTCGATCAGCAGCGAGATCGCCCGCCGCACATCGGGATCATCGAAGGGCGGCCGCTCGGTGTTGAAGCCGTAGTAGTAGAGCGTCGTCGTGGGGCCGTTCAGCACTCCAGGTCCGCTGTAGCCGTCCCGGGCGGCTCCCAAACTGTCGACGGCGTCCTCGAGGCGTTCAGCCGGCACCTCGGCGACGTGCAGGCGGCCGTCCTCGAACGCTCCGTACTGCGACGCCTGGTCGGGGTCGTTGGCGTAGATCTGGAACACGACCTCGTCGAGGAACGGCTCCTCTCCGAGATACTCGGGGTAGCGCGCGACCCGGATGAAATCCCCCCGCGACCACTCCCCCGACATCTGGAACGGGCCGTTGCCGACCGGTGCGAGCCCGAACGCTTCTGGGTCGCTCTCTGCGCGCGGCGGTACCGGGGCGAGGCTCGGATCCGCGAGCACCTCCAAGAACTCGGCGAACGGGGCGGACAGCGTGATCACCAACGTGCGATCGTCGACGACCTCGAGACCACTCAACGGTTCGCCGTCGAGCTGGGCGGCTTCGAAACCCTCGACGGGCGCGAGTTGGTACGCCACGAAGGAGCGCGGCTCCGCGGTGCCGTTCGCCATCCGGTTGAACGCACGTGCGAAGTCCGCGGCGCGGACGGGACGCCCGTTGTGGAAGGTGGCACCCTCGCGGAGCGTGAACTCGAACCGGGTGGCGTCCTCGCTGACCTCCCAGCTCTCGGCTGCAGCGGGCTGGACCTCGAAGTCGTCGTCGAGGCGAACCAGCGAGTCGAAGAGGGCATCGACCACCACCCGGCCCTCCGCGTCGGTCACGAACCGGGGGTCGATGGTCTGGGGATCGGCACCGAGCGCGTAGCGCAGCGTGCCCCCTTCGATCGGCCCGGCAGGCTCGCTCGGAGACGGGCTCGGTGTCGGCGACCTCACCTCCGTTGGCGTCGGGCTCTCCTCGGGTGGCGCCTCGCCGCCGCTGCTACACGCCCCGACGAAGAGGCTCGCCGCAGCGAGCAACGCTGCGCCCCGCCTCACTCTCAGAGACGGAACACCAGGAGAACGTTGGTGATGGTCAACCCGATGGCGCTGGCGACCGTGAGCCGGTCGAGGTTCTTCTCGACCATCGCCGATCCTTGGAGCCCACCACTGACACCGCCACCGAACATGTCGGACAGGCCGCCCCCCGTTCCCCGGTGCAGCAGAATGAACAGGATGAGGAGCCCGGAGAACAGCACGTGGAACGCGATGATGATGCCGGTGATCACGGATTGCCTCCAGCAGCGGTGACCGGAGCAGCGAAGGTACCGCTCCGCGTGTTGGCGGCGCCTAGCGGAGCTCTTCGAGCCAGAAGACGGCGATGCCCTCGTCCATCGCCACCAGCGGCTTCGCTCTCCAGCGGTCGACGAGCGAGTTGTCGGGGAGCCGGACCTGCGGCCTTGGCTCGATAGCGAGCCGCGGGGAGGGCTCACGTTCGACGCACGCACCCGCAGCGCAGGCGTACAACGCGCTGCGACGCACCTCGGCCGGGTCGTCGTCCGTTCCGCGGCGGGCGACGTCGGCGGGCGTCGGGGTCTCGAGACGAGCGGTGTCGCGGTAGACCTCGAACGCGCGCGGCTCCGGACGTGGTTGTTCGGCCGTCGCGACCGCCTCGGAGCCTCCGCCTTGGAGGTAGACCGCCAAGGCGTAGTGCTCGCCGTCGTTGGAGATGACGGCCGGGACCTGGATCGCCATGCCCACGGCGACCGCGAGCGCACCGGCAACCGCGAGCATCTCGAGCCCGCTCCGCAGCCGGGTCACCTGCTGAGGATCGACCAGCTGCTCGACCCGCCCAACGAGGGTTCCGCGGGGCACCAGCGTCGAACAGGGCACTTCGACGGCGGCGTCGTCCAGCACTTTCAGCAACCCGCTGGCGAGCGCACCTGGTCGCTGGGTCGTCGCCACCGCGAGTTGGTCCGCCGCGAGCTCACGCTCGGCATGCAGCTGGCGCAGGGCCCAGCGCCCACCGGGAACGAAGAACGCCAGATCCGCGACGATGCCGAGCATGAAGGCGACCAGGTTGTCGCGACGCCGGATGTGCGCGAGCTCGTGCGCGACGACCCCTTGCAGCTCGAGATCGTCGAGACTGGCGACGAACTGCTCGTCGAGCACCAGGATCGGCTGGCGGATCCCGATGACGCTGGCGCCACCGGGGCAGTCGGGCACCACGGCGGTCGCCGGTGTCGGCAGCCGCATCTGCGCCGCAAGTGTCCGGACGACGGCCTGGACCCGCTTCGAGCCGGTGTTACGCAGCTCGAAACCGGCGACCACATGGCGGTGGATCTTGACGAGGCGGCGCCAACGGTGCGCGATCCGCCCCACCGCCACCACAGCCCACAACCCGAGGATCAGGGGGGCGGCGATCGGCGCCACGTACTCGTAGCTCCCGCCGAGCTTGATCGGCAACGCGTCGATCGCCTCGACCGGCAGCATGAGCCACGGGATGTGGAGGGAGCTCCAGAAGAGCGCCGTCACGATCACCAGCGCCGCTGCCGGGATCACGGCGGTCGCAGCCCGCACGCCTGGCACGCGGAGTCCTACCCGGAGCATCAGCCGGGCCAGGAGCGCCGCCACGACCGAGGCGATCACGAAGCGCACTGCGATCGACTCGGTAGGCAGGCTGAGAAGCACACCCGCATCGAACACGGGCTCAGTCCTCCAGTTCGCGTTGCCGTTCCACCGCGCGCCGGAGCGAGTCGACGCTGACGCTGTCTGCGTCGTCGACCACCTCAGCGAGGTAGGACACCGCCGATTCGGGATAGCGGTCGAAGAGCCAGGACAGCAGGCTGCCGAACGTCGACCGCGCGTAGCTGTCGCGCGAGATCAGCGGCCGGTAGCGATGCGCGAGCCCCTTGGTGTCTCGAACGAGCAGGCCCTTGTTCGCGAGCCGTGACATCGTCGTCATGACGGTGGTGTAGGCGATCTTGCGCCGCTGCGAGAGCTCATCGTGCACATCCCGGACGGTGGCGTCCTGGAGTGTCCAGATGACGTCCATGACGTCCTGCTCGAGCGGCCCGAGGATCGTCTCCAGCGGGTCACTTCGCTTGACCACGCGCGCCTCCCCTCTGAGGTGACAAGAGGATACGGCACCGCGGCGCCACCGGAAAGGGGCGGTGTCGGCACATCGACTACCGTCCCGCTCCCTCCTCCCCTACCACGGAATCCGATGGCAGCCGATCCTGCACGCTCCCGCCGCGCGCCCCTGGGTGCCAACTACTGGAAGCTGTTCAGTGCGAGCCTCGTCTCGAACCTCGGCGACGGCATCGATAGTGCGGCACTGCCGCTCGTTGCAGCGGCGCTGACCCGCGATCCGCTCCTGTTCTCGGGAGTTGCGGTCGCTGGCCGGATCCCGTGGCTGCTGTTCGCGCTCCAGGCCGGTGCACTCGCCGACCGCGTCGACCGCCGCTGGATGATGGGGTCGGTCAACGTCGGCCGGTTCGTCCTCATGGGGATCCTCGGGGTAGCCATCCTCGGCGACTGGGCATCGATCTGGCTGCTCTACGCCATCACCTTCCTGCTCGGGACCGCCGAGGTCCTGTTCGACACGTCCTCCCAGGCGATCCTCCCGCGCGTGGTGACCAACCGGAACCAGCTCGAGCGTGCGAACGGGCTGCTGTTCGGCTCCGAGATCGTCGCCAACCAGTTCGTCGGTCCCCCGCTCGGCGGGTTCCTGTTCGCCATCGCCGCATCTCTGCCGATCCTGCTGGACGCCGGAACGTTCGCCATCTCAGCCGGCCTGATCTTCGCCCTGACCGGGAACTACGCCACCCGCCGAGCCTCCGACGGGGCACCCACGACCACGATCCGAGCCGACATCCGCGAGGGCCTGTCGTGGCTCTGGAACCACCGCCTCCTCCGCACACTGGCACTGCTGCTCGGCACGATGAACGGCCTCAACATGATGGCGTTCGCCATCGGGGCCCTCTACGCGCTCGAGGTCCTCGACCTCGACGAGGTCGGCTTCGGTGTCCTGCTCGCGGCCGGAGCCACCGGCAGCGTGCTCGGGTCGATGGTGGCGGGGCGCCTCGTCGACAAGGTGGGCCGGGGGCGGGCGCTGTGGCTCGGTCTCGTCGTGTCTGCTGCCGTCCCCATCGGCCAGGGGTTGACGAGCAACGCGTTCGTGTTCGGGGCGCTCGCCGCGACCTTCGGCTTCTCCGCGGTCGTCTGGAACGTCATCACGGTCTCGCTCCGACAGACGGTCATCCCTGACGACAAGCTCGGTCGGGTCAACGCCGTCTACCGTTTCATCGGCTGGGGCTCGATGCCGATCGGGGCGCTGCTGGGTGGTCTCGTCGCCGACGTCCTCGGCCTCCGCGCCCCGTTCTTCATCGCCGGCGGCGGCATGCTGCTCACCCTGCTCCCCGCCAGCCGCGTCATCACGACGAGCGCATTGGAACAAGCACGCTCGGGTGCGGCCGGCGGTCCAGAGGCCGACTGAGGCAGAACGACTACAAGTCGGCCGCAGCCGGGCGAGATGCAGGGGGCCTCAGGGCCCGGCGCAGCGGGCCCGTGTCGCCTGGCCGCCGGTCAGCGGGGTGGTCCGAGCACCGAGGCGACACGTGCGCCGGGAGAGCAAGGCGCGGGGAGCGCCGAATAGCCGGAGGCTATTTCAGCGAGCCGCAACGCGGCTATCGCGGCGCAGGTGGTGCCGAATGCCGGAGCACCCCACTGGCAGGTGGCCTAAACGAGGTAGCAGGCGACGTAGTGGTCTTTGGACTTCTCTTCGAGCGGCGGGTGCTGGTTGTTGTGGCACACGTCGGCTGCCCAGGGGCAGCGCTCGATGAAGCGGCAGAGCGGCGGGGGGTTGATCGGCTTGGACACCGAGCCGAGGATCTCGACCTCGGGGCGCTCGAACTTGGGGTCTGGGACCGGTACCGCGGAGATGAGCGCCTTGGTGTAGGGGTGCTGTGGGTTGGAGAGCAGCTCCTCGGTGGGGGCGAGTTCGACGATCTTGCCGAGGTACATCACCGCGATGCGGTCGCACATGTAGCGCGCGACGGCGAGGTCGTGGGTGATGTAGAGGTAGCTGACGTCGAACTCGATGCCGAGCTTGAGCATGAGTTCCATGATCGAGATGCGGATCGAGACGTCGAGCATGGAGGTGGGCTCGTCGGCCACCACGAACTTTGGGTTGATGATGAGGGCACGCGCGATGGCGACGCGCTGCCGCTGGCCTCCGGAAAGTTCGTGGGGGTAGCGGTAGATGTAGGCGGAAGCCGGGCTCAGGCCGACGCGCTCGAGGAGTTCGGCGACCGCGTCCTCCCGTTCCTTGTAGGACGCCAGGCCCTGTACGGCCATCGGCTCGGAGATGGTGTCGAAGACGGTCCGGCGGGGGTTGAGCGATTCGTAGGGGTCCTGGAAGATCATCTGGACCCGCTTGCGGAAGGCCTTCTGCTTGGAGCGGTCGATGTGGGCGACGTCGACGTACTCCTCGCCGTCGCTGGCGTCGTCGCTGTGCAGGAGGATGCGCCCCTCGGTCGCCTCGGTGAGTCGGACGAGCATGCGGCCGGTCGTCGACTTGCCGCAGCCTGATTCACCGACGAGCCCGAGGCTCTGGCCGTGCGGGATCTCGAAGTCGACCCCGTCGACGGCGTGGATGTACTCGTCGGTGCGGCGGAACAGCCCCTTGTCGACGGGGAAGAGCTTCTTGAGCCCTTCCACCTTGATGAGTGGCTTGTTGGCCGTCGCAGTCGAAGTGGTGTAGAGGTCGTCGCTCATGCAGAGGCCTCACGGGTCTCGTCGAGTTCGGGGACACGCTCCCAGTGCCAGCAGGCGGACTGGTCTCCCCCCTGGGTGGGCTCGAGTGGGGGTTCCATCTCCACGCACTTGTCGGTGGCGAGAGGACACCGCGGATGGAACCGGCACCCGGAGGGCGGATCCACGAGGTTCGGTGGTTCACCCTCGAGCGGGGCGAACTTCCGGCGCGGCCCGCGGATCGAGGGGGTCGAGGACAGCAAGAGCTGGCTGTAGGGGTGCCAGGACTTGGCGTAGACCTCCTCGGTGGGGCCGATCTCGACGAGCTTGCCGGCGTACATGATCCCGATGCGCTCGGTGACCTCGGCGATGACCGCGAGGTCATGGCTGATGTAGATGATGCTCATCCCGAGGTTGTCCTGGATGTCCTTGAGCTGCTGGAGGATGCGGTCCTGGACGATCACGTCGAGGGCGGTGGTCGGCTCGTCGGCGATGATGACCTGCGGATCGCACGACAGCGCCATCGCGATGACGGCGCGCTGCCGCATTCCGCCCGAGAACTCGTGGGGGTAGCGGGTCCGCATCTGGGGGTCGAGACCGACCATCTCGAAGAGCTCGGAGATCTTGACCCGTGCTTCCTCGTCGGTGACACGGTGGTCGAAGTGGGTTTCCATGGCCTCGCGGATCTGCTCACCCACGGTGTAGACGGGGTTCCAGGCGTTCATGGCGCCCTGGAAGACCATGGCGATGTCGCGCCAGCGGTGGGTGCGCATCTCCTTCTCGGGGAGCGCCAGGAGGTCGGTGCCGTTCAGACGGATCTCGCCGGCCTTGTAGTTGGCGTTGTCGGGCAGGAGCCGGAGCAGCGACAGGGCCACGGAGGTCTTGCCGCAGCCTGATTCACCGACGAGGCCGAGCGCTTCACCCTTGTGGAGCGTGAAGCTGACGTCCTGGACGGCCGAGACGTCACCCTCCTTGGTCTCGTAGTTCATGATGAGGCCGTCCACCTCGAGCAGGGGGTCACCCTGCCGGAGGTCGGGGCGGCCGTCGGAGGAGACGCCGGTGATGGCACTCATGGAAGATTCGGCTCCGTGTCGGGTCGGTCAGCGGGCGCGCAGGCGGGGGTTGACGACCTCGTCGAGCCCGCGGCCCACGAGGTAGAAGCCGGCGGAGAGCAACGTGACCGCTCCCCCGGCGGGCAGCAGGAGCCACCAGAAGTCCGTGCCTCGCAGCAGGTAGCCCTGCGTCTGGGCCGTGTGGATCATGATCCCCCAGGACATGTCGACCTCGAGCAACCCGAAGAACGACAGGGTCGCCTCGCCTGCGATCGCGGCGGTCACGGTGAACATCATGTAGAGGAACGACAGGGGCAGGACGTTGGGGATGATGTGGCGGGTGATGATCCGGAAGTCGCTGCCGCCGGCGACCTTGGCGGCGTCGATGAACGGCTTGACCTTGACCGACAGCGCTTGCGATTTCAGCACGATCGCGACGGGTCCGAGCCCGGACAAGACACCGATCAGCAAGCCCAGGCTGAACAGACCCACCTTGAAGAGCCCCCCGATGAAGATCAGGACGGGGATGAGCGGGATCAACAGGAACAGGTCGGCCGTGCGCATCACGGCGCCGTCGATCCAGCCGCCGTAGTAGGCGGCGATCGACCCGAGCACGGTCCCGAAGATCACCGTGACGATCGCGGCGATCACCCCCATGGCGAACGCGGCTCGCGTGCCGAACAGCAGTTGGCTGAGCACGTCACGACCCAGCGGGTCGGTGCCGAGCAGATGCTTGGAGGAGGGGTTCGCGGGCTGCTCGCTGATGATGACGGTGTCACCGGGCTGGACGAGCGGGTTGTCGAGCAGCGCGCTGCTGAGGGCGACCTCGGTCTGAGGGTCGGTCAGCTCCGCGTCAGGCACGACGGTCTTCTCGGCTTGGGGCGCGTCGTAGCCGATGACCGGGTCGTAGATGGCGTCCTCCCACACCGTGGCCATCAGGATCGGATGGGCGATCCCCATGAGTGCGAAGACGAAGATGATCGCGAGCCCCAGGAGGCCGATCTTGCTGTCGGCGAACAGCGACCAGTTCTGCTTGAACGAGCGCTTGAAGAGCTTCCAGCGCAGCACCAGGCGGTTCTGGTGGACGACATCGGCGTCCCCGTCGGATCCGGGCGGCAGGTAGCCCTGGTGGTCGGGCTCCATCGTCTCGGTGCCGACCGGGGCGTTCGCGGACTCCGGCGGTTGTTGGGATACAGACATTCAGGTCTCCTCAGTCGAACCGGATCCGCGGATCGAGGTAGGTGTAGAGGATGTCGACGACGAGGTGGCCGACGAGGGCGAGCACGCCCACGAAGGCCAATGCGCCGAGAGCCAGTGGGTGGTCGCCGCTGACCGCAGACTGGAGCAAGGTCAAGCCGAGCCCCGGCCACGCGAAGATCGTCTCGGTGACGATGCCTCCGCCGATGATCGTCGCGAGGGCGAGGACGAGCGAGGTCACGACCGGCAGCAGGGCGTTCCTGGCTGCGTGACGGTCACGGACGACGCTGTCGGGAAGACCCTTCGCGCGGGCGGTCAGGATGTAGTCCTCCGCCAACGTCTCGAGCATCGAGGTGCGCATGAGCAGCATGACGCCACCGAAGGCGATGAGCGCCACGGTCATCGTGGGCAGCACGGTGTGGTAGGCGATGTCGAGCGCATAGGTCGTCTTGTCCGATACGGAGGCCCAGTAGAGGACGAAGCCGCCGACGACCACGATCGATCCGCCCCACGAGAACAGCCGCGAGAGTCCGGGCCTTCCCCGGAAGCGCTTGGCGAGGTAGGTGAACAGCCCCGCGCCGATCAGCGCCGCGAAGGCGGTGACGATCAGGGGGACGAACACATCGTTGGCGGAGAAGTCGACGCTCCGCCACAGCACGGGATCGAGGAACTTCCCGGTGGGGAAGATCCCGAGGATGAACGACCAGAACCAGATCATCATGATGGCGAACCAGGGCACGAACACGGTGAAGAGGAAGACCCCGATGATCGTGATGCTGTACTCGGAGAACCCGCCTCGACGCCAGGCGAGGTACTTGCCGAGGATGAAGCCGAAGTAGTAGGCGAGCACGGTCGCCCCGAAGAATAGCCAGATGGTCCGGGGCATCCGCTCGAGGATGATGTCCATGACGGGGCGCGGGTACTGGTTGAAGCTGACCCCGAGATCACCTTGGAAGAACGCGGTGATGTAGCTCCAGTACTGCCCCCACAACGACTGGTCGAGGCCGAAACGCTCGATCAGCAGTTGACGGGCCTGCGGTGGGATCTGCGGGTTTCCGATGAAGCGGTCCGCAGGGCTGCCCGGAGCGAGTTGGATGAGGAAGAACAGCAACGTGAGGAACACCACGAACAGGATGAGCATCTGCACGAGGCGGAGTGAGATGGTCTTGAACAAGAGAACGCTCCCTGGCGTACCGGCTCCCGACGGACACCATCACGGACGGTGGCGTCAGGTTACTGATGGGCCGCGGTGGCTGCCGGATGCGCCACCGTGGCGCGCGGTCAGCGGACCCCTGACGTGCAGAGCGGGAGGGTCGCGATGACCCTCCCGCTCCGCGACGGGTGATCGTCAGCTCACTGGGAGCTCTGCACGATCGCCTTCAGCCCGTTGCTGAACTGGAGCCCACCGAGCGTGGTGGTGAACGGGTAGTTCACCGACTCGGAGCGGTAGAACTCCAGGATCGGAGTGTCGAACAGGAACACGTACGGCAGCTCCTCTGCGAGGATGGGCTCGAGGGTCTCCCACTGGATCTGGAAGGCCTCCTCCTTGCTCTCCGCGCCGAGGAACTCCTGGACCGCTGCGTCGTACTCCTCGTTGGAGAACGCCGGCGTGTTGTTCCCGCCGTCAGTGGCCCAGAAGGACTGGTAGTAGTCGGGGAACGCCGGGTTTCCGAGGCTCCAGCCGAGGATGT
>JAWVZB010000055.1:0-21049 GCA_033722375.1 Nitriliruptorales bacterium | reverse complement strand
GTCGTGTTCGACGGCAAACGTCCCCTGGCAGTGTCCGCCAGCCAGTCCGCCGCGATCCCGGACGACGTGCGGCTCGCGGTCCGCCTCCGCGACCGCGGGGATCGCTTCCCCGGCTCCACCCTCCCCACCTCCGACTCGCACTTCCACCATCTCGTCCCACGCGGACACGACGGCACCCATCATCCCGACAACCTGTTGACACTCGGCGCCAGACACCACCTGCACCACATCCACCAACGTGGCTGGCGAGCCTCACTCGACCCCCACACCGGTCAAGCCTTCTTCGAACGCGACGGACGAACCTTCCGAACGTTGCCCCGCGGCACCCCACTCGAACCACCCCCAGAGTCTGGCGGCACCGACCCGCCCCCCTGACACCCCAGCAGTCACCAGCCGCCCCCGCACGAGCCTCCCAGATCGCACTCACCCTGCCGGCCACCCTGGCCGCGCGGGGTAGTGGTGTTGCCCACCGCTACGCTCAAGCGCGCTTCCTACCGCTCGGATCCATGCTCCGCGTCATCGACCTCCGCGGTGACTCCAGCGACCCGCGTGAACACTTCCCCCGCCCCGCCACCGACCGCGCCGACGTCGCGGCGGCGGTCAACGGCATCCTCGACGACGTGCTCGAGCGGGGCGACGCTGCCGTCCGCGAGTTGACGCAGAAGTTCGACGGCGTCGAACTGGACGACTTCCTCGTTCCCGAGAAGCTCCGTGCGGCAGCGCTCGACGAGCTGGACGAGGATCTCCGCGCCGCCCTGGAACGGGCAGTCGATCAGGTCCGCTGGTTCCACGAGCGTGCTCGCCCCGACGACTGGGAGGACGCCCGCGGCGGCGCCCGGATGGGGCAGTGGCACCGCCCCGTCCAGCGCGCCGGCATCTACGTACCGGGCGGCAAGGCCGCCTACCCCTCGACGGTCGTGATGACCGTGGTCCCGGCCCAGGTCGCCGGTGTCGATGACATCGTCCTGTGCACTCCGCCGACGGGTGACGGGGGCCAGCCCAACCGCACGATCCTGGCAGCGGCCGAACTCCTCGGTGTCGATCGGGTCTACCGGGTCGGCGGTGCGCAGGCCATCGCCGCGATGGCGTACGGCACCGACACGATCCCCGCCTGCGACACGATCGTCGGTCCGGGGAACGTGTTCGTCACGCAGGCGAAGCAGCGGGTCCAAGGAGAAGGGCGCTGCTCGATCGACGCCGTCGCCGGCCCGACCGAGATCGCGATCGTCGCCGACCACACCGCCGACTCGCGGCTCCTGGCAGCCGACCTCGTGGCCCAGGCCGAACACGACGAACTGGCAACGTGCCTCCTCATCACGACCGACGAGTCGCACGTGGAGGGCGTAGCCGCCGCGTTGGAGGACGAGGTCAGCCGTACGAGACACCGGTCCCGGGTCCAAGCTGCGCTCGACGGCCAGGGGACGGTCATGGTCGTCGACGACATCGATCGCGCCATCGAGGTCGCTGAAGCGTTCGCGGCGGAGCACCTCGAGGTGCACACCGAGGACGCCAACAAGGTGGCCGCCAGCATCCGCTACGCCGGTACGACGTTCATCGGGCCGCAGACGCCGGTCAGTCTGGGTGACTACGCCGCAGGCCCGAACCACACCCTCCCGACCTCGGGGACCGCCCGGTTCAACGGCGGGCTCAGCACCACCTCGTTCCTCGTGCCCGTCAACTGGGTGGCCTACGACGAGGAGGCTCTCGCAGACCTCGCCCCGACCGTCGACGCGCTCGCCGCCGCCGAGGATCTTCCCGCCCACGCCCGGGCGGTGCAGATCCGGCTGGAACCGGGGGAGAGGGCGTGAGCGACGAGACCGTCGAACCGTCCCGCACTGGTAACCCGGTGCCGGTGCGGGACGACCTCGTCGAAGTGACGCCCTACGGCGCCCCGCAGCTCGACGTCGCCGTGCGGCTGAACACCAACGAGACCCCAGAGCCGCCACCGGCGGCCTACCTCGACGCGGTCGGGGCGGCGCTCCACACCACCGAGCTCCACCGCTATCCGGACCGCCCCGCGTCGAAGCTCCGGGAGGTGCTGGGTGAGGCCCACGGACTCGACACGGCGCAGGTGTGGGTCGCCAACGGCTCCAACGAGGTTCTGGTGCAACTCTTCCAGGCCTACGGAGGACCGGGTCGGCGGATGCTGCTGTTCCGCCCCGGGTACTCGGCCCACCCGCTCATCGCACGCGTGTCCGGGACCGGGACGGTCGAGCACGACCTCCCCGATGACTTCACGCCGACCCCGGACCTGGCTCGTGCCGCGGTCGAGGAGCACCAGCCCGACATCATCACCGTGGCGAGCCCGAACAACCCCACCGGGATCGTGGTCGACCATCCCACCATCCGGGCGCTGCACGACACCTCCCAGGCGCTCGTGGTCGTCGACGAGGCGTACGTCGAGTTCGCCCCCGAGGGGGTCAGCGCACGGTCGCTGCTGGACGATCTCCCGCGGCTCGTGGTGGCCCGCACCTTCTCGAAGGCGTACCGGCTCGCTGGCCTGCGGCTCGGCTATCTGCTGGCGCACGACTGGGTGGTCGACGATCTGCGCAAGGTGCGGCTGCCCTACCACGTCGACGCGATCAAGCAGATCGCTGGCGAGGTCGCGGTGACGATGCGGGGAGCGATGCTGACCCACATCCCCGAGATCTCCGCCGAACGGGACCGCGTCGAGAAGGCGCTCCGTGCGCTTCCCGGCATCGAGCGGGTGTGGCACTCCGCCGCCAACTTCGTACTGTTCCGCACCGCGGTCGATGACCTCTTCGACCGTCTGCTCGAGCGGGGTGTCCTGATCCGCGACTTCTCCGACAAGCCGCGACTCGGTGGGTGCCTGCGGGTCACCATCGGTACCCCCGACGAGAACGACGCGTTCCTGACCGCACTGACCGACGTCCTGAAGGAAGCATGATGAGCCGCAACGGCCGCATCGAACGTGCCACCGGCGAGACCAAGGTCGAGGTGGCCGTCGAGCTCGACGGCGCCGGGACCTGCGACATCGACACCGGTATCCCGTTCTTCGATCACATGCTCGATCAGCTCGGACGCCACGGGCGGCTCGACCTCACGGTCGCAGCCACCGGCGACCTCGAGGTGGACGCCCACCACACCGTCGAGGACGTCGGCATCGCGCTGGGACAGGCGCTCGCCGATGCCTGGGGCGACCGCGCCGGCGTCGAGCGGTTCGGGGACGCCACCGTGCCGATCGACGAATCCTTGACCCGCGTCGCGATCGACCTGTCGGGGCGGCCCTACCTCGTCTACGAGGTCGAGACCCCGGTCGAGCTGATCGGCACCTTCGAGACCACCCTCGTCGAGCACTTCTTCGAATCGGTCGTGGCCAACGCCAGGATCACGCTGCACGTCCAGAACCTCGCCGGGAAGAACAGCCACCACATCCACGAGTCGGTCTTCAAGGCCTTCGCGGTGGCGCTCCGGCGCGCCGTCGAGATCACCGGGGCTGGCGTGCCGTCCACCAAAGGTGTACTCGAGTGACCCGACCGCGTGTTGCGGTGCTCGACTACCAGGCGGGCAACGTCCGCTCGGCCCAGCGTGGCCTCAGCCACGCGGGTGCGGACGCGTTCGTGACCGAGGATCCCGATGAGGCTGCCGACGCCGACGCGCTCGTCGTACCGGGCGTCGGCCACTTCGGGACCTGCCTCGCGGAACTCAGATCCTTGGGGCTCGAGGCGGTCGTCCGCAATTGGATCGACGAGGATCGCCCCGCCCTCGGCATCTGCGTCGGGCTGCAGCTGCTGTACGAGCACAGCGAGGAGGGAGACGTCACAGGGCTCGGCGTGTTGCCGGGCACCGTCGTGCGGTTCCCGGCTGACGTGACCGTCCCGCACATGGGCTGGGACGTCATCGAGGCGGCGGACGGACACGACGGCGACCCGGCGCTCGAGGGCGTTGCGGGGGAGCGCTGCTACTTCGTGCACTCCTACTACGCCGTCCCGTCCGACGACGCTCACGTCGTCGCGGTGACCGACTATGGCGGGGCGTCGTTCCCGAGCGTCGTCCGGGTCAACAACGTCCTCGGGACCCAGTTCCACCCCGAGAAGTCGGGACCGATCGGGGCGCGCTTCCTCAGCAACTGGGTCGCCACACTGTCATGACTCACCACCCGCCCTCCCAGTTCATCCCCAGGATCCAACCATGACCTTCACGATCTACCCGGCGGTCGACATCAAGGGGGGCCGCGCCGTGCGGCTGACCCAGGGCAAGGCCGACGCCGAGACCGTCTACGACGACGACCCCGTCGCCGCTGCGACCCGGTTCGCCGATGCCGGCGCGACCTGGCTGCACGTGGTCGACCTCGACGCCGCCTTCACCGGCGAACCGGCCAACCGTCACCTCATCGCGGACGTGGTCGAGGCCACGGGCTGCAAGGTGCAGGCGTCCGGGGGTGTCCGCACGCTCGAGGACGTCGAGGCATCGCTCGGCTACGGCGCCGAGCGGGTGGTGATCGGCACGATGGCGCTCAAGGACCCGGACTTCGTCCGGGCGGTGCTGGACCGGGTCGGACCGAGGATCGCCGTCGGCCTCGACGCCCGCGGCACCACCCTCCAGGCACGCGGCTGGACCGAAGAGGCCGGTGATCTGTTCGAGGCTCTCGACCGGTTCACCGAGATGGGGGTCCCACGGTTCGTCTACACCGACATCACCCGCGACGGCATGCTCGAGGGCCCGAACGTGGAGATGCTGCGCCAGGTCGCTGACGCCACCGACGCCGACGTGACCGCATCCGGGGGAGTGGCGAGCCTCGACGACCTCCGCGCCCTGTCGACCTGCCACGAGCGGGTCGACGCCGCCATCGTCGGGAAGGCTCTCTACGCCGGACGCTTCACCCTGGAGGAGGCACTTGCGGAGGTGTCGCCGTGAGACAGGTGAGCTCGTGACCCTCGCTGCCCGGGTGATCCCCTGCCTGGATGTCACCGACGGCCGGGTCGTCAAGGGCATCCGGTTCGTCGAGCTCCGGGACGCCGGCGACCCGGTCGAGCTCGCGAGGGCCTACGACCGCGAAGGAGCCGACGAGCTCGTGTTCCTCGACATCACGGCGTCGTCGGACCGCCGCCAGATCATGGAGGACGTGGTCCGGCGCACCGCCGACGAGGTCTTCATCCCGCTGACCGTCGGTGGCGGGATGCGCAGTGCTGACGACGCACTCGCGATGCTGCGGGCCGGCGCCGACAAGATCGCGTTCAACACCGCGGCGGTGCAGCGCCCCGCCGTCCTGACCGAAGCCGCCGAGTCGCTGGGCAGTCAGAGCATCGTGTCGGCGATCGACGCACGCCGCCGCGACCCCGACGACCCGTCAGCGGGATGGGAGGTCGTGATCCACGGCGGCCGGACCCCGACGGGTCGTGACGCCGTGGAGTGGGCCGGCGAGGTCGCCGAGCTAGGCGCGGGCGAGATCCTCCTCACCTCGATGGACCGCGACGGCACCAAGTCCGGCTTCGACCTCGACCTGCTCCGCGCCGTCACCGACGTCGTGCAGGTCCCGGTCATCGCCAGTGGCGGGGCGGGCACCGCGGCGCACATGGCCGAGGGCATCCTCGAGGGGCACGCGTCGGCCGTGCTCGCCGCCAGCATCTTCCACTTCGGGGAGCTCCGGATCAGCCAGGTCAAGGACGAGATGGCCGCCCGGGGTATCCCGGTGCGTCGCCTCACGCCCGGCTGAGTACGGCAGCGGGGTGAGGTTTCGGGTGGGAACTCCCGCCCAGGGGAGCGAAGGCTCGTCGAGCCCGGGCTCGCGGCAGTTCGCCGCAACCACCGGAACGATGACTATGAGCTCTCACGCGAACTGCCGCTGCGGTTCGCAGGGGTTACGGCGCGGGCTGTGCAGACCGCGAGGCCACGGGGAGCACGCGTTGGGCACGTGGGCCAGGGCTCGTCAGCTACTGAGGCTGCGTGTTGCCTGGTCGATGAAGCGGGTGAGGTCGTTGAGCGCTTCGGGGCGGATGATCTCGTCTCCTTGGTCTGGTGGTTGCTCGATGGCATGTCCGGAGCCTCGGTAGGTCTGGATGTGGATGTTGGACTGTTGGAGGGAGGTCAGCCGTGCCGCGGAGGTGGCGGTGTCGACGTTGGTGTCGTCGGTTCCGAACTGGAACAGGACGGGGATGTCGACCTTGGCCCAGTACGGCAGCGGGTCGAAGTTGCCTACCGCGTCCCAGAACTCCGTCTGGGCGACGTTGATGATCGCCCAGCTGGAGACTGGGGCGATCAGCTCCGACACCCCGGGCAGGAACCCGATCTCGCGCAGGTTGTGGGTCTCCTCGTAGCGAAGCGACCGGTAGGCGGGCAGGACCCCTCCGGAGAAGCTCACGCCGTAGGCGATGTCGTCGTTGTCTGCGGCGACGATCGCGGCGATACGTCCGCCTTGGCTCATGCCGATCACCCCGATCCGGTCGGGGTCGATCTTCGGGTGTGATCGCAGGAAGTCGAGGCTGGCGGTGGCGTCTCGTGCGAGCGCTTCGAAACTGGCGGTCTCCCATCGCCCCTCCGAGGCTCCTGAGCCGCGCTTGTCGGGCCAGAGGACGGCGTAGCCGGAGTCGACGAGATGGTCGGTGAGGGTCAGATACCAGCTGTTGGTCCGGTGGCTGGCCCCTGAGCCGTTGATGATGGCTGCGGCGGGGTGAGGGCCCGGGGTCGGTGGCAGGAACAGTTGACCGGCCAGCATGATCTGGTCGCGTTCGTTGACGAACCGAACGTCGGTCGGTGACAGCTGCGCGGCGGTGACGCCTGTCAGTTGCCGTGAGGAGTCGGGTGTGGCCAACTGGACTACGGGTGGGCCGACTATCAGCACCGCTGCGATGACGGCAGCACCGGCAAGCACCTTGCGCCATCGCCTCCGGCCATCGAACTCCGGCTCGCTCGGCGGGGAAGCCTTCGGTTCACGAGAGCGATCCCCCGGGAGGGGTGACGTTGCTCGTAGGAGCTGCATGGTCGGCTCCGTTCGGGCTCGTTCGACGGCGGCGGACAACCTCAGCGATCACCTGCCGAGTTGGGGTGCAGGTCGGGCCGGGCCGCTGGCTCGTGGGCTGTTGCTTGCACGCGGCCCTGGATCTGGCGGACCGCGTCGATGAAGGCAGCGGGCCGTTCGGCGGGCAGGAAGTGGCCGGCGTCGGGCTCGATCCGCAGCTCAGCGTCCGGGATCGCCGCAGCGGCACGGCGTGCCTGTTCGATGCCGAAGAAGGGGTCGCGGCCTCCCCAGATGACGACCGAGGGCGCTTGCAGTTCGCCCAGCGCCGCTTCCACCTCCCGGTAGCGATCTGGGAGTTCCCGCAGCGACGCGGAGAAGATCATTCGGATCGCTTGGCTCTGACGCGAGTCGCCGAGGTAGTGGGCAGGGTTCAGCCAGGGTGGTGGCTGACCGACACCGAGACGCAACATGGCCCGGAGCATCGGCCTGGACATCAGCATCCGGGCAGCCAGCTTGCCGACGACCGGCGCCGGAATGATGTTCAGCGGCATCGGGATGGGGGTGTCGGTGAACAGGTTGCCAGCTGCGAGGACGAGCCCAGAGACCGACCGCGGCATGCGATGGGCGATGGTCACCGCGATCGGAACGCCGTAGTCGTGGCCCACGACGATGACCGGTCTGTCGCGGGTGGCTGCGAGGAGCTCCGACAGTGCGGCGGCCTGAGCGTCGATGTGCAGCCCGTCGACATCGCCGGGCCGGTCGCTCGCGCCGAACCCGAGCAGATCGGGGACCAGTACCTCGAATCCCGCGGCAGCCAGCCCTTCGGCCACGGGCGTCCAGGTCTTGGCCGACCCGGGGATGCCGTGGATCAGCAACACGCAGGGGCCGCTGCCCGTGATACGAACGGCCACCCTTCCCGCTGAGGTCCCTATGTCCCTGAGCTGGTTGGCGATCATGCATCCTCCCGGTGACCCATTACTAGATAAAGTAAAGTAGCAGCAACAGATACTAAAGGGGAGGCCCACTCTTGCGCTCCTATGACCAGTACTGCGCCCTCGCCCGAGCGCTCGATCGCATCGGTCACCGCTGGACCCTGCTGGTCATCCGTGAACTGCTCCTGGGGCCCAGACGGTTCACCGACCTGCAAGAGGGGCTACCTGGCATCGCCACCAACCTGCTGAGCGAGCGCCTTCGGCAACTACAAGCGGACGGGATCGTGACCCGGCGGGAACTGCCGGCTCCAGCAGCCAGCACGGTGTACGAACTCACCGACGCCGGCCACGAACTTCGACCCACGATCGAATCGCTCATCCGCTGGGGCGGCCGATGGATGCAGTCGGGTCCCGGAGATGACCAGTTCCGCGTGGAGTGGCTCGCCCTCGCACTCGACGCGCTCGGGCTCACCGACAGGATGAGTCCCGACATGACCGTGGAACTCATCGTCGATGGCCAGAGGCTGCCGCTGGGCATCTCGAACGGCCGGCTGGCTGTCCGCACCGAACCAGATCCCGAACCCCAACTGCGCGTGACCGCCGACAGTCCCACCCTGCTTGGCATCGCGTCCGGCGCCATCCCGCGCAGCGATGCAGTCGACGAGGTGGACCTGGACCCCGACGACCTACAGACCGCACAGAAGTTCACCGAACTCTTCTGCCCCCCGCTCCAACCCCTTCCTCGCGGTGCAGTACCGCAACATGAGGACGAACGCTTCCGGCCTGAGAACGGCCCCAGCTGACCCGCCCGCAACGGTGCTACGGGGCAGGCCAATCCCACAGCTCAACTGCGACAGTTCGCACGAGTCGTAGACGGCTATCGCCTACGGCTGTGAGGCCGAAGTACCGTGCCGGGACACCGGTGCGGCCAAACCTCTCTCACCCGTTGTCAGTTACCACCCGAGCACCTCACCCCGCTGCCGTACTCACGCCCGGCTGAGCCCGTCAGTCGAGGCGCCCCGCCACGCGGTAGCTCTCCACGCCGAGCGACGGATCCATCCAGGTCTCCTGGTGCGTCTGGCGCCCGAGGTCGCCCAGCCGGAACAGGCTCGCGGCCACCTTCGGATCCGGCGTCGACCAGTCGACGTTCTTCGACGTCTGGACCTGGATGACCAGCGAATCGGTGTTGCGCCAGTAGAACCGGCTGTCCTCCACACCGTCGATGATCTTCTGCGCCCGGCACAGCTCGTACGCGGCGGTCCCGAACTCGTTGCGGTCCGCCTCGTCGCGGCGATCCCAGTAGCTGACCTCGATACCCATGATGCGCTCCCGTCGTCTCTGGCCCCCGACCGCCTGAGTCTGCTCCCGGCACCCGCCCACCGTCAAGCGTCGAGTCGCCGACCTCGGGTCAGGCCGTGTCCGGCCGCGCGAGGTCGAGAGCGAGCCGGACGGCCTCGGCCGGATCGCCGGACGTGACGACGTCATCGCCGGGACGCCAGGAGTCGAGGCTGACGACGGGCACGCCGGTCTTGAGCGCGAACGCCACCTCGGACAGCGTCCCGTAGCGGCCGCCGACCGCGATCAGTGCGTCCGACGCACGGACGATGAGGCCGTTGCGGAGCTCGCCCAATCCGGTCGGGATCACCACGCTCAGATACGGGTTCGCCGCTTCGCGGTCGCCTCCCGGCAGCAGCCCCACGGTCAGCCCGCCGGCTTCCTGCGCCCCGCTCGCTGCGGCTTCCATCACGCCGCCGAGCCCGCCGCAGACGAGGACGGCTCCGGCTCCGGCGACCTCGCGCCCGACAGCTCGAGCGGTGTCGACGTCGGCGTCCGGACCGCCGGCGCCGACCACTCCGATGTAGACCTGGTCCACCACGATGCGACCTCCACGCGACCGGGAAACTACTGGCCGGCGCTACCCTCCGCCCCGCTCGCGCCCGCCCGCCGCACCGACCGCCCGGGGGCACCATGGCTGTGAACCCCGACGACGTCCGCTTCGACGACCGTGGACTCGTGCCCGCCATCGTCCAGCAGTACGACACCGGCGAGGTGCTCACGCTGGCCTACATGAACGCGCAGGCTCTCGAGCGCACCCTGCAGACCGGCGAGACCCACTTCTGGTCCCGGTCCAGGGGTGAGCTGTGGCACAAGGGCGAGACCTCGGGCAACACCCAGACGGTGCGGGCGATCCACGTCGACTGCGACGCGGACGCGCTGTTGGTGCAGGTCGACATCGGCGACGGCGTCGCCTGCCACACCGGCGAGCGGACCTGCTTCCACCGCGGACTGGCGGCAGACGGATGACGGTGCGCCCCGCCCGCGACGAGTTCATCGCGCTCGCCGAGCAGCACGGCAGCGTCCCCGTGTGGCGCGAGGTCCTCTCGGATCTGGAGACGCCGCTGTCGGTGTACGCGAAGCTGGCCGGCGAGGGCCCGACGTTCCTCCTGGAGTCCGCCGAGCACGGCGAACGGTGGGGACGCTACTCGTTCGTCGGCGCCGACCCCTTCCTCGTCCTGCGGGGGCGGGGGGGCGACGTGACCTGGGAAGGTGACCCGCCCGCGGCGGCGTCCGACGCCGACGGCCCGCTCGATGCCCTCGACCGGGCCACCCGGGCGCTGCATGCTCCCATCGGCCTGCTGGACGTGCCGTTGCACGGCGGGGCGGTCGGCTACGTCGGCTACGACGCGGTCCGCGAGATCGAGGACCTGCCGGACAGCGGCGAGGACGACCTCGGGGTCGACGACGTCGTCATGATCTTCCCCCGACACGTCGTCGCGCTCGACCACCTCCGCCAGGTGATGACGGTGGTGACCAACGTCGTCGTCAGCGACGATCCGGGAACCCAGTACGACGAGGCGGTCGCACGGACCGATTCCCTGGTCGAGAAGCTCGCGACCACCGCCCCGCCGGGCCGGCCCGTCGCTCCTCCCGAACAGGATGTCCACACCGACGCGGCGTCGAACCTCGAACCCGGGCGCTACGCCGAACTGGTCGAGGTGGTCAAGGAGCACATCCGAGCCGGGGACACCTTCCAGACCGTGCTCTCCCAGCGGTTCGCGCTCGAGAGCGCGGCAGACCCGTTCGATCTCTACCGGGTTCTGCGTGTCATCAACCCGTCGCCCTACCTGTTCCTGATCGACACCGGCGACCTGCACGTCGTCGGATCCTCCCCGGAGGCGCTCGTCCAGGTGCACGGCGACAACGTCGAGACCTGGCCGATCGCCGGCACCCGGCCGCGGGGTGCCACCCCGAAGGAGGACCGGGAGCTCGAGCGCGAGCTGATCGCCGACGCCAAGGAACGTGCCGAACACATCATGCTGGTCGACCTCGGACGCAACGACCTCGGCCGGGTCTGCGAGGTGGGGACCGTCAGCGTCGACGACATGATGGGCATCGAGCGCTACAGCCATGTCATGCACCTCGTCAGCTCCGTGACGGGCAAGCTCCGGGACGGCCTCGGACCGGTCGACGTGCTCCGGGCAGTGTTCCCGGCCGGAACCGTCTCCGGTGCCCCGAAGGTGCGGGCGATGCAGATCATCGACGAGCTCGAACCGACCCGCCGCGGCGTCTACTCCGGGGCGGTGGGCTACGTCGACTTCTCCGGGAACCTCGATACCTGCATCGCGATCCGGACCGTGCTTGTCAAGGACGGCGTGGCCTACGTCCAAGCCGGGGCCGGCATCGTCGCTGACAGCACCCCGGAGGCCGAGGAGGCCGAGACCCGCAACAAGGCGCAGGCCCTCCTCACGGCGGTCAAGGCCGCGGAGACGCTCTGAGCCTCCGACGGCGCGGACGGCTGCTGGCGGCCATCGCCATCATGGTCGCCGGCTGCACATCCGGAACCGCCACGACGTCGCCCTCGCCGTCGCCCGAGGCGGCACAGCGGCTCACGGGACCATCGCCATCGGCTTCGCCGGCCGCGTCCCCCACGCCATCACCGACGCCGTCGCCCACGCCCTCGCCGTCGCCGACCGCCGTGCGAGGGCAGTTCGACGCCGACCGCGCGATCGCCTTCGCCGCAGAGCTCGCGGCTGCCGGGCCACGCCCCGCAGGCTCCGAGGCAGACGCTGCGGCACGACGCAAGCTCCAGGAAGCGTTGGGCGCCGCGGGGTGGGACGTTCGTGGGGAGCCCTTCGCGCTCCCGCAGGGCGGCGAGAGCGCCAACGTCGTCGCCACGATCGGCCGCTCCCGCGACCGTCCGCAGGTGGTGATCGGCGCGCATCTCGACACCGTCGCCGACAGCCCCGGCGCGAACGACAACGCCTCGGGAGTCGGCGTCCTCGTGGCGCTCGCGGAGGAGCTCGCCGACGAGACCGGCGACCTTCCCGTCGCCGTCGTCCTGGTCGGGTTCGGGGCAGAAGAGCTGCAACCCTCCACGCCCCGTCAGCACCACATCGGCTCCGAGGCCATGGCCGCCGCCACCAGCCGAGTGATGGCGATGCTCAGCATCGACATGGTGGGCAACGGGGACATCCTCTGTGTGTGCTGGTACCCGCAGGGCCCCGACCTCCTGGCGCAACGGCTCCACGACCTCGCGCACGAGCACGAGATCCCCGGTGTGCAGGTGCGGGCCGAGGGAGACGTCAGCGACCACGGGCCGTTCGCACGGCGGGGCGTGCCGGCAGCGTTCCTGTGGACCGGCATCGACGGCCGCTACCACTCGCCCGCGGACACGGCGGAGCACCTGCGGGTGGGAGACCTCGACCGGGCCGGTCGGCTGGCCCTCGCCTTCGTGCGCTCGCTGGCCGACGACGACCAGGATGGCCTCGAGGCGGGGTCGTAGCGCCCGGTCCCCGCCCCGTACGATGCCGCCGTCCAGCCGGAAGCCCACCGTGTCCACCTTCCTCGACGAGCTGCTCGACGGCGCCCACCGTCGAGTCGAGGCCGCACGAGCGCGGACCCCCGACGAGGAGCTCGTCCAGGCGGCGCGCAGCGCGGCCCTGCCTCCGTCCTTCGCAGATGCGTTGGCGGCCGACGGGGTCGGGGTGATCGCCGAGATCAAGCGCGCCAGCCCGTCGAAAGGGGCGCTGGCACCCGACCTCGACGCCGCGGAGCAGGCGGCGCGGTACGGGGCGGGGGGTGCTGCCGCCATCTCGGTGCTCACCGAACCCGACCGCTTCGAGGGATCGCTCGACGATCTGTTGGCGGCGTCGGGCAGCGGACTCCCGACCCTGCGCAAGGACTTCGTGGTCGATGCCTACCAGATCTGGGAGGCACGGCGCGCCGGCGCGGCTGCGGTCCTGCTCATCGTGGCAGCGCTCGATGACGACGATCTCCGCGACCTCCTGGCGGCCACCGACGAGGCCGGTCTGGACGCACTCGTCGAGGTGCACGACCGCGGCGAGCTGGAACGGGCCCAGGCCGTCGGGGCCACGATCATCGGGGTCAACGCCCGTGACCTCCGCACCTTCGAGGTCCACCGGAACGCGTTCGCGCTGCTGCGACCCCACTTCCCGGCCGGGGCCATCGCGGTGGCCGAATCCGGGATCCGTGGCCCCGCCGACGTCGCGGTGGCCGGCGCGCAGGGTGCGGACGCCGTCCTCGTCGGTGAAGCGCTCGTCACGAGCGACGATCCCCAGCAGTTGCTGGAGCGGCTGGTGGCGGCCGGACGGCAGGAGCTCGCACGATGACGCGACCCGGCTACTTCGGTGACTTCGGCGGGCAGTTCATCCCCGAGGCGCTCTCGGCAGCGCTGGACGAGCTGGAGCAGGCGTGGGAAGGGGCGCGGCAGGACTCCGGGTTCCTCTCCGAGCTCGACCGCCTCCGCCGCGAGTACGGCGGGCGGCCGACGCCGCTCTACCTCGCAGAACGTCTCTCCGAGGAAGCCGGCGTCGAGACCTACCTCAAGCGGGAGGACCTCGCCCACACCGGCAGCCACAAGCTCAACAACGTGGTGGGTCAGGCGCTGCTCGCCAAGCGGATGGGCAAGCCCCGGGTCATCGCCGAGACGGGCGCCGGGCAGCACGGCGTCGCCACCGCCACCGCCGCTGCGCTCTTCGGCTTGGACTGCACCGTCTACATGGGTGCCGAGGACTGCCGGCGACAGCGTCTCAACGTGGTCCGCATGCGACTCCTCGGTGCCGAGGTGGTGCCCGTGGAGGCAGGCACCAAGACGCTGAAGGACGCGATCAACGAAGCGATGCGCGACTGGGTCACCAACGTCGAGGAGACCCACTACCTGCTCGGCTCTGCGATGGGGCCGCACCCCTTCCCGACCCTGGTTCGCGAGCTCCAGCAGGTCATCAGCCAGGAATCCCGCGAACAGTTCTCGCGGCTCGTCGGGGGCGGCCACCTTCCCGACGCGGTCATCGCCTGTGTCGGCGGTGGTTCGAACGCGATCGGATCGTTCGCGACCTACATCGACGAGGACGACGTGGCCCTGATCGGTGTCGAGGCGGCGGGAGAGGGCGTCGGGACCGGCCGCAGCGCCGCGACCCTGACCGAGGGCCGAGAGGCCGTCCTTCACGGTGCCCGCTCCATCGCGCTCGTGGACGACGACGGACAGGTCCGCCCCGCCCACTCGATCTCCGCCGGGCTCGACTACCCGGGCGTCGGACCCGAGCACGCCATGCTTGCTCGGACGGGCCGGGCGACCTACGTCGCCGCGACCGACGAAGAGGCGCTGCACGGCTTCCGACGTCTCAGCGAGCTGGAGGGCATCATCCCCGCGCTCGAGCCTGCGCACGCCATCGGCTGGCTGCTCCGCCGGGGGGACGAGCTCCTCGACCCCGGCGCGACGGTGGTCCTGACCGTGTCGGGGCGGGGCGACAAGGACGTCGACGAGGTGATCGAGGTGATGGCCGAGATGGGTCTCGGCGACGCCGACGAGCTGGCGGGTGGCGTGTGAGCGGGGAGCCGCAGGTCACGGGCGCGGAACGTGTCCAGCGGGCGTTCACGAGCGCCCGTGAGGACGGCCGCGCGGCCCTGGTTATCTACCTCACCTCCGGCTACCCCGACCTCGACACCTCCCGGGACTGCTTGATCGCCGCGGCGGCGTCGGGGGCGGACGTCCTCGAGGTCGGGATCCCCTTCAGCGACCCGATGATGGACGGGCCGACCATCCAGACCGCTGTGCAGCGCTCGCTGGACCACGGCTACCGCGTGGACGATCACCTCGCGTCCGCGCAGGAGCTGGCCGCGGCCACCGATGTGCCGTCGGTCACGATGACCTACGTCACGATCGCCGACACCCGTGGCTACGACCGCTTCGCCGACGACCTGGTGAGCAGTGGCCTGGCGGGGGCGATCCTCCCGGATCTTCCGGTCCCCGAGGCGGAGCCGTGGGTGGAAGCGAGCCGTGCCAGGGGGCTCGCCACCGTGTTCCTCGCGAGCACCGTCAGCACGGACGCGCGCCTGGCCGACATCGGCCGGGCCAGCAGCGGCTTCGTCTACGCCACCGGCCTACTCGGTGTCACCGGGGTGAAGGACGTCGCTGTCGAGCAGGCCAGTGGGCTCGTCGACAGGGTCCGTGGACACACCGACCTCCCGGTCGCGGTCGGCATCGGGGTCAAGACGCGCGAGCACGCCGCCACCGTGGCCAGCTACGCCGACGGGGTGATCGTCGGTTCGGCGGTGGTGTCCGCCGCCGGTGATGGCGATCCGTCCGGGGCTCCCGGCCGCGTGGCGGAGCTGGTGGCGGAGCTGCGGCGGGGCGTCGAGCAGGCGTGAACGCGATCCGGCCACCGGCGCTCCGCGCGGGCGATGTGGTCGCCGTGCTGGCGCCCAGCAGCTCGGTGCAGGAACAGGAACGGCTCGAGGACGGGGTCGAGGTCCTGCGTTCCTGGGGGTTCGAGGTGCAGGAGGGTCGTCACCTCCGCGGCGTGCACGGCCACCTGGCGGGAACCGACGCCGCCCGGCTCGAGGACCTCCAGCGGGCGCTCGTGGACCCGGCGGTGCGGGCGGTGTTCGTCGGGCGGGGCGGTTACGGCGTCCAGCGGATCGTGGACCAGCTCGACTGGCCGGCCGTCCGGTCGTCCCCGACGCTCCTCGTCGGGTTCAGCGACCTCACCGCCCTGCTGCATGCCGCATGGCGACGGGCCGGCCTCGTGACCGTCCACGGCCCGTCGGTGTCGCGGCTGGGATCGATCGCGTCGCGTTCGGCGGCACGGCTCGAGGCGATGATCACCGGACACGAGGTCGCACCGATCAGCTTCGAGTCCCACCAGGTTGCGGTGGGCGGAGTGGCATCGGGCCGATTGCTCGGTGGCAACCTCGCACTGATCTGCGCGGGCATCGGGACCCCCGACGAGCTCCAGATCGATGGCGACCTCTTGCTGCTCGAGGACGTCAACGAGGCGCCCTACGCGATCGACCGGATGCTGACGCAGTTGCGCCGGGCTGGGCTCCTCGATCGGGCCGCAGGGGTCGTGGTGGCGCGGTGGGTGGGATGTGACCCGCCGTCGGGTCGGCCGTCGTCCAGCGCCGCGGAGGTCACCGTCGAGCGGCTCGGGGATCTCGGGATCCCGCTGGTCGTGGACCTGCCACTCGGGCACGCCCCGCAGCAACTGCCCGTCGCCCACGGGGCCAGCGCGACGCTCGACACGTCGGAGGGGAGCCTGCAGACGGGTTCCCCCGTCACCTGATCAGCCCCGCAGACCGAGCATCCGGCTGCAGACCGGCCAGGCTTTCCAGCCCTGTGCGGCGAGTACGCGCTCGGCGACCACGATCTGTTCGCTCGGTGTCGCGAGCCCGGCGTGCGCGGGCATGTCCGCATCACGGAAGCCATCCCAGGTGAACGGTGCGAACTGCAGGCCACCCTCGAACGGGGCGCCGTGCGAGGGGCTCAAGCCGTAGTCCCACCTGGCACTGCCGGGGATGGGGCGGCCGTTCTTCCGGAAGCCCGACTCGCAGTCGGCGAGGCGGAACCACAGGTCCCGCCGCTGTTCGCGGACGTCCTGCTCGTGGCGCTCCCTGGCAGCGGGCATCGCCTGGTCGATGCGGCTCGAGTCGTCGAGCGCGAGTCCCACGGTGGCGGCGATCTGGGTCTCGGGGATCGGCGCAGAGGACGCGGCGGTGGAGGCCTGGGCCTCGGGGGTTGCTTGCTCCTCGTCAGCGGCGGCGTCGAATGCTAACAAGAAGCTAACGGTGGCGAGCGCGAGGGTGAGGGTCAGCAGCCGCTTCGCGACGCCGAACGGTCGCCACTGTTGCCAGCGTTCCAGGGCAGACGTGGTCGTATGCACGGTAGGACAGCTCCTGAGGGGGCGCCCCGTCGGTCGTGCGGGGTGCGGGGCGGACGTGGGGTTGGCTTGCTAACTCTTGCAAGCAAAGGTGGCGACGTGCCGGCGCCCCGTCAACCCATCCACCCCGTCCCCGTGTGGACAACGGCGTCGCGCGTGCGTGCGACCCCCACCATCGGACGTGTTCCACCTGGGGCGGAGAAAGGCGAGATGAGCCTCAATAGTTGACAACAGTCAACTCTGAACACACAGACGTCGGCCGATGAGGCCATCCGACGGCACACCCCCGCAACGTGTGCGGTTGACGCCCGCGTGCCGCTCCCGTGTCCGGTGGCGCCAGCGGCTCCGGCTGCTCACTCGATCGGGAGGTCCCAGGCGCTCGCGATCTCTGCCACGACCAGCCGGGCGAGGCGGTACGCCCCGGCGGTCGTGAGGTGGATGCCGTCGTTGAGTCGCATGTCGACCACGTCGCCGTTGCGGTTCGGGAGGTACTCGGAGAACCGGCCGTCCGGTCCGGCGAACAGGTCCCAGCTCCGGACGAAGGTGATCGACTCGTAGCGCTCGGACTCGGTGGCGTAGATGCCGTTGAGCAGCTCCATCTTCGCCGAGTAGTCCGCGTCGCGGGCGATGGGCATCCCCACCCAGTAGACGTCGAGGCCCTGATCATCGAGCTGAGCCATGAAGCTCGCAACCCGGCTCGTGTACTCCTCGACCCAGGCGTCGTCGCCCGGTTCGTAGACCACGCCGTCGAGCTTCATCGGTTGCGGGTCGTTGCCGCCGATGATGAACACGAGCACCTCGGGATCGCTGGTGACAGCGAGCTTGCTGATCTCGCTCGGCCAGTCGATGAAGTCGGGGCGGGTGAGGCCGCTGGCGAACTCGGCACGGGATTCCGCCGTGACGACGCCGGTGTCGTCGAGGAGGTCGACCATGGCCGGACCGAACTGCCCCACCATCGAGTCGCCCGCGACGTAGACCCGCAGGGGCTCCTCGGCTGTGACGACGCGCTCCGTCGGCGTCGGCGACGGGCTCGGGGAGGGCTGTGTGGTCGGGGCCGGGGTGGGGGAGGAGACCGCGGCTGGAGCCTCGCTGGTCGCCTCGGGCTCCGGCTCCGCTACGACGAGCTCCGGTTGGGGATGCAGCACCCCATCGATCGCGCTGCGGGGGTGGTCGAGTCGTAGCGTGCTGCTGATGCGGGCGAGCGGTTCGGCGAACGCCATCGCCACCGTGCGGGTGGTCCCGAAGGGCTGACGCTCGGCGGTCTCGAGCAGCGACTGCGCGTTCAGCAGCGCACCGATCACGAGCGCCCCGAGCACGATCGCGATGACCCGACGTGCGGGCATGGTCGGCGCCTCGGTCACGGAGCCCGCCGCGGCGGGGGGTACCCCCTCGGGGGTGGGCTGGTCGCCAGTGAGCTCGCGGTGCACGCGTGATCCGTTCAGAACTGGAAGTAGATGAAGGGGGCGACGCCAGTGGGGCCGAGCGCGTCGAGGACGAGCAGCGACACGCCGAGCGTCCCGGCCACGGCGGCGGGGCGCCAGCGGCCCAGCGCGACCTCGAGGCGGGTCCCGAGGTCCCGGGGCACGTACTGCATGCCGATGCCGATGGCGATCAGCAGGAGGATCGTGGGCGTGACCGCGGGTGCCGGGCCGCCGGCGGTGAACAGTCGCGTCAGCACCTCGCCGGCCGTGCCGAGCGAGTCGGCCCGGAACAGCACCCACCCGAGGCACACCACGTGGAAGGTCACGATCCGCTGCGTGATCCTGCCGGCAGTCGTGGAGGGCCGCGGCTCTCGCCGTGCGCTGAAGAAGCGCTCGATCGCCAGGCCGCCGCCGTGCAGGGCGCCCCAGAGCACGAACGTCCACGCCGCGCCGTGCCACAGTCCGCCGAGGACCATGGTGATCATGAGGTTGCGGTAGGTGAACAGCTTCCCGCCGCGGTTCCCGCCCAGGGAGATGTAGAGGTAGTCGCGGAGCCACCGCGACAGCGTCATGTGCCAGCGCCGCCAGAAGTCCCGCAGCGAGGTGGCGGCGTAGGGCGCGTTGAAGTTCTGGGGGAAGCGGAACCCGAGCAGGAGCGCCACCCCGATCGCGATGTCGGTGTAGGCGGAGAAGTCGGCGTAGATCTGAACGGCGTAGCCGTAGATGCCGAACAGGATCTCCATCGACGAGTGCGCGCCGGGGGTGGCGAACACCGAGTCGACGAGCTCGGTCGCGAGCGTGTTGGCGATCACGACCTTCTTGAAGAGCCCGGCGAGGATCAGCCCGAAGGCCCGTGTGGCCTCGATGCGCTGGGCATCCGGCTGGCTGCGGAGCTGGGGCAGCATCTCGCTGCCGCGCACGATCGGCCCTGCGACGAGCTGCGGGAAGAACGCCACGAACACCGCGGTGTCGAGGTGCGGGGCGGGTTCGAGCTTGCCGCGGAACACGTCGATCACGTAGCTCATCGCCTGGAACGTGAAGAACGAGATCCCGACCGGTAGCAGGATGTCGAACAGGGGCATCGACGGTTCGAGCCCGGCCCGGCCCAGGAGGTTCGTGAACGAGCTGACGAAGAACCCGTAGTACTTGAACCACGCGAGCACGCCGAGGTCGGCGGCGATGGCGCCGCCGAGGATCCAGCGTCGGCGTCGATCCGTGCTGGCTCGGTGGATGCCGATGGCAGCTGCCTGGTTGATCACGGTGCAGCCGGCGAGGAGCCCGGTGAAGCGCCAGTCCCAGGCGGCGTAGAACAGGTAGCTCGCAGCGAGGAGGAAGAGCTTCCACGCGACGGGGCGCTTGACGAGCGCCCAGGACACGGTCAGCACCACGGCGAAGAACACCGCGAACTGCACTGTCGGGAAGAGCAACCGATCCCCCTGCCGACGCCCCGATCAGGCGCCGATTCTCGCGTCACCGCCGTCCCCACGGCGGTCCCCCCGAACGTAGCGCCTCCGTCCAACGCGCCACGCCACCACGACGCCGGTGGCTTCGTCCCTCGCGATGTAGGGCTGCCGGGACACGGCTGGGTACTCTTGAAAAGTTGCAGGCGGCCACGACGCGCCGTCGTCGCTTGATCACGCCCCGATGGTGGAACCGGGAGACACGAGGGCCTCAAACGTCCTTGGCCGCAAGGCTGTGTGGGTTCGAATCCCACTCGGGGCACGCTTGCGAACGCGGCGTGCGCGCCCCGCCCCGCCGTGCCTCTACCATCACAGCTCCGACCCAGTCGGAGGGGGAGGCACAGCACGGGAACCAACCGCGACCGAGCACGATTGCACGAGCGCCTACGGCACGTGCAGGATGACCTGAAGCGCGTCCGTGCGAACCACCGTGTGCTCCGCGAGCAGGTTGCCTACCTGGCCGACGTCGCCGACGACGCCGAGACCAGGAAGCTCGTCGCCCAGACCCCACTCGCCGACCGCGAGTGGCGCGACGCCAAGACCGACCACGACCGCCACCTAGCACTCCTCGAGGAAGCCCGAGACCGAGCCGCGGAGCTCGAATCCGAGCGTGACCGGCTCCTGGAACGGCTGTTCGAGGTGGAGGGATCGACGTGACCGAGGCAGAGCAGGACACGCAGTCGGCGGACGAGCCGACACGCGTCCTCATCGCCGAGGACGAGGCGTTGATCCGCCTGGACTTGAAAGAGATGCTCCAAGAGGAGGGCTTCGATGTCGTGGCCGAGGTCGCCGACGGGGCGTCGGCGGTCCGGCTGACGCGCGAGCTCAAGCCCGACCTCGTCATCCTCGACGTCAAGATGCCGGTCATGGACGGGATCCAGGCCGCTGAGGAGATCGCCAAGGAGCGGCTGGCTGCGATCCTCATCCTCACCGCGTTCAGCCAGCGCGACCTCGTCGAGAAGGCGCGTCGCGCAGGTGCGATGGCCTATCTCGTCAAGCCGTTCCAGAAGCACGACCTGCTGCCGGCGGTCGAGATCGCCGCGGGACGCTTCCGCGAGATGTCGGGGCTCGAGGACACGGTCGACGACCTCCAGGGCCGGCTCGAGGCCCGGAAGCTGGTCGAGAAGGCCAAGGGGCTGCT
>JAWVZB010000054.1:0-21105 GCA_033722375.1 Nitriliruptorales bacterium | reverse complement strand
TCGCCGGCTCGTCGGCCGCCTCGAGCTCGACCTGCTGGAGTTGGTCGACGGCCGCGTCGATCGCGTCCAGCGCCCCGCCGAGCCCCCCGCCCCCGCGGTAGGCACCAACGGTCTCGCGGGCCAGCGAACGGTGACCAGACGAGGCGTGGGTGGTGGTGGAGATGGTGCGACTCCGGAGTAACGATCACGGTCGAACGTGTGTTCGATTACTACTGTGCCCAACGGCCGTACGGATGTCAAGTATGTAGTCACAACGATGTAGATAACCCCGGATATCGCACACCACTGTCCGGCCTACGCGCGCGTTCCGCGCTGGCGGACGCCCCTCCCGGGCAGCGCGACACCCGGAGGGCGCGATATCGCCACCTTCCGCCCGCTCCGCGCCGTAGGGTGGGCGCCCGGAGAGGAGGTGTGCGGTGGCTGACGAGGATGCTCGCCGCGAGGACACGGAGATCCTTCCGGTGGACGAGGGCAGTGGGCCGCCACCGCCACCTCCGGATGCGGGCCGGCCGGTCACCGCAGGCGCCCCGACTGATGGGGAGGCAGACGAGGCCGCTGCGGAGTCCGTGGACGCGCACCCCGACTCGCAGGCTCCGGAGGAGACCCCGAAGAGCGGCCCCGACGAGGACGAGCCGACCCACCCCGAGGACGTCGACCTCCGCCGCCCGGAAGAGCTCGAGACCGCCGACGAGGCGCCCCGCCAGCGCAAGAAGTTCGGCACGTTCGGTGGGGTCTTCACCCCGACGCTGCTGACGATCCTCGGCGTCATCATGTACCTCCGCGAGGGGTGGGTGATCGGTAACGCCGGGATCCTCGGCGGGGTGCTCATCATCCTGCTGGCGTTCGGGATCACGACCGCGACGGCGCTGTCGATGTCGTCGATCACGACCAACATCCGCATCGGTGCGGGCGGGGCGTACGCGATCATCGCGCAATCACTGGGGCTCGAGATCGGCGGGGCACTCGGCATCCCGCGCTACGTGTCCCAGGCCCTCGCGGTGACGCTCTACGTGTTCGGGTTCCGCGAGGGGTGGCAGTTCGTCTTCCCCGAGCATCCGGCCCTCCTGATCGACCTGGCCGTGTTCGGCCTGATCGTCGGGATCGCCTACGTGAGCGCCGGGTTCGCGATCCGCATCCAGTACGTGATCATGGTCGTGATCGCCGGGTCGCTCGTGTCGATCGCGATCGCCGCGGCGACCGGCTCCATGCAGTACCCGCTCGAGAACGTCGGGCTGTGGGGCGAGTTCCCCGGTACCGCCGAGGACGGGTTCCAAGGCACCACGTTCTGGATCGTGTTCGCGGTGTTCTTCCCCGCCTCCACCGGGATCATGGCCGGCGCCAACATGAGCGGCGACCTGAAGGACCCCAAGCGCAGCATCCCCAAGGGCACCCTCGCGGCGATCGGCGTGAGCCTCGTCATCTACCTGCTGCTGGCGGTCTGGCTGGCCCGGTCGGCCACCCCAGAGGAGCTCGTCAGCAACTTCACGGTCATGATGGACAAGTCGTTCTGGCCGCCGGCGGTCCTCGCTGGGCTCCTGGGCGCGACGTTCTCGTCGGCCCTGGCGTCGGTGGTGGGGTCCGCTCGGATCCTCATGGCGATGGGTGAGCACCGGGTGCTGCCCTACGGGCACTGGTTGAGCCAGAAGACGCCGAAGGGCGAGCCGAGGAACGCGCTGCTCGTCACGACCGCGATCATCATCCTGTCGATCATGCTCCGCGACCTGAACGCGGTCGCCCCGCTCGTCACGATGTTCTTTCTCGTCACCTACGCCATGCTCAACGGCATCCTGCTGGTCGAGCAGGCACTGCGACTGATCAGTTTCCGCCCCGCCCTGTCCGTCTCGCCGATCATCCCCACGCTCGGGCTGATCGGGTCGGTGTTCTCGATGTTCATCATCAACCCCACCATCGCGCTGGTATCGGTCGCGATCATGGGCGGGTTCTACGTCCTCCTCGTGCGGCGGCACCTCGAAGCTCCCTTCTCCGACGTGCGCAGCGGTCTCTTCGTGTCGATGGCCCAGTGGGCCACCACCAAGATCAGCCAGCTCCCCGGCAACCACGAACGTGCGTGGAACCCGAGTCTCCTGGTCCCGGTGATCGATCAGCGCGAGGTGCAGGGGGTGCACAGCATCCTCACCTCGATCGCCGCCCCCAACGGCACCATCCGCATCATGGGGGTCGCCGACGAGACCAATGCGAGCCAGGAGCCCCGCCTCGTGCAGCAGCGTCTCGACGAGCTGGCGCAGGGCTTCATCGAACGGGGGGTGCACAGCAACGCCACGGTCGTTCGGATCCCCGAGACGTCCTTCGCGAACGGGGTCATGGCCGGGATGCAGGCGCTGCGCGGGACGTTCTTCCGCCCCAACACCATGTTCCTGCGCATGGCGCACCGCTCCGAGGCGAGCTACCTCGGCGACGAGGACCTCGGCCGCGTCATCCGCGAGGCGCAGGACTTGAAGGTCGGGACCCTGCTGTGGATGCCGCATCCGGTCACCTCGACCGGACAGCGGCGGCGGATCAACGTCTGGATCCGCGACCGCTCGCCCGAATGGAGCATCGGCTGGGACATCGGCAACCTCGACCTCCAGATCCTGAGCGCACTCAAGCTCCAGCGGAACTGGCGGGCCGAGGTCCGGCTCGTGATGGTGGTCGGCCAGGAGTCCGACGAGGCCGACGCACGGGCGTTCCTCGAGGACTTCGCCGACGTCGCCCGCGTCCATCGGGCCGAGATCGTCGTGGGCACGGGCGATTTCGACGACTTCCTCGTGACCGCCCCGGCGTCCGACATCAGCATCTTCGGTCTCGGTGAGCAGCCCAGCATCGCGGGCCTGCGGCGCATCGTCGACCGCACCGGATCGAGCTGCCTGTTCGTGCGCGATTCCGGGATCGAGTCCGCACTCGCTTGAGCGCTCCGCGCGGGCCGTGGATCGACGGTCTCCCACCGGGTGAATGGACGGCGGACGACAGGAGGCAGGATTCTGCGTCGGGGACGCCGAAGGGATGCACGAGTCCTCAGCCGATCCCACCCCTCGACCGAGGTTCCCGATGCTCCGCCCTCTCCGTACCGCTGCCATCACGCTCGCTGCCCTCTCGGTCGCCGTGACCGCCACCACCGGCGCGACCGCCCAGGAGGACCCGGTCCTCGCCCATGGCGAGAACGACGGGTTCGACACGCCGCTCAACATCCTGCCCCCGGGTCAGGGCACGCACCTCAACCACGAGGAGCACACCCGCTACCAGGCCGACGGCAGCCAGCCCGAGCGCAACTTCGACCAGATCGATCTCTACGAATCGCTCGTGGCGGCGTCCCCCGACCTCACCGCCGAGGATCTTCCGCAGCTCTTCAAGGACGCGTCCTTCGGTATCCCCGGGGACGAGGTCACCCGTGAGTACTCACCCGGGGACCGCAGCGGCCTGACGGTTCGGCGGGACAGCTACGGCGTCCCACACGTCTACGGCGCGACCCGCGAGGACACCATGTTCGGGGCGGGCTACGTGTCCGCCGAGGACCGGCTGTTCATGATGGACGTCCTGCGCCACCTCGGCCGCGGGATGCTCTCCGAGCTCCTCGGTGCCAGCGAGGCGAACCTCCAGGCCGACCGGGCGCAGCGCAAGCTCGCCGACTACACCGAGGAGGAGCTCCAGGCGATGATCGACCGGGTCGAGGCACTCGATCCGGTGCTCGGCCCCCTCGCAAAGGCCGACCTCGAGGCCTACGTCGCCGGTGTCAACGCCTACATCGCCGAGGCCAACAGCGACCCCGACCAGCGCCCCGCCATCTACGACGCCATCCAGGAAGGACCCATCGAGGAGTGGAAGCCGACCGACACCGTGGCGGTCGCGACGCTGATCGGTGGTGACTTCTCACCCGGCGGCGGGGGACAGCTCGTCAACGCCGCCGTCCTCGGCGAGCTGATGGGGGAGGGGTACTCCTACGACGAGGCGCGCACCATCCTCGCCGATCTGCGGCTCGCCAACGATCCCGAGCATCCCCACGCCACCGACACCGCCTTCCCGTTCCTGACCGGCTACGACGACCCTGATCCCGACGCGGTCGTGGTCCCCGACGACCCCGACGCCGCGCTCCAGGCCGCTGCAGCCGCCACGCTTCCCAGCCACGTCGACGGTCCGTTCGGGCCGATCCCGCTCGCGGGCGGGCCTGCCAGCAACGCCCTGCTCGTCACACCGGAGCTGTCCGCCAGCGGGCAGCCGCTCGCGGTCTTCGGCCCCCAGGTCGGCTACTTCTCGCCCGAGATCCTCCTCGAGATAGCGGTCCACGGTCCGGGCATCCAGGCGCGCGGCGCCGCGTTCCCCGGCATCTCGCTGTACGTGCTGCTCGGACGGGGCGAGGACTACGCCTGGAGCGCCACGACCGCCTACGGCGACCACCGCGACATCCGGGCCGTCGAGCTCTGCGACCCCGAGGGCGGCGAGCCCTCCATGGACTCGGACTACTACCTCGACGACGGCGAGTGCGTCGAGATGTACACCCGCACAGACACCTGGCTCGCCAAGCCGACCGTCGCCGGGATCCCCGATCCCTCCGAGGACGCGGTCGTGGTCGAGATGACCACGCACCGGACCCGTCACGGCATCGTCCAGGGTCGGGCGAACGTCGACGGCGTGCCCCACGCCTTCGCGCTCCAGCGGTCGAGCTACCACAAGGAGATCGACGCGACGCTCACCTACACCAAGCTCCACGACCCGAACGAGATCGGCGGCATCGCCGACATCCAGCAGGCGTTCGCGGACTTCTTCTCCTACTCGTTCAACTGGCACTTCATCGCGCCTGACGGCGTCGGCTTCCAGCTCACGGGGCGCTACCCGATCCCGCCGGACGGTGTCGACCTCGACCTGCCGATGAACGGGGACTCCGGGTGGGACCCGGTGGGGATCCTGCCGATGGGGCAGGTCCCGCATGCCCTGAACCCGGACAAGGGCTTCGTCACGAACTGGAACAACAAGCAGGCGCCGCAGTGGCGTGCGGCGGACGACGTGTGGACGTTCGGGCCCACCCACCGGGTGCAGCTCCTGACCGATGGCGTCGTGGCCGCACAGGACGACGACGGCAAGGTCGACCTCGCCGAGCTGACCCAGGCGATGGGCATCGGCGCCACCCAGGACCTGTACGCGTACAAGCTGCTGCCGCTGCTGCTCGACGTCCTCGGTGACGCCGGCGACCAGCGCGTGCGCGACGTCGTTGCACTCCTCGCGGACTGGCAGGCCGGCGGGGCGCACCGTCGCGACCTCGACGGCGACGGCGAGTACGAGGAGCAGCCTCCGATCGCCGTCTTCGACGAATGGTTCCCGCGGCTGAGTGAGGCCATCTTCCGGCCCGTCATCGGTGACGCCTTCGACGCCGCACCGATCAGCCTGACCGAGAAGGCCCGGCCTGGCGGCAGTGCGTACTGGGGCGCCTGGCACGGCCACATCCACAAGGACCTGCGTCAGGTGCTCGGTCGCCCGGTCGAGGGTGCGTTCTCGCGCAGCTACTGCGGCGAGGGTGACCTGGCGGCGTGCCGCCAGATCCTGCTCGACACGCTGAACGCGTCGATCGACGCGATGGAGAGCGACTTCGGACAGGATCCCGAGACCTGGGACGTGGATGAGAGCGCCGAGCAGATCCAGTTCTCCGCGATCGGCCTCGCGAACCAGCGTCCGATGCACTGGCAGAACCGTCCGACGTTCCAGCAGGTGTTGACCTATGCCGCTGCCGCCGACACGGGGGAGGACGTGGCCGCAGACGAGGACACCTTGCCGGCCACGGGAGGCGGGGTGACGGCGGCCGTGGTCGGCATCGGCGCGCTGCTGCTGGCGGCCCGCCTTCGCCGCGATCTGCGTGCGGCCGTGTGAGCCTCAGATCGTGACGTCGCCGTCGGCGTGGTGCGCCACGTCGCTGAAGCGCTGGAGCCCCCAGATCCAGCCGGACGCGATCGGGGCGGTCTGGAGGACGGTGACGGAGGCGTGGTCCGAGGCGAACCGCTCCCACTCCCACGGTTGCGGCTCGAGTCCGAGCAGGTAGCCGATCACGACGCTGTTGGTGCCGGCGTGCGCGACGATCGCGATCCGTTGGTCCTCCCGGGCCACGTGCCAGAGGTGCTCGGGATCGTCGTTGTGTCGGGTGACCCCCCAGGACGTGAGCGCGGCACCGAGCCCCGTGGTCACGCGGTGGTGGAAGTCACGGAACGACTCGCCGTCCGCGAGCCCGTCCCACCACTCGTCCCGTGGTCGGACCCGTGCCTCGCGCAGGACCCGGCCGACCTCCTCCGCCGGGGTGCCGTCCCAGTGCTCGGGCAGCCGGATCTCGTGCAGCCACTCCTCGACCTTGGGCTCGAGTCCGAGACGGTCGGCGACCGGTGCTGCGGTCTCGCGGGCCCGGGTCGCCGTCGAGACGTAGAGCTCGTCGATCGGCTCCTCCCAACCGGCCAGCCGCTCGGCGACGGCGTCGGCCTGGCGACGCCCGATCGACTTGAGTCCTGGATCGAAGACCGCCGCGCCGTCGTCGGTCGCCCATCCGGGTTGGCCGTGGCGTACGAGTATCAGTTGCATCAGGTCGTCCGGGAGGAGCCGCCGGCCAGCGTCGTCATCGGCCCGCCTGTCGTCGAAGCTCTCAGTAGTCGTAGCCGTCGTCGTCCTCGACGACGGGCGAGTCGTACCCGAGCGCGGCAGCGACATGGTCCAACGCCTCCGCAGGGGTCATCTCACCCTGCCGTGCCGCCTCGAAAGCGTTCTGGAGGCGCTCGTCGTTCTGCGCCCACTCGAGGTGCGCGTCGGCTGGGTCGTCGTTCACCGGTTCGGGAGAATCGTCGGCGCGCTGCTTGATCTCGAGCTCCTCCAGGGAGCGCTCGAAGTCCTTGTTGTCGGCCATGGGCTGCTCCTCTTCCGCGGTGGCGGTGTCGGAACGACCAGCGTACGCCCCGACCAACCGCGACCTCGACCCGGTGCGGTCCCGTTCAGTCGGTGCCAGCCGCCGGCGCGTCGGCCACCGCCGATCGGCGCTCCTGACCGGGGGTGAGGCAGCAGTCCAAGGGGCAGGAGTCGTGGTTGGGTCCGCGGGTCCCGACCGCCGAGCGGGGCGCCCCGTCCACGCGCTCGCGCACGAGGTCGACGATCGCCGCGACGAACGCGTCGTGGGTGCCGACGGTGCCGGCACGCGCGAACGCGAGACCGTGCTCGACCGCGGTCTCGCGTGCTTCGACGTCGAGGTCGTAGATGACCTCGAGGTGGTCGGACACGAAGCCGATCGGCGCCACGACGACCGCGTCGACCCCGTCGCCCGCGAGGCCTTGGAGGTGGTCGTTGATGTCGGGCTCGAGCCACGGGACGTGGGGAGGTCCCGAGCGCGAGTTGAACACCACCGACCAGGGCCGGGTGGAGCCGAGCCGCTCCATGATCAAGCGCGCAGCTTCGTAGGTCTGGACCTCGTAGTCGCAGTGCCGGGACATCGTCAGGGGGATGCTGTGGGTCGTGAACGCGATGTGCGCTCCGTCCCGCTCGCCAGCCAGCGACTCGAGGGCCTCCTCGATCCGGGCCACGTTCGCGTCGACGAAGCCCGGGTGGTTGTAGAAGACGCGGATCTTGTCGATCTCGGGGGCGCCCTCGCCGACCTCGGCCCGGGCGCGGGCCAGGTCCTCCCGGTACTGCCGGCAGCCCGAGTAGGACGAGTAGGCCGACGTCACGAACGCGAGGGCCCGCTGGACACCGTCGTGTCTCATCTCCGTGAGGGTGTCGGCGAGCATCGGATGCCAGTTGCGGTTCCCCCAGTAGACCGGCAGGTCGACACCGGCCTCCTTCAGTGCTGGCTCGAGCGCGGCGATCAGTGCGCGGTTCTGATCGTTGATCGGGCTCGCCCCGCCGAACCGGTGGTAGTGCTGGGCGACCTCCTCGAGGCGCTCCCGGGGGACGTTGCGACCCTCGACGACGTTCTCGAGGAACGGCATGACGTCGTCAGGGCCCTCGGGCCCCCCGAACGAGACCAGCAGGATCGCGTCGTACTCGTCGCTCACGGAACCGGGACCTCCTGTCGTGTCTCCTCGGGTTCGGAGCGGGGCGCCTCGTGTCTCTGCGCGAGCCAGATCCCCACACCCATGATGAGCCCACCGACGAGGACGTTCCAGCCGAAGCGCTCGTCGAGGACCAACCAGCCGGCCACCACCCCGATCACGGGGATGACGTAGGTCACCATCGTGGCGTTGGTGGCGCCGACGCGTTCGATGAGTAGGTAGAAGAGCAGGAAGGCCATCCCGGTGCCGAGTGCCCCGAGCGCTCCGATGGAGCCTGTCACCGCGGGGGTGAACGCCGCGAGTTCGAGGCCGCCGTCGATCAGCCAGGCGGCCGGCACGCTCATGGCGGCGGCGAGCGCCACCTGGGCGGCGGCGACCACGAGCGGTCGCTCCGCCCCGGACACGTAGCGCTTGGCGTACACCGCAGACCCCCCGTACATGACCGTGGCACCGGCGACCACGGCGACCGCGACCGCTCGTTCCGGGGCGCCGAACTCGGACGCCATGACCGTCGCGGTGCCGAGGAACGCGAGCACGAGGCCGAGCACCTTCCGCGACGTCAGTGTCTCGATGCCGACGGCGACCGCCACGGCGAGGGTCGACGCGGGCACCAACGAGTTGACGACGGCGGCGAGACCGGACGGGATCTCCTGCTGTGCCCAGGCGACGAGCGCCCACGGGATCGCGTTGCCGATCGTGGCCAGCACCAGCAGGTGGCCCCACATCGCCCCGGCGCGCGGGAGGCGGCGACCGCGGAAGCGCACGATGACCAGCAGCACCGCGGCCCCGATCACCGTGCGGAGCGCCACCACCCAGAGCGGGCTGAGGGCGTCCACCGACACCTTGATGAACAGGAAGGACAGCCCCCAGGTCGACGAGAGCAGCAGGAACAGACCCGCGTCTGCGGGCGTGAACGTGGAGCGGATCGTGGTCGGGGAGGACACGGCGTCCCTGGAGGTCGGAGGGTGGGGGAGAGGCTTCGGGGAGTGCGATGACGGTAACGCACCGCCTTCCGGCACCCATCCCGCCATCGGCCGACGGGCGGTCACCGCACCGGCACCTTCCCATCACCGGTGTGCGTCGGCGGCGGTCCGGGCCGCTGGACGGCCGGGACTACCCTCGCGGGGCTAGCGAGGAGGAACCGTGACGGACGTGAGCGGGGCGCCGGGCTGGTTCGAGGCTGCCCTGGCCCAGCGCCCCGAGGAACGCGGCGTCGAGGTCGCGGGCTGTGACGTGCACTACCTCCGCTGGGGCGACCCCCGCGCAGCCGGTGTGGTGCTCGTGCACGGAGGCGCCGCCCACGCCCACTGGTGGGCGTTCACCGCGCCACTGATCGCGGCCTCCCACCACGTCGTCGCGATCGATCTGTCCGGGCACGGGGACAGCGGCCGCCGCGACGAGTACGAGCCCGAGCTGTGGGCCCGGGAGGTCGTTGCGGTCGCCGAGGACGCGGGCATGCAGGACCCGGTGCTGGTCGGCCACAGCATGGGCGGCTTCGTGTCCATCGTCGCGGCCGCACAGCACGGCGACGGGCTGGCCGGTGCGGTCATCGTGGACTCGCCCGTGCGTCGGCCCGACCCCGAGTCGCAGGAGGGGCGGGGTGGGCGCATGTTCCGCGCCCCGAAGACCTACCCGTCGCTGGACGAGGCGATGGAGCACTTCGTGCTGGTGCCGCCCCAGCCGTGCGAGAACGACTTCATCATCGACTACGTCGCCCGGCATTCCCTGCACCAGACCGGTGACGGCTGGACGTGGAAGTTCGATCCCATGATCTTCAAGCGGTTCAGCTCACGGATCTTCGGGGACTACCTCGCCGACGCGCAGTGCCGGGTCGCGGTGTTCCACGGCCAGATGTCCCACGTGGTCACCGACGACGTCACCGAGTACATGAACGACCTCCTCGGGAGGAACGCCCCGTTCGTCGAGATTCCGCAGGCCTACCACCACCTCATCCTGGATCAGCCACTCGCGTTCGTCGCGGCGCTACGGGCGATCCTTGCTGACTGGGAGCACACGATCCCGCGTTCCCGTCTGGAGGCACTCGACCAGACGTGATGCACGCTGGGGTGTGCTACTCGATCCGGCCGCCGAAGGCGACGATGCCGTCGCCGAGCATGTTGGCGGGAACGTCGAGCGGCTCGCCGATCTCCAGGCCGGCTCCGGTGATCCGGAAGCTGCGGATCGACCGGTCGTGCTCGGTGCCGCGCAGCTTGAGGATGGACATGGCGCGTTCGATCGTCCCCGGGGCCTCGACGTAGCGGAGCAGGATGATCCCGTCCGAGACGGACGAGACGTGGCTCTGGGTCAGCGACTCGGTCTCCTTGGCCGACGACGCCGTGGCCGTCATGATCAGGGTGATGCCTCGCTCCTTCAGGTAGGAGAGGAGCCCGAGCACGAACTCCCGGAAGCCTCGCACGGTGCCGATGCGCTGGAGTGCGGTGAGGCTGTCGAGCGCGACCCGGGTGGGCTGGAAGTCGTCCACGTGCTGCTTGATCCGGATGAGGTGCGACTCCAGGCTGAACCGCTCCGGGTAGTCGCTGTGGACCAGGACCTGACCGTCGTCGACGAACCCACGCAGCGGCAGCCCCCAGCCGTCCGCGTCACGGAGGAGCTGTGAGCGGCTCTCCTCGAAAGCGAACAGCAGCCCGCGTTCGTCGCTTGCCATGCCGGCCAGGAAGTGGCAGGCGGTCAGTGTCTTGCCGGCTCCGGTCGGGCCCGAGACCAGCACGGCCGAGGCCTGGTACAGCCCGCCTCCGGTCAACTCGTCGAGTTCGTCCACCCCGGTCGAGATCCGTTGCGTCGACGTGGGTTGCTCGAGGGTCATGGCCGACAGCGGGGTGACCACGATGCCCTCGTCGGATCGGATCGTGAACGGTGTCTCGCCCTGCTGGTGCGTCGCTGCCCGGAACTTGGCGATCGCCACGGTCCGACTCCGCTGTCGCCCGTCATGGCGGTTTCGGAGCACCACGACGTTGTCGGTGACGTACGCCTCCACGCCGTTGCGTGTCAGGAGGGGCGACTCGCGATCCCGCTCTGCGGTGATGATCGAGGTGACACCGCGTTCCTGGAGCACTCGTCGCAGGCGGAATATCTCCCAGCGGATCCGTGCCGGATCGGGGAGGTAGGAGAACAACGTGCTGACGGCGTCGATGACCACCCGCTTCGCCCCCACCTGTTCGATCGCGTGCTCGATGCGGCTGATCAGCGCACCCAGGTCGAACGACCCGGTGATCACGGGTTGCTCGTTGCTCGGTGGGACCGCGTCCACGAACCGGAGGTCGCCGGCGTCCTCGTAGGCGGCGAGATCCCAGCCGAACGACGCCGCCGTGCGCCGCAGGTCGGCTGGCGACTCCTCGAGTGGCACGTACACCGCCGATTCGCCGAGCTCTTCGATGCCGTGGCGGACGCAGCTCAGGCTGAACACGGTCTTGCCCGTGCCAGCGGCCCCGGCCAGCAGCGTGGTGCGGCCCTCGGGGATCCCACCCCGGGAGAGGAAGTCGAACCCCTCGATCCCGGTCGGTGCGCGAGCGACGTCGGTGGTCATCGCGGGCTCTCTGTCGGGCCGTGGTTCTCGTCGTCGCGCCAGACGCGCAGGCCGAGCCCGTCCAGGGCGCGGTCGAGGTCGGTGAGGTCGCCCACCACGCGCAGCCGTGGGGGCGGGTCGAGACGCTCGAGCGTCGGCGTCGCGAGCACCTGCTCGCGCTCTGCGGTGTCGGGGTCTTCGAGGACGTCGACGATCTCGATCTCGCAGTCGCCACCGACGCGGTCCCGGATGGCATCCACGCTGGAGCGAGCGGACACGGTCAACGGGCCGTCCCCCGTGATGTAGAGGCGCAGCCGGATGGCGACCGTCTCCCTGCTCATGCCGGCCACCGTACGAGCCTCCTGGCTCCTGCGCATCTGCCTCCTCGTCACAGTCGGCGCAGTCGGACCTCCTCGACCCGGTGGTCGGCCCCTTTGTGCAGGATCAGATCTGCGCGGGGGCGGGTGGGCAGGATGTTCTCGTGGAGGTTGACCTCGTTGATGTCCCGCCAGATCCGACGTGCGGTCGTTGCGGCCTCGTCGGCGGAGAGATCCGCGAAGCGCCGGAAGTACGACGACGGATCACGGAACGCGGTCTCACGCAGCAGTTGGAACCGCTCGACGTACCACCGACGGATGTCCTCGACGTCCGCGTCGACGTAGATCGAGAAGTCGAAGAAGTCCGAGACGAACACCCGCTCTTCGTCCGCGGTGCCGGTCTGGAGGACGTTCAGCCCTTCGAGCAGGACGATGTCGGGGCGCCGGACCACGACCTCCTCGTCGGGGACGATGTCGTAGGTGAGATGCGAGTACACCGGGGCCCGTACCTCGTCGGCCCCCGACTTCAGCTCGGCCACGAACCGCACCAGCCGCCCGACGTCGTAGCTCTCGGGGAAGCCCTTCCGCTCCAGGAGGCCGCGCTCCTCGAGGACGGCGTTGGGGTGGAGGAAGCCGTCGGTCGTGACGAGTGCCACCTCGGGATGGTCCGGCCAACGCGCCAGCAACGCCTGGAGGATCCGGGCCGTCGTGGACTTGCCCACGGCCACCGATCCGGCGATCCCGATCACGTAGGGCGTCTTGCGCCAGTCCCGTTCGCCGGACGGGTCACCGAGGAACACATCCGTGGCGCGGTGGAGGTCTTGGGTCGCAGCCACGTAGAGGTTCAGAAGCCGCGAAACGGGCAGATAGATCTCGCTGACCTCGGCGAGGGAGATGTCCTCGTTGATGCCCCGAAGATCCTCGAGGTCGCGCTCGTCGAGCGTCAACGGCGTCGCCTGGCGCCGTTCGGCCCACTCAGAGCGGTCGAAGCGGAGCCAGGCCGTGGCCGGGAGGCCTTCCACGACGCTCCTCTGGTTGGCGGACGGGGCGGACAGGTGCACAGCGGCCCGCGGTGCGACACACTACGTCCTCACGGATGGTCACCGTTGGGGGAGGGAGACCGGTGCCCTTGTCACGCGACCAGCGCCTCTGGTTGCAGCGCGGTGCCGCGCTGCTGCTGGTGTTGGTCGTCGTGCCGTTCCTCGTGGCCGCGGGGACGTTCGCCGACGACGCCCCGATCCGGGTCGGTGAGGCCTCGCCGCGCACGGTCGTCGCCGACCAGCCGGTCCGCATCGTGGATCAGGAGCAGACCGAGATCGAGCGGGAACGCGCTCGACAGGCCGTCCAGCCCCGTACCGCGCGAGACCCGGCTGCGGTCGAGCAGATCATCGCCGACGTGCGAGAGGTCTTCACCGAGCTGCGTGCCGCCCGCGCGCCTGTCCCCGTCGAGGGAACTGGTGGGGAGACCGAGGAACCGACCACGCGCGAGCCCAGCGAGCAGGCGCAGGTGGAGCAGCTGCTCGAGGCCCAGCCGTTCCTCGGCGAGGAGCCGATCCGGGCTCTGGTGCAGCTCTCCGACGCCGAGCTGCGCCAGGTCGAGTCCGAGGCGGTGGACCTCGCCCAGGAGCTCGCGCGGCAGAACATCTCGGCGGACGACCTCGACACCGTGCTCGATCGGGAGCTGCGGACCGAGCTGAGCCTGCGGGCCACCGAGTTCCCGGGTGACCTCGAGTCGGTGGCGATCGAGCCGCTCATGCGGGCCGTCATGCAGCCGACGATCGTCATCGACGAGGAGGCGACCCAGACCGCGCGGGACGAGGCTGCTTCCGAGGTCGCGGAGGTCGTGCGGACCTGGCAGCGCAACGAGCCCATCGTCCGCGAGGGCGAGACCGTCACCGAGATCCAGCTCGAGGCGCTGCGGCAGCGCGGGCTCGAAGGGACAGACCCGTGGTTGGCGCTCGCGCGGGCGTTCGTGGCGATGCTCCTCACCGCCATCGTGGTCGCCATCTACCTGCGCTTCATGCAGCCGCGGGTCTGGGCGTCAGGCCGCCGGGTGCTGCTGCTGTCGGCACTGTTGACCGGATACGCGCTCATGACGATCGGGGTCAACCTGCTGGCCGACTCGGTGTCGGCCGGCTGGTGGTACGTCCTCCCGGCTGGGGCGCTCGGCATGCTGACCGCGATCCTCGTGGCTCCGGTGGTCGGGATCGCCACCATGCTGCCGGCGGTCCTGATCCAGCTCGTCATCGCCCCCGAGACGACCGGCGTGGCGGTGTTCGTGGCGGCGTCGGTGCTGCTGAGCGTTCCGTTGACGACCCACATCGAGTCGCGCGGGGATCTCCGCAGCGCGACCTACCGCGTCGCGCTGGCGTTCCCGCTGCTCGCCGCCGTGATCGTGCTGGTCTTCGGACCTGACGACGCCACCGGGGTGGCGGTCGCCGCCGGGCTCATCAACGGCATCGCCACCGCGATGCTGGTGCAGGGGACCCTGCCCTTCCTCGAGACGCTCTTCCGACTCCCGACGGTCACGGCGCTGTTGGATCTGGCCGACCGCAACCATCCACTCCTCCGGGAGCTCGAGAAGAAGGCGCTCGGCTCCTACAACCATTCCGTGATGGTGGCGTCCCTGGTCGAGCGTGCCTGTCGCGAGGTCGGGGCGAACGCGCTCCTCGGGAACGTCGCCGCGCTCTACCACGACATCGGCAAGGTCCGCCAACCGCACTTCTTCATCGAGAACCAGCGCGGCATCAAGAACCCCCACGACGACCTCGATCCGGAGATCTCCGCCGTCATCATCCAGAACCACGTGGTGGATGGGGTCGAGATGGCGCGGGAGTACAAGCTGCCGCCCGAGGTGGTGGCGTGCATCGGGAGCCACCACGGCACGATGCTCGTGACCTACTTCTACCGCAAGGCGCTCGACGAAGCCGGTGGAGACATCGAGAAGGTCGACATCGACCACTACCGGTACAAGGGGACCAAGCCCCGCAGCAAGGAGGCGGGCATCCTCGTGATGGCCGACTGTTGCGAAGCGGCCACACGGTCGATGGCGATGGACCGCGGCACGCTCCCGCGTGAGGAGATCGAGGGGATCTGTGACCGGTTGATCCAGGAGCGGATCGACGACGACCAGTTCGCGGAGTGCGACATCACCTTCCACGAGGTGACCCAGGTGCGAGATTCGATCGTCGAGGCGCTGGTCGGCATCTACCACCCGCGGATCGCCTACCCCGATCAGGACGAGGGCAAGGGATCAGGGGACGAAGAGCCCGAGCCGGACCGTCCGGTGCCCGCCCACCGCTGATCGCTCACGAGCTGACCTGGTTCACCTCGATGTGGACGTGTGGCGTGGTGGCGCCAGTCGCTGCACGCACGAAGCGGTCGATCTGGGATTCGAACGGCAGGGCCGTCGCCGAGCGGGCGATGGTGGTCTCGCCGGCGACGATCCGGTCCCCGGGCTCGACGGCGACGTCGCTGACATGCACGAAGACCACCCGGAGATCGGGGCGCCCCTCGGGGATGACGTCGATCCGGACGTCGGGATGCTTGCCGTAGAGGAAGTAGGGGCTCACGGCGACGACCTCGCCGGACAGCGGGGCGAGAACCGGCTCGCCGGCTGGCACGGCGATGTCGACCGCGGAGGTCGCGCCGCCAGGTCGGCCGCGGCTCGGGAGGATGATCCCCGCCTGCGCGGTGGCATCGTCGGACACGTCAGGCAGCGGCTTGCTGCCGTGGTCGTCCTCCGGCGTGGTCGCGGGCGTCAGCTCCACGGCGGCGGCGTTGAAGGATTCGTGGAAGCCCACCATCGCGGTCCGTGGCGAGGGGAGCAGGAGTTCGAGGTCATCGATCCGTGCCAGCGGCCGCAGTGCCGTGCGCTCCCGGTCCGCACCAGTGGCGGTTGGTACGGGCGCCGGCGGCACCGGTCGCAGTTCGGGTCCGAGCCCCGTGGCGGCGTGATCCGTGGCCGGGAGGGGGGCAGCGATCGCCTCGGTCTGCGCGGCGAGGGGAGCTGCGATCAGGGTGCCGCTGGCCAGTGCGGCGAGGAGCAGCCGGCGTCGCCTGCTCGGTGCTGGAGGGGGCGTGACGGCGACCGGCGCCACCCCCTGTGGAGGTACGGGGCGGTCGACGGGTAGGGGATGGCGGGCGGTCTCGTCGGCGCGCGGCACGGTGGCTCCCCGGTCGCGGGCACGGGCTCATGGCCCACGATGGGGCCGCACGCGGCCAGCGTCCACCCGTGGCACGGCCACGACGGTGTCCCGATCTCGGCTCCCGCGTCACCTGGGCACGAACGTCCCGCCCACGAACGTCGGTGGCACGATCAGGCCACCAGTTCCTCGAGCTCGGCGAACCAGTCAGGGCGCTGCAGTGCGAGATGGAGATCGAGCAGGTCGTCGTAGGTCAACGGCGGTCCGCCAGGAGGGGACTCGGGGTGGGGCGGGGCGGTCTCCTGCTCCCACGGGGGGAGGCGGTCGGTGCAGATCTCGACACCGCCCTCGATCAGCAGCGAGATCGCGTGCTCGCCGGCGGGCCGGACCACGAAGTTGTCGCAGCTCGGGCAGTCGAAGCCGTAGCTCCCATGGTGCTCGCCGGGCGTCAGGACGGGGTCGACGATGTGGAGCAGCACCTCGTGGGGCCGGAGGTCGACCTCGTCGGCGCAGCGCGGACACGTTGCCCGGATCTTCGTCATGACTGCTCCTTCCGCCCGGTGGTCCCGATCGTTGTTCGGGGCCGATGCTGTCCCGGTTGGGGTCGTCGGCCATAGGTGTACGCATCGTGAGGAGCCCCTCACGCGGAGCCGGTAGGTCCGACCGGCGGTATCAGGCGTCCCTGGAGGCCGCGTCCGGTGTCCGGTCGGCGGTGTCGGCGGCCGCTGACGGCGCAGCCGTGTCATCGGGCGACGTCGTGGCGCCAACGGGCGGACCCTCACGCTGCTGCCACCACCGCAGGGCCACCGCACCCCCGGCGGCGGCGAGGATCGCCACCCAACCGTTCCGGGAGATCCCGAGGATCCGGAACGTCGTGTCGGTCCGGATGAGCTCGAGCAGGAAGCGGCCGATCCCGTAGAAGATCAGGTAGACGAAGATCAGGCTGCCGCGCCGCAGTTCGGTCCGTCTCTCGATCAGGAGCAGTAGCGCCACGACCAGGAAGTTGTAGAGCGACTCGTAGAGGAAGGTGGGGTGGAACGTGGCCGCGTCCTGGTACTGCTCGGGGCGGTTTCCGGGATCGATCTCCACCGCCCACGGTAGGTCGCTCGGGGTGCCGAACAGCTCCTGGTTGAAGTAGTTGCCCCATCGGCCGATGGCCTGGGCCAGTGGGATGCCGGGAGCCGCGGCATCCGCGAAACGGGGGAAGTCCCCGAAGCGGCCGCCGTCGGTCCAACGAGCCACGAGCACGATGGCGGTGATCGCCCCGAAGGTGAGCCCGCCGAAGAAGGCCAGGCCGCCCTCCCAGATGAAGAGGATCGCTTCGGGGCGGCCTTCGAACCGGTGCAGGTGGGTCGACGCGTACGCGAGCCGCGCCCCGACGAACCCCGCGACGACCGCCCAGACGAGCACCCGGTCGACGAGGTCGGGGTCACCCCCGAAGTGTTCGTAGCGGCGACGGACGAGCGTGAGCGCGATCGCGATGCCGATCGCGATGAGGATCCCGTAGTAGTGCACGTCGAGCGGCCCGATCTCGAGCACGTTGTTCGACGGCGACGGGATGGAGGCGAGCATTGGGATCCTCGGCGGGACGGACCGCGGGCACCGAGAGACGGTAGCAACGGGCGCGATGCACACGTCAGCGAACGGCCACGTGGGGCGTGCTGTTCCGTCCCGTCGGTGTCGTCAGGTGCGCTGGAGCTGCGAGAGCACCTCGAGCGCCTCGTCCGCGTGGACCTCCATGTCGGACTCGCTCTGGGTCGCGTGGCGCACCGTGCGGTCGGTGTCGATCACGAACGTGTGGCGCTTGCTCCACAGCGGCCCGATCCGTTTCGCGCCGAAGACCTTGGCCACCGACCCGTCGGGGTCGGAGAGCAGGGGGTAGCCGAGGTCGTGCTTCTCTCCGAACGCGGCCTGTGTCTCGACGTCGTCCCGGCTGATGCCGACCGGGGTCGCGCCGACCGCCTCGAACTCCGCGGCGAGGTCGCGGAAGTGGCAGGCCTCGGCCGTGCACCCTCCGGTGAAGGCCTTGGGGTAGAAGAACAGCACCACCGGCCCGTCAACGAGGAGGTCCGTCAGGGTGACGGTCTCCCCGTCCTGGGTGCGGGCGCTGAAGTCGGGGACGGTGTCTCCGGGTTCCACAGCTACTCCTCACGGTCGGGGTGGCAGGTCCTCGTGCCCCGTTCGGAGCGCGGTGCGCCACGGTTGGGTGCGGTCTGAGGTACAGACGGGGGTAGGGCGGGGTCGAACCCAGCTGCTGACGCTCAGTACCGTCCTTCTACACGCACCGAGGAGATCCCTCCCTGTCAGGACACATCCCTGGAGACGACAGCACGTCTCGTGACCGGGGTCGTTCGCTCGATCGGGGCGACAACGGCCGGCCGCCGTGGCGGCGATGGCTGATCCCGGGTGCACTGGCGCTACTCGTGGCGATGTTCGCGGCCACCACCCTGTTCGACGGTGGCGGCGGCAACGAGGTCGACTACTCCACGTTCCTCGAGCGACTCGACGCGGGCGAGGTCGAAGAGATCACGATCACGAACGAGACCGGCGCCGCAGACGGCACGTTCTCGGGCGGCGAGGAGTTCACGACGACCGTGCCGGCCGAGGACCAGGCGGACCTGCGGAACCGGCTGGACGACGCCGGTGTCGCCTACGACTTCGACCCGCCGGACACCGGGGGTGGCCTGGCGGTGCTCCTCGCGAACCTCCTGCCGCTGCTCCTGATCGGGGGGCTGATCTGGTGGTTCTCGCGTCGCGCCCGCGGCCAGATGTCACAGCTCACCGGTGCGGGCAAGTCCAAGGCCGAGGTCCTCACGAGCGAGCGCCCCGACACGACGTTCGACGACATCGCTGGATACGAAGGGGTCAAGCAAGAGGTTCGCGAGCTCGTGGACTACCTCGAGGATCCGACCAAGTACCAGGCGGTCGGGGCGCGGGGACCCGGCGGGATCCTCCTGATCGGCCCACCAGGAACCGGCAAGACCCTCATGGCGCGAGCCGTTGCGGGGGAGGCCGACGTGCCGTTCATCTCCGCAGCCGGCTCCGAGTTCGTCGAGATGCTGGTCGGGGTCGGCGCCTCCCGCGTCCGTGACCTCTTCGAGAAGGCGCGCAAGCTGGCACCGTCGATCATCTTCATCGACGAGCTGGATTCGCTCGGCCGCAAGCGCGGTGGCTCCACGACGATCGGAACCAACAACGAGCAGGAGCAGACCCTGAACCAGCTCCTCTCCGAGATGGACGGCTTCGAGCCGGCGGAAGGGGTCGTCGTGATCGCTGCGACCAACCGGCCGCAGCTCCTCGACGACGCGCTCATGAGGCCCGGGCGGTTCGACCGTCAGATCCAGGTACCCCTGCCCCGACAGGACGAGCGCCTCGAGATCCTCCAGCTCCACACCCGCGGCAAGCCGCTCGAGGGCGACGTGGACATCGAACGCATCGCCCGGGGCACGCCCGGTTTCAGCGGGGCGGACCTCGAGAACCTCGTCAACGAGGCCGCGATGCACGCCGTGAGGAACGAGCGCGACCAGATCTCGCAGGAGGACTTCGAGGACGCCCGCGACCGGGTGCTGCTCGGCCGTCGCCAGGACAGCGACATCCTCCGCCCCGAGGAACGCCGCCGCGTGGCGGTGCACGAGTCGGGCCACGCGCTGGTCGCGGCGCTGTCGGACAACGCCGACCCGGTCGGCAAGGTCACGATCCTGCCGACCCGGCGGGCACTGGGCGTCACCGAGCAGCTTCCGCTCGACGAGCGCCGACTGCACACCGAGAGCTACATGACCGATGCGATCCGGGTCCGGCTGGGCGGTCGGGTGGCGGAGCTGCTGTGGTTCGACGAGGCCTCCTCCGGTGCCGCCAACGACCTCGCGACCGCCACCGACATGGCGTCCAAGATGGTGCGAGACTTCGGCCTCTCCGAGGAGATCGGTCCCGTGGGCTACGGAGACGGCCAAGGAGGTGCGGTCCCCGACCCCCTCGCGAAACGGCCGTACGCGGAGCAGACCCAGCGCCAGATCGACGAGGTGATCGCCGACCTGATGCGTGACGCCGAGGAAGCGGTGACCGACCTCCTCGAAGCTCACCGGGACGAGCTCGAGGAGCTCGTCGACGTGCTCCTCGAGGAGGAGACCGTCGACGGGGAGGTCGTCTACGACCTCGTCGGCCGGGAGCCCCCGAGCACCAGCAAGGAGGAGAACGGGGACCGGACCGCGAAGGGAACCGACGAGTGACCGTCCGCGACCCCGCTCCCGCACGTGTCCCCGACCCCAGGAGGTGGCGTTGACCCGCGGCGCGCTCCACCACATCGAGCTCTACGTGAGCGACCTCGAGCGCTCCGTCGCGTTCTGGGGGTTCCTGCTCGGCCAGCTCGGCTACCGCCCCTACCAGGAGTGGGACGACGGCATGAGCTGGCGTCTGGGGCCGACCTACCTCGTGTTCGTCCAGGCGCCTGACGACACCGACTTCGACCGGCGGCGACCGGGGCTCAACCATCTGGCCTTCCATGTCGATACCGCAGAAGAGGTGGAAGAGCTGGTGGCGCACCTCCGGAGCCGGGGCACGAGGCTCCTCTACGAGGACCGCCACCCGTATGCGGGAGGTGAGGACCACTACGCGGCGTTCATGGAGGATCCTGACGGGGTCAAGGTGGAGCTGGTTGCCGACGACCGCACGACGGAGCCGCCGCGCCCGCCGACAGCCCCAGACGGGCGCGCATAGCGTCTCCGCAGACGATCGTCCTGTCCGGACGTACACTGTTCTGGGGCGCGGCGAGCGCCCAGATGCCCGAAGGTTGGGAGACGGGACTTCCACCGGAACCCACAGATGTGGTTTCGTAGGGCAGTCGGGTGTGATCGCGCCAGGGGGACCGCCGCCGACGAGCGAGCGAACGTCACCACCGAGACCATCACGACGAGACCACCACGAGTTGAACGCTTCAACCCGCCCCTGACGGGGCGACAGGAACTATCGCCCCGACAGCGGGGCGATGAAGGAGGAACGGTGTCACAGACGGAACTACCCACCGCAGAGGTTGCGGTCGAGGAACTGTTCGAGCGCTCCAGCGAGCGCGGCTACGTGCTGCTGTCGGAGCTCCAGGAGCTCTACCAGCCCGAGATCCACGG